>NZ_CP195119.1:1594981-1913977 GCF_052056915.1 Methanosarcina sediminis | reverse complement strand
ACAGCGAATACGAAGCCCGCTACATGGAAAAATTCAGCGAACAGCAAAAAAAGGTCCTTAAATACCTCTCAACCAAAAAGCAAAGGCGCCTGAGCCAGATCGCCAAGGACATGGGCACCCCTGCCTCCTCCCTCACAACCTCAATGCGGGACCTCTACAGCACAATGACGGTCAGCAAACCAAAAGAAGGCCTGTACGAAATAACTGATAACGTGTTCAGGCTCTGGATTAAAAGGAATATTCTCGGACAGGGGCCGGAATGAGCAAATTAAATTTTCATTACCTAGCAGTGGTATGAGGGTCTGGGGTGAAATTTTGTGTTTCGTTCCGGAAAAAGCCGTTTGCAGGCAAGCGGGACAAGACACATTTGATATGGTATTCCGGTAGCCCTGTTTTTCATTTCTTGAACATATCCCCATACCGGTTTTCAGTCCGCTTGAAATAACACTTATTCAAGTGGAGGTTTCTAGTCCTCTTGAGGGAGCGCAGCGAGCGAAAAGGACGCGTGCTCCCGAAGCGCAACTCGGGAAGCGCAACTCGGGTGTTACAACATCGCCCCTCACATCCACTCATAGCACATCAAAACTTCCGGCTTAAACCCCTGCATCAAACTATTTTCCGCATACCCGAAAAAGAGGCACCCTTCACAGTTTCTCACAAGTTCTTCCCGCCGGCCTGCCGACTCTTTCCAGACCTTTTCAAACCCGTCCCTCATCACATTCCCGAGAGGCTCGTGCTGCACCCGGCAGGTTTCCGCCGTGCCGTCGTGGGTGACATTGATGATTACGCTGCTTGCCCGGCAGGTGTAGTCCATGTTTCCGTCCCTGACCATGCGGAGGTAGGTTTTGGAGTTGATGATGGGGTAGCCCTGTTTTTTCAGTTCGATTATTCTGTCCACGACTTTGCGGAATTTTTCTTTGTCGCGGATTCCGAACTCGTCCCAGGTTCCGTCTTCGATTTTGGGGAATTCGTGGACGGGTTCGAAGGAGATTTTTGTGCCCAGGTCTTTTGCAAGCAAAATGAGGTCTTCGATGTCGTCGAGGTTTTTGTTGCTGAGCACGCAGTTCATCAGGATGGGGTTTTCCTTGTTTTGCTGCTTCCTGACTTCTATGGCTTTTTTTAATCCCTTCATCAGGTCTTCGAAGTCCATGTTCCGGATTTCTTTGTAGCTTTTTGTGCCGTCTACGGAGACGGAGAGGAAATCCACGTCCTTCAATTCGTGCGCCCGCTTGTAGAGGAGTTTGCCGTTTGTGACCATGGAGGTGATCATGCCGAGCTTTTTGGCGTGAGCCATGATCTCGGGGAGGTCTTTTCGGAGGAGAGGTTCGGTTGTCCAGGCGTTGTAGACTCCTATCCCGAAGGCTTTTGCGTTCTCGAGCAGTTTGAAGACCTCTTCACGGCCCGGGTCTTCTCCCGTTTCCTTCCAGTATTCGCAGAAACTGCAGCGCATGTTACAGCGGGCGTTTACGCCGTGGGAGATGACGAAGGGGCGTTTTTTCACTCTTATCTGCCAGAGGGCTCTTGCTGCGAGGAGGGGGTCGAATCGGGACATGGGAGATCATTTTTTTGCTAAAAGAAAATTCAAATAAGTTGGAAATTAAACCTCGATTTCAGTTTCCTGAATTACCTGGAACTTAATGGGAGGCAAAGATTCCTTTTTTGATTTTAAGAGTTCCAGATGGCTAAGACGGTTTTCTGGATATTCTCCATTAGTTCGTCAAGTGTATCTTTTGTTTTGTCATCTTGACACCCCCATACTCTCTATTTTATTCTATAAATAGGTAAATACGGTTTTGAAGATTGAAAGTCGCACAATAAACAAAAAATAAAAAAGAAATAAAAACATATTCTACAGGAGTAAGGAGAAGAGCAGTATCAGAACACGTATACCTCCGTGATACCTGCCACCAACCCGGTTCCGGTAAGGAGGCATGCCAGCAGATGTTTTACGATCTTTTCGGAATTTAACCGAAAAAAGAACAGCCAGAAGAAAAAGAGCAGTATGGCATTCTGGATATTCACTACAAATACCCGCTCCAGCCTCCTCGGTTTCCGCGTTTTGAGGAATGTACCCAC
This sequence comes from Methanosarcina sediminis, assembly GCF_052056915.1. Taxonomy (GTDB): domain Archaea; phylum Halobacteriota; class Methanosarcinia; order Methanosarcinales; family Methanosarcinaceae; genus MTP4. Next base: position 1,911,901 of record NZ_CP195119.1, on the reverse strand, counting down.
TTACCACTCTACTAGTTCATTACTTTAAGCAGGAAGTAGAAACTAATCCTGGGGAGGCCCGGATCTTCGAAGCATGCGAAGTCACCGGGACTGAGTTCTGAGCCTGCTAAGGGCTCGCAGCGAAATAACCTGCGTAATTTGCAATTCATAGTAAATTTTGATTGGTCCGTATGATACTGAAAACCATTAGGACCAATTGGTAAATATACGCACGTTATTTTGCCACGGGTCCTAACTTGGGCTGAAACCTGAATTTTTCAATGGTGTTATGTATGTTTGAAAGAGTAAGTAAAAGAGTATTCATTGCTGTAATAGTTATGCTCCTCTTTTGTGGGGTGCAGGGTTGTACCGAACCCGAAAAATCAGCAGACGATTCGGACTATACAAATTCGATAGGCATAGAATTTGTTAAGATCCCTGCAGGGGAATTCATGATGGGCTCACCTTCAGATGAAGGGGGTATAGCTAATAGCGGAAAACCTGTTCATGAGGTTACTATAGAAAATTCATATTACCTTGGTAAATATGAAGTATCTCAGGAACAGTGGAAATCTGTAATGGGAAATAATCCTTCACACTTCAAGGGCGATGATCTTCCCGTAGAGTATGTTTCCTGGTACGATGCTCAGGAGTTCATCAATAAGCTCAATGCAATGGAGGGGACAGATAAATATCGTTTACCTTCAGAAGCTGAATGGGAATATGCCTGCAGAGCGGGTACCACAACCAGATATTTCTTTGGGGGTGACGAATCGAAACTCGGTGATTATGCTTGGTATTGTAGAAACTCTGATGAAATGACTCATCCGGTTGGTCAGAAGAAGCCTAATTCCTGGGGCCTTTATGGTATGTCTGGGAATGTGTTGGAATGGTGTCAGGACGAATGGTATGATAATTATGATGGTGCTCCTTCTGATGGTAGTGCCTGGGAAGGGGGAAATAGCTCCCGCCGTGTTATCCGGAGCGGTAGCTGGAATGCCGCACCCACGGTCTGCCATTCAGCATTCCGCTTCAGGTTTGCCCCCTACACCCGCGTCCACTGCATTGGCTTTCGCTTGCTGAGGAGCCTGTAACTACTAACTGCTTTCCAACTTTATCACTTTGTACTGAAAGAAAGCCTGATGGGTTTAGAAACGATCCCAATGTATAAAAATTATTACAATGTATATATAACCAAAAAAAAGTGTGCTCGCCCTGAGGCGAGCACCTTGTATCGAATTTAGCCAAAGAGAGCGCCGAGACCGGCCATTCCGTCTTCTTCGGAGGAGTCGTCTTCCTCTTCTTCCTCTTCTTCTGCAGGAGCTTCTTCTGCTGCTGCGGGTGCTGCTGCTGCGGGTGCTGCTGCTGCTGCGGGTGCTGCGAATGCTGCCTGTGCAATTGCTTCTTCGATGTCCACGCCTTCAAGGGCTGCGACAAGGGCCTTTGCTCTGGCTTCGTTCACTTCGATACCTGCTGCCGCAAGGACGGCAACGATTGCGTCTTCAGTAACTTCCTTACCTGCGTTGTGCAATAAGAGTGCTGCGTATATGTATTCCATCATTGATCACCTAGATTTGTATTAGCGTAAATTGTGAATTTCAAATTTGTTCATCCGAAAAGGGCTCCGAGGCCTGCCATTCCGTCTTCTTCGGAACTGTCGTCCTCTTCCTCTTCTGCTTCTTCCTCTTCAGTCTCAGTAGCTTCCTCAACCGGGGCGCTTGCGGCGGCCACAGCGGCTGCGCTTGCGGCGGCTCCGAGAGTTTCCCTCAGTTCATCGTCCACTGCGTTTGCGTCCTTGTCTGCGGCTTTGGATGCTACAGAGGTCATCTGGGCATGTGCCTTGCCAAGCAGGGCGTCCATGACTCCCGGTTCAAGGATAACAGCATTGACACCCAGGTTCTTTGCTTCTGCAAAGGCTTTCGCAAGCAGGGTGCTGACGGTTGCGCCGGTCGGGAATGCCGTGTTGACAGAGAGGTTGAATGCGTTCTGAGCTGCCCTTGTGATGTCGGCAAAGTACTTGCTTTCATCAATTGCAAGGAGGTCCGGCTTGTAAATAGTCCCGGCATCGTAAACCGCCCTTAAGTCCAGACCGACTATAAGGGGGTAGATTTCCAGTTTTGCAAGCATTGTTGCAAGCTTCTGGGGGACGGCTTCGCCTTCCTTACAGACCACTTTCTTTTCCTTAATGGCAACCTTTCCCGCTTCGATTGCTGCGGGGATCCCGGCACTCTGGAATTCACCGAGGATCGGGCCAGGGGGGAAACTGGTCGGGCCCTTCTGGACAACAATGTCACTGGGGGCGATTGCGCCTCCTTTTATCGGAGACGGGGTCTTGGTACTTTCGAGCAGTTTGTAAAGCTTGAAGGGGCTTTCGTTCGTGAAAACCAGGGCGGTCTGGCTGTCGATGTGATTTTTCATCTCGGGTATATTTTCCCCGAGTTCGCTTAAAGCCCGCTCGATGAGGGTGTTTCTGGAAACCTTAAGCACTGCAACGTCCTTCAGGTCTCTACGCATCTTCTGGATCTGGGCTGCAAAGATACCTTCAATCCCCACCATTCCGAAAATGCTGTGGGACTGGATGAGTTCTTTTATGTTCTCTATTTCATCCTTTTTCCACTGCGGGATATGTTCGGTATGATGCTTCTCCTCAGCCATTTACACCACCCTCTCAGATTTGCCCATCGTTGTCGTGACATAGACCGATCTCATGTTGTGCTTACCCTTTTCAAGGGCACGCTCCAGTCTGGTCACAATAGTCTCGACATTCTCTGCCAGGGCTTCCGAGTCCATGTTTCTCCTGCCGACAGCCACGTGGAAAGTGAGCTTGTCCTTTGACCTGAGCTTTACTGCATTTTGCTTGCTCTGGATCAGTTCCCCTATATCCTTGTTTGGCAGGAGTGGGATCGGCATCTTTCCCCTGGGTCCAAGTACGACACCAAGGTTCTTACCGATTATCGGCATGAACTGGGTTTCTGCGATAAAAAGGTCACATTCGTTTGCAAGAGACCTTGCCTTTGACTTGTCGCCGACAAGTTCCTCAAGCTCAATATCAGAAATAACGTACGCGGCACCGGCATCCTTTGCCCTGAGTCCCACGTCACCTTTTGCAAAAACGCCTATCTTAAGGTCTTTTCCGAGCCCGTGCGGAAGAATAATCTCTTCGTCGACTCTATTCTTTGGTTGGTTCATGTCAAGGTTCCTTAAGTTAATCGCTACGTCCACGCTTTCCGAAAAATTGCGCTTCGGCGACTCCTCAAGTACTTTCTTGACGGCTTCCAGTATATGATCTTCTACCATCTTGCTCCTCTCCGTAGTGTTGAACTTAGTTGTCCATCAGCCGCTACGGCTTACTACGGTTTGTCGATAGTTGGCTGCCCGGGATTTCGGGCCCTCTTACTGTTAATTTATATAATTCATATAATTTGTATCATTTATATAATTCACATAACAGTAAGCCACTTATAGCTCTCTAGCTTTCACACTGCCCCGGGGGGTGCTGGTCAAAGCTTCTGAGCTATTAGTGGTATCCCATTTAAAACTATTGGTGTGGATTGGGTGTCCCGGATAAAAAGGAAGGGTTGAAGGTTTTACCACTCTTCGCCAGCAAGTACGTCATCGAACTTGCCTTCGTCGAGTGCCTTCTGGCATTCCCTGGCTTCCGTCTCTTCAATGGTTACGCCCATTGGAACACAGGTGCCCATAACCTCTTTCATTGCAGCTTTGAGGTCGTAGGAAAGGATATCTTCCTTTTTCATGCGGGCAATCTTCGCAACCTGCTGGATGCTCAAGTTGCCAACAACTTCGCTTCCCGCAGTCCCCGATCCTTTCTTGATCCCGGCTTCCTGCATTACCAGGGCCGAGGTCGGAGGGGTACCAACTTCGATCTCAACGTTTTTCTTGTCATCAACGATTACCTTTACAGGGACCTGCATCCCGTTGTAATCCCTGGTTTTCTCGTTGATCTTGTCGACTACTTCTTTTATGTTGACCCCGAGGGGACCAAGTGCCGGACCTAAGGGGGGTCCTGGGTTTGCTTTTCCACCCGGGACAAGTGCTTCAACAATACTTGTCATCTGAGTATCACCGGTTTTGATAAGTATAATTATAATTTTGCTTGAATTTACCTTTATTTCCTATTGAGTACTGATTATCAAGTACTGATTATTAAGTACTGATTATCAAATACTGATTATCAAGTACTGGTTATTAAGTACTGGTTATCAAGTACTGATTATCAAGTACTGATTATCAAGTACTGATTATTAAGTACTGATTATCAAATACTGATTATCAAGTACTGGTTATTAAGTACTGGTTATCAAGTACTGATTATCAAGTACTGGTTATCAAGTACTGGTTATCAAGTACTGGTTATTAAGTACTGGTTATCAAGTACTGGTTATTGAGTACTGGTGAGTAATTAATAAGCGGAATATTTTGGGCTTTTAACTTTCGATAGTGCCCTGTGTCCTTTTTCCTTAATTTTCAAACTCTTTTTTCAGTACCCTCACGGTATCCCCACGGATTGTAATGGGGATCGGGACCACTGCGTCAAAGAGTTCCACCGTAATTTCTTCATGCCCTTCGTCAACCCGCTTGACCCGGGCTTTCTCACCTTTAAAGGGTCCTGAGGTTACTTCTATTATGGCCCCTTCTTTGATGCCGGTAACCACTGGCTTCGGTTTCAGGAAGTGCTCGATTTCGGCAATCGTGGAACTTCCCCTGACAAGAGCTCTTGCATGGGGGATGGTCTGGATTGCCAGTTCCACTATCCCGGATTTCGGGGCCTCTACAAGGACATATCCCTTCAGCTCATCCGGAGCCAGGATTGCCCTTATGTCGGACCTTTCTTTCTTTACAACTCTCGCAAGGGCTGTAGCTACCGATCTTTCCTGGTTTGCCGTGGTCTTGATTACGAATATCTGGGACTCCTCACTCATTGAGCCACCCACTGGGGCAACATTGTTAACAGTACATAGATAATAAAGCCTATTGCACCCACAGCCAGGATCCCGGCACCTGCAACTTTAGCAATGGTCAAGAACTCTTCCCTGGACGGTTTTTTTGTAAGTTTCAGGACCCTCAGGTGTGCCCGGATTACCTGACCGATGCGTTCTGTACTTATTTTCTGTTCAAACATGGATTCTGCCAAACGATTCACATCCAGGTTTTCTGTACTACTCTTTGATAATCGGAATTGTTATATAAATACGCTTCCGGCTCTTCCCCTTACGCCCCATGACAGGATATGTTTGCCCTGTACGCAAGGATGTCCGGGCTCTGTTCGGGATGGACCGAGCGGGTAATATTACTAATTCCTCTTATTTTAAGATATCACTGATTCAGGCCTTAAAACATCAGATGGTTTCGATTTTCGGACCTTCCGTCTACTTTAAATTCGAAACCGCATCAGCATCTGTATCAGTATCCGCATCAGTATCCTGAAATGTTTTTTTGATGCCGAGTCGTATCGGCATCATACGTTATTTACCATAAAAATAGTTTTCGATTGGATTTTTACCCTTTATTTTTTCCCTTAAGGAGAGGAAAACAGTACGTCTATCCAATCGGCCTTTTTTATCCCTGATCTTCTGCTTTTTATACCCTATCACTCTACGAAGTCAATCCCGTATTTGAGGGTGACGTTTTTGTCGTTTCCGTGCCCGTAAATCTGGGCGGAGGTAACTCCGGTGACCACGATCATTGTGCGCACGGTCTGTTCAAGTTCGGGGTCGACCTGGGCACCCCAGATCAGGCGGGCATTGGTGTCGATCCGGTTGTAAACTTCCTGGACCACGTTCTCTGCTTCGGCTATGGTCATGTCGGGGCCTCCGACCACATTCACGAGGGCAGAGGTCGCACCTGAAATGTCAACGTCAAGAAGCGGGCTTCTGAGAGCTTTTTGCACGGATTCGACTGCCTTGTTCTCGCCATCGGATTCCCCGAGCCCTATCATAGCAACGCCTCCGTTCTGCATGACAGTCCTGATATCCGCAAAGTCAAGGTTGACAAGCCCCGGCTTTGTGATAAGCTCAGTGATACCTTTTACAGCCCTCATCAGGATTTCGTCCGATACCTTGAAAGCCGCCTGAAGCGGAAGTCTCGGGACAACTTCTATCAGTTTGTCATTGGGGACCACGATCACGGTGTCGGCAACGTCCCTAAGGCGTTCGAGCCCTGCTTCTGCATTGGTTCGGCGGATGTGCCCTTCCACACTGAAGGGGAGGGTGACTACTGCGATTGTAAGGGCGCCTGCGTCCCTGGCAGCTTCGGCAACGACCGGGGCGGACCCAGTTCCGGTTCCTCCTCCCATACCTGCCGTTATGAAGACCATGTCAGCGCCTTCGACAATTCTGTTGATCTCATCGATGCTCTCGATTGCAGCATCTTCTCCTATCTGGGGGAGACTGCCCGCTCCAAGTCCGCGGGTCTTCTTTTTCCCTATAAGGATCTTTTTGTTAGCGTGTACATGGAGGAGGTGTTGGGCATCAGTGTTCAGGGCAACCATTTCCGCTCCCTGGATTCCTTCCCCCAGCATGCGCTGGATGCTGTTCGAACCGCCGCCTCCGCAGCCAACGACCTTGATGGTTGTTTGAAGGCTTTTCAGGATCTCTTCGAGTTCGGCGTTGATTTCGTCGTTTCCGTTCGAGTTATCAGGGTTTAAATACTCTCCCTGCCCGCCACGTCCTTCCTGGGCAGATCGAGCAAGGGCTTCTTCCACAATGGATCTCATGCTACTGTTTTCCTCCGACCTGTAGGGTAATCGCTTAGTGAATGGTATTGAAGGATAAAATTATTTTTAAACATCACATATACAGTTTCCAATTTAAGAGTTTTCCTTTTCCGGGTTTCTGGTTTAGATGTTCATTGTTTAAAAATTTTGTCAATGTTTTCGGATTTCTCTCTCTAAATTGTTTTTTTCTTGCCTCTTGCCCGTCTTATGATGTCTTTTTTCCCCCTACTCTCTCCTGGGTCTTTTCTTATTTTTTTCGGCAAGCTGTATATTTTTTTAGATTTTATATTTTTTGAAGACGCCCTTCTATTTTTATTTTTCCCTTTTGCCCCGGATTTTTTCTTTCTTTTCTTTTTTATGAACCCTTCTTAACCTGTTACGGCTTCTAATGTCCAGGGTCTGGCTTCTAGTGTTTCATACCTGGTTTCTATAATCTCAGGCCCGGCTTTGTGAGCCCTGTAAGGTTTTTTTGCAAGGTTGCACCCTTCGGGTTTTTGCCCTGCGTGTTATGCTTTTCCCCTTGATTCCCCTAAAATAATTCCCGTGGCAATCAGATGGGCTACTCGCAGGGGTTCCGGGATATTGCTTCTTATTGCTGTGAGCCTGACTATTTTCTCCGCGCTTTTGAGCCCGATTCCTTTTTTCTGGATATACACGGGATTTTCCCGGTTTCTCGTGACGACCTTTTCTATCTTCCCGGCTTTCTCTATTATATTCCAGCGTTCTTCCCCGTCAGGGAAGTGCTTAAGTGCGGCTTTTATTTTTTCAAAGTCCGGGTACGAGCGCATGACCACTATTACGGGAAGTCCTGTTTCTTCGTGAAGCTTCACAATGTCAACGACGTTGAAGCCTCCGTATGTGACCCCGTCCAGCATGATTACCCTGAGCTGCCCGTAGTGCTTGCTTTCCTTTGCCATCCGGCTGATTACCTCGGTTGCATCAAGCCCGTCCCGGGTGATTTCCGAACGCAGGACCCCGTCCATCCAGTCCCCTCCCCTGAAAACAGTCCCGACTATCATTATTTTTTCATTAATTAGAGCCGAGTCATCTATCCCGAGAACCCGGATCTCGGGCTTGACATGAAAATCCGATTCCACGCTTTTCTTTACGTTGAAATTGCAAAAATAGTTTACCGGTTTTCAAAAGCAGTTTTACAGGAATAGTTTTACAGAAACAGTTTTTCAGAAACAGTTTTTCAGAAACAGTTTTTTATGTTCGTTTTCCAAAATAGTTTCCCCAGAATATTTTTCAAGATCCGTTTTTCAGGATTTTTTTCAGGATATTTTTTCCGGAAACTGCTTTTTTTAGAGGACATACTGTCGTCGATATCCATCAGGCCCTGAATTTAAAAAATACCCCTGGGGGCTTTCTTCCCCCTGGTTTCAGACGAACATTGTTTCAGCCAGCTCGATCTGGTTCATTTTCTGCGTACTTGCGGCCATTGAGACCTTATCTACCGCTTCCAGAAAGTCTTCCATCTCCACTGCCTGCCCGTCCTTCCGGACTGCAAGCATCCCCGCTTCCGTGGCAATTGCCTTCAGGTCCGCTCCGCTCATGCCCTCGGTGAGTTTTGCGAGCTTCTTGAAATTGATGCCTCCGGTAAGGGTCATGTTTTCACTGTGGATCTGGAGGATCTTTTCTCTGGCTTCGGGTCCGGGCATCGGAACGTTCACCAACCTGTCAAAGCGCCCTGGCCTGAGAATTGCCGGGTCAAGGACGTCCGGGCGATTAGTTGCTGCAATGATCCGAACGTTCTTCCGCTTGTCAAAGCCGTCCATTTCCGCAAGGAGCTGCATGAGCGTCCTCTGGACTTCCCGGTCTGCGCCGGTAGTTTCGTTCAGACGCCTGGCTGCAATCGAGTCCAGTTCGTCAATAAATATAATACTCGGGGCTTTTTTCCGGGCCATTTCGAAGATTTCCCGGACAAGCTTGGAACCGTCCCCTATGTACTTTTGCACAAGTTCCGAGCCGACTACCCTGATGAAGGTTGCTTTTGTCCTGTGAGCCACGGCTTTTGCGAGCAGGGTCTTACCTGTTCCCGGGAGGCCGAAAAGAAGCACTCCCTTGGGAGGTTCTATCCCTATGCGGGAAAAGCGTTCCGGGTCGATAAGCGGCAGTTCCACTGCTTCTTGAAGTTCCTGAATCTGCTCCTCTAGCCCACCGATCTGGCCGTAGTCCACTTCCACTGTTTCGAGGACTTCCATCGCAGCTACAAAAGGCTCTTCCGTAGAGGGAATCACCTCAGCAATGGCAAGGGTATGCTGGTTCAGGGCTACTTTTGCTCCCGGGGCCAGTTTTTTCTCGTCAATGTACTGGGACACGTTTACCAGAAACTGGGGTCCGTTGCTGCTCCTCACAATGATCCGATCGTTTTTGATCACATCGATAACCGTACCAATGATCAGAGGAGAGGTCTTCATGCGATCCAGTTCAGACTGCAGCTTCCGGATTTCCCTTTCATATTTGATCTTCTGATTTTCCAGATAGCGCTTTTCTGATTCGATCTGGCTACACTGCTCTTCCAGATAGGTGTTGCGGCTTTCAAGCTGTCGCATGCGGTCCTGAAGGTTCTCTGATGACTCTTCCATCCCGCCAGTCTCGATTCCGTCATACACAGGTCCGGACTTCACAACGTGACTGCGCATGTTTTCATCCTTACTTTTGGTACTTTCCGTCATGGAGCTCCGAATAATATTTAAGTTCGTACCGTATATAGCGTTTTCGAAGTGATCAATATGCAGTGCGAAATATGTGGTGCAGAGATCCGTGAAAAGCCGATAAGCGTTACCATAGACAATAGTGAACTTCAGGTATGCCCTAAATGTGCTCCATACGGGCAGCCTGTCAATAAGAGGGCACCTGTTTCCAGGAAAGTCTCTCCGGTGGCTCGAACGGCACCACGGGTCACAAAGAGGCCTCAAAGGAATTACTTTGACATTCTGCAGGATGAACTCGTAGAAAATTATGAACATGTCCTCCGGGAAGCCCGGGAAGCGCATGGCTGGTCCCAGGAAGAGCTGGCTGCCAAAATAAAAGAAAAATCCTCCCTAATTAAGAAAATAGAAAGAAAAGAGATCGTACCTGAAGACTCCGTGCGCAAGAAACTTGAGCATACCCTCAACATCAAGCTAACGGAGAGGGTTTCCGGTTCTGATCAGGAGGTCTCCCACTTTAAGACGGATACCACCCTCGGGGATATCGTTACGATCAAGAGGAAGTAATTCTCCGCCGAGATATGGTAATTAGGCTACGGTAATTAAAATCTGGTAGTAAAGATCAGGTAATTAAAATCTGGTAGTAAAGATCAGGTAATTAAAATCTGGTAGTAAAGATCAGGTAATTAGGTAGTAAAGATCAGGTAATTAATATCTGGTAGTAAAGGTCAGGTAATTAAAATCTGGTAGTAAAGGTCAGGTAGTAAAGTTGGGTAATTAAGATAAGGTATTAAGATAGGGTATTAAGATAGATAAATTAATATAAAGGTGAATTCCGGGGTATCGGCTTTCAATTCTGATACATCAGAAATCCGGACCTGAATGTAGGTCAGAGAGTTCTTTCTCTCTCCTTTTTCCCATTCCCCTTTATTTTTTTACTCCCTTTTTTATCCCCTTTTCTTATCCCCTTTTCTCCTCTACTTTCCCCTCTCTATTTTTTCTGGTTTTTCTCTTCAATTGGGTGTCCCGGTCTGTACAGTTTCCTGTCTGCTTTTTGCCTTCCTTTTACAGTTCGATCTCAATATCGTATACTTTTTCAGGATTTTCTTTGTGGATGGTCCAGAAAGGTTCTTCCCCGTGCTCTTCTACCAGTTTTAATGTTCTGCGGGGGATTGTTTTCGGGCCAAGTACCGCGCCGGGCCTTTCAGGGTCGTCGATATAGTCTGTTTCCATCATGAAACGGGTGCCTTCTTCAAGGGCTTTTTCAACCGCTCCTTTGGAACAGATCACCCCGGGAAAGACTCCCAGTTTCTCGCAGACGTTAACGAGAGGTGGGGCATAGTGCTTGACCACCCTGTACATTTTGATCCCGGTTTTCCTTGCCCTCTCCGCAATATCGGTGAGTTCCGGCTCTTCGACGCTTTCGGTGTGGAGCTGGACTGCACAGTCCTGGTCTCTTCCAAGGGAAAAGGCGTGTTCCATGATCTCGTTTGAGGCTTCCCAGACCTCTTCGGGGACGGGGTAGTGCGGGCGCCCTGATTTAATTCCCACCGCAAGGCCTTTTTCCACGTAGCCTGCCGCAAGCTCAAGGCCTTTTTTCATGGTCTCGGCAGCCTCTCCTAGTTCCATGTACTCCGTGAGTTTTGAAATCTCTGCAGGGTGTACCCCAAGCACGGGAAATGCCCCAACTCCCATCTCCCGGATTTTTGCGGCGATTTCCACTGTCTCATCAAAGACGGGCAGGTAATCTTCGGGCTTTTTTACAGTGATCCCCAGGGTCCAGGTAGGCTTGGTCACCAGGATAATGTGGGTTCCCCCTGCGTTCTGGAAGTCTTTTACGGCGGCAAGCCCCCTGGCTCTCGGGTCGATGTGCATGTGGTTGTCGGTAATCGGGATTTTTGCGGGCATTCTTTCTTCCTCAAATCTTGCTTGAACCTTGCTAGACTCTTGCTTGAATACGGGTTTTTTCAGGGTTCTGGCCCTGGACATTTGTAAATGTTTGCGGGTTTACAGGGCTCTTTTTTAACTTTCTCAGCAGCATTGTTCCGGATAATATTAGCACCCAAAGCTTGAAATAGATAGCTTGCCGTTGAGTACCCCGGAAACAATCAAGTAATATTTAGGCAAATTTTTTGAAAGGTCTTTTTCCCTTTTCCAGTTTATCAATCGCTACCATTCTTCAAATACGAAACCAAACGCATGGTTACCTGATATACGGTGCTCTGAAATGGCGACCTGGTAAAGGTGGCCCGGAGTGAAAACCTGGTGATGGTAACCTATAGATGGTGATAATATGAGTAAAACCGCAGCAGTAATCAAAGGTGACGGGGTTGGCCCCGAACTTGTAGACGCAATGCTTAAAGTCACGGAAGCCGCAGGTACGGATGTCGAATTCGTCATGTGTGAAGCCGGTGCCACCTGGTGGGAAATGAACGGTGGGAATTCCCTTATTCCTGACGAGACCTGGGACATCCTTGACAGTTCCGATGCCTCTTTCAAGGGCCCGACCACTACCCCCGGAGGGATCGGTTCCCCTAAGAGCGTGGCAGTATCCATCAGGCAGAAGTATGACCTCTACGCCAATGTGAGGCCCATAAAGACCTTCCCCGGTTCAAGCTCCCCTCTCGGGGATGTCGAGCACATCTGTGTCCGGGAAGGAACGGAAGGCCTGTACATAGGAGAGGAAGTAAAGCTTACTGATGATGTTTACATTGCAATCCGGAAGATTACTCGCACATCCTCAAGTAAGATTGCCCGCTACGCCTTTGAAGAAGCAAAGCGTAGAGGCTACGACACGGTTGTCCCCATCCACAAGAGCAACATCCTCAAGCAGACCTGTGGTACCTTCCTCGAAGAGGTCGAAAAGGTCGGGAAGGAATTCCCTGATGTTGAGATCTGGCCCTACCACATCGACAACATCGCCATGCAGCTTATCAAGAATCCACAGATCTTTGACAAGAAAGTCCTCCTGTCCACCAACCTCTTCATGGACGTTATCAGCGAGGAGTGCGCAGCCCTGGTCGGCAGCATCGGGATGATCTACTCCGCCAATATCGGCGACTCCTTTGCCATGTTCGAACCCGCCCACGGCTCAGCCCCCAAATATGCAGGCCAGGACAAGGTCAATCCGGTTGCAACCGTCCTTGCAGGGGCCTGGATGCTCGACTACCTGGGTGAAAAGGATAAGTCCGAAGCCATCTTCAAAGCCACGGAACGCGTGGTTTCCGAAGGCAAGTACGTCACCTACGACCTCGGCGGAAACGCAAAACTCAGCGAGATGGCCGGCGAGATCGCAAAGTACACGGCAGAAATCCTTAAGTAAAAAAGTAATTCTGATGCACAAAGTGCAATAACGCGGAATAAGGTCTCTGAAAGAGTTCCTGAGAGAATCTCTGGGAGAGTTCCTGAGGGAGTTTTCCTATTCCAGAGCCTTATGCTGCTCCTTATTTTTTCTTTTTTCGTGTTCAGACATTCCGGTTTTCGGTCTCAGCTTCATTCCTTTTTCGCAAATTTCCCTCTGCCTCCTGCGTGTACAGGGTCACAGATCGACTGGCAAAGGAAATACTTCTCCACGTAGGCCAGGAGTTCTTCGTCCGAGATGCAGGAGACCCGCTCTTCGTTGTCGTAGAGTTTCTGGATTTCCTGCTGGATGCTGAGAAGCCTTTCATCGTCTTTTTCTACGGCTGTTTCGACTCCCAGCAATTCGTTTAAGGTTTCCTGGACCTTATGTCGGATTATTTCCAGACCTGAGGAATCCCCGATGAGGAGCAGCCGTTTTCCTCCTATCAATTCAGGGGGATATGGTTCGTAGTTGAAGGGATTTTTCAGGATGCCTGCGGCGTGTATCCCTGATTCGTGGGCAAAGATATTCTTTCCCACAACCGGTTTGTTTCTTGGGATCCGGAGTCCCAGGGCTTTTTCCATGAAGTCCGTGAAACGGGAAATGGGTTCGAGGTTGTATTTCTCAAAGCCTTCAACACGGTCTGCCAGGAAAAGGAGGATTTTTTCCATCCCCGTATTTCCTGCACGCTCTCCTATTCCGAGGAATGTTACACTGCTCCAGTTAGCTCCATACCAGTATCCTGCAATGGAACTTGCTGTCCCCATCCCGTAATCGTCATGAATATGGGTCTCGATGTTCTTGACCTTTATCTCTTTTTTCAGGTGCTCCATTATTTTCGGGATGCCGTAAGGTTCATCAATTCCTATGTACGGAAGCCCGTACCCTACGGTGTCGCAGACCCTGATAATGCAGTCCGGATCGATTTCCATTATTTTTTCGATAAGAGGGAAGACGAAGTTGTAGTTGTCGGCTCTTGTCATATCTTCCAGGTGAGCCCGTGTGCGAAGCCCATGGTCAACGGCGTACTGGAGGGCATCAAGGTATTTCTCTTCGGCTTCTTCCCGTCCCGAAAGCCGCATCTTGGACGTTATGTGGGTATCCGAGACCGACATTAATATTCCTGTTTCTTCGAGCCCGTCAACTTCCAGGATCTTATCAATGTCTCCGCGGGAAGCCCTTGACCAGCCCGTGATCTCGGGGCACTCGTATCCCCTGTCAAACATGAGCTTTACGGCGTCCTTATCTCTCTGGTTGAAGACAAAAGCTTCCAGTTTTTCAATTCCTATCTCGTGGAGGTACTCGTAGATCTGAAGCTTGTGGTCCCTTGTCAGGACTATCCCCGGCATCTGGGAGCCGTCGCGGATGGTGCTATCACTGATGAAAATCTCATTTCCGTAGGGCAGCTTTAACTTGGGTAAATCGTCATATGATTCGTAAACCTTCATCACTTTTCCTCCTGTATTTGTAGATAACAGTGGCCTGCATAGGGGGAGCGGGCTTACACTGTTGGGGGTCCCCATCCTCTATAAAAAAATGTCATTACGCGGTATAAAGTCGGAAAAACCAGTCGAAATAAGCGAGAAATTATCCCGTTTCTAACCTGAAAATCCCCTTTTCAGGTATGCCTGATTCGATGTTTGCCTTTTCAGGTCAAATTGCCAGCATAAATGTATGCGTTTATGGTTAAAATGTCTTTCTTCTATTTAAAAAATATAATTTTATTTATAAAAACGTCTTTTTCAGGAACACCCGGGTAATATTCAAAAATCTCTCCCATCATGTTGTTTTTCATTTTTAGCTTAAAGGGGCAAGTCCTATCATTTCTCGTAAATATTTTCTTAATGTATCTCCTCTCGATCAGTGATCTGCCAGTAGATACAAACTTTCCCATGGATAATTTTTCCGAACACTTTTTTGTTGCATGAAAGTTTACTTTCCTGACAAGCCCCTACTGCTGATAATAAGGTATATCTAGAACAAATTATATTTATATCTCCGCAGATTTCAGGTGTATGATTTATATTTATTGTTGTATAATATCTCATGCCTGACTTGCTCAGAATTATATGATGTTAATTTGCTGTATGAAGCGAATTTGTTTTATAGTTAATTTGTTTCAATTCAAATTTGCGTCCGGCACATATTTAATTTATATTTGATTTATTTGCATCACTTTTACCAGGTGGAACATGTCCGAAATAGTAGGTGTTAGCGGCGGTCCGACAAAACCGGAAATCATTGCGGTGTCCCTCTCAAAGCTCGGGCTTCGGGACGGGGACCGGTTTGCAGATGTAGGCTGCGGTACGGGTTCGGTATCAATTGCAGCAACCCGGCTGGTCCGGGGTCTCACGATCTATGCAATCGATGCTCGGGAAGAGGCTCTCAGGGCTACGAAAGCGAATTTTAAAAATTTCAATATTGAGAACGGCAGGATTTTTGCCGGAGAAGCCTCGGAAATCCTGGGTGGAGAACTTATTGATTCTGTTGACTGCGCTTTTGTCGGTGGGACAAAGAACATTGGCACCGTGCTAGAAAAACTGGTGCAGAAAAATGCCAGGAGTGTTGTGGTAAATGCCGTCCGGATCGAGACTGTTGTCAGGACAATCGAGGCCATGAAGAAACTCGGGATTTTTTATGAAGTCATCCACCTGGTGGTCTCAAGAAGCGCCCCGATTGCAGGGGAAACCATGTTCAAGCCTGAAAACCCGGTGTACATTATTGTCGGAAAAAGCTGAATAACTGAATTTCATGCTTTGTGTTAATCTTTGATGATTTGCGTTTAATCTGGTAATTTATGTTTACCTGATGATTTACGTTTATATTTAACAGTTTATGGAGCGATAAGATGTTAATAGGAGTAGGACTTGGTCCCGGAGACCCTGAACTTCTGACCCTGAAAGCAGTGAATGTTTTGAAAAACAGTGATAAGGTATACGTGCCCGGGCGCATGGCACAGGAGCTTGTGGCCCCTTACGCGGATTCTGAAATTCTGGAGTTTCCCATGATCAGGGACCTTGAGGCGTTAAACGCTCTCTGGAAAGAAAATGCCGACAAGGTTGCGGAGCAAGCCCGGAATGGGACCGTAGCTTTCGGGCTCATAGGTGATCCCAACTTTTTCTCTACCTTCACCCACCTGAAAAAGGTCATGCGCAGGTATTATCCGGATGTCGAAGTCTCAACCATCCCGGGCATCAGTTCTATCACATCCTTTGCTGCCAGGACCGATGTGGCGGTTGAAACTTCCTTCGAGGTCAGCGACGGCTCGGAAATCGGGTATAAGATCCACCTGAAAGCCACGAAACCGAAACAGATAATCGAAACGCTTGAAGCCGAAGGTTACAGGGAATTCATCTTTGCGGAAAAACTTTTTTCGGATGATGAAGTGATTATCGGAAAGAAGGAAGACATCCCTGAAAAGGGGAACTATTTCAGCATTGTTTACGGGAAGAAATAATTGTATTTTTGCGCCGGGGGCCTGAAATTACGGTCTCCGGGCAAGTTTTAATTTACCAAGAATGCTAAGGGAATGGTCAGATGGAAAGGAAAGTGTATATTGTTGGAGCAGGCCCCGGAAACCCCAAATTAATTACCATGCTGGGGCGCGAACTGCTTGAGAAGGCAGACCTTGTAATGTATGCAGGGTCCCTTGTAAACCCCATAGTCCTGGACTACACTAACGGGGAGACCGTGGACAGTTACGGGCTTACCCTTGACGAAACCACGAAGATTATCGTGGATGCCGTTGACGCAGGAAAATTCGTGGTACGCCTCCACAGCGGGGACCCCTCCCTCTACGGGTCCATCGTGGAGCAGATGGAAGAGCTGAAGAAATTCGATATAGAGGTCGAAAGGGTCCCTGGAGTTTCCTCGGTCTTTGCAACTTCAGCCGCCCTGAACACCCAGCTGACCTTAAACGGGGTGTCCGACACCCTGATTATCACCCGGCCGGCAGGCAAGACCCTGGAAAAGGACCTGATCCCCGAGCTTTCCTCTTACGGAACAACCATGGCGATCTTCCTTGGCACCCAGAAAATCAAGGAGATCATGGAAAAGGTACAGTGCCCGAAGGACACCCCAGTGGCTGTTGTTTTCCATGCCTCCTGGGAAGATGAGGAAGTCATCACCGGGACCGTGGAAGATATCGCGGAGAAGGTGAAGGATGCCGGGATCAAGCGTTCGGCAATGATCCTCATCGGCGGGGTCGTCGATCCAAAGAACTACAGGAGGTCACACCTATACGGAGTGCCCCAGGAACCGCTGTAATTACCTTTGAAAGGAACCGGGAAGTCGCTTCCAGGATAGCGGAGCATCTGGGCGCAGACTTGCTCCTCTACGAAAAGGGCATATTCGAAACCGCCTTTGAAAAATATGGGGCAATCGTAGCCGTCTTTGCCTCGGGCATAGTGATCAGGGACATCGCTCCTCTCCTCAAGGATAAGTGGTCGGACCCCGGAGTAGTTGTTGTGGACTCGAACCTGAACTTCGCAATCCCTATCCTTGGTGGGCACCACGGGGCAAACGAAATCGCAAAGAAACTGGCGGAACTGGGCGCCGTCCCGGTCCTGACCACCGCCACGGAAGTGCACGGGAAACCGTCCGTTGAAGGCATTGCCGACAGGCTCGGCTGCGATATTTTCAATAAGGAATCCACGGTAGCTGTAAACTGCGCCCTCCTTGACCAGGATGTGGAGGTCCTTGAAGTAAAGGGCCCGAAAATCGTTGTCGTGGACGAGGACGTATCCGTGCTGGTCAGGAAAAAGAAGGATACTTAATCCGGTTGGCGACTGGTCGGGTTACGGTCAATGAATACTAAGGTTAACGAATACTAAGGTTAACGAATACTAAGGTTAACGAATACTAAGGTTAACGAATACTAAGGTTAACAGGCAAATCCAGGTTACGATTACGGATGATAATAGGAATCGGAACCCGCAGGGGTATAACAAAAGAAGAAGTCATTGAGGCTGTGGAGCAGGCCCTCGGAGAGTGCGGGGCAGGCCTGGAAGAGGTCACAGCCTTTGCCTCTGCGAAACTCAAAGAAAATGAACAGGGGCTGCTGGAAGCGGTCGAACTGCTGGGCATCCCGGTAAAATTTCTGCCGGATGAGGTGCTGAACAGTTACAACCCGCCTTCGGCGTCCCAGGCATCTCGCTTCGGGCTAAAAGGGGTAGCAGAACCGGCTGCTCTGGCCCTTTCGGAAAAAAACGAATTGATTTGCAGGAAGAAAGTCTATGGCAGAGTCACAATCGCAATCGCAAGGTAAGGAAACCGGTGGAAAACTCTACGTTGTGGGGATCGGACCGGGTTCCGTGGAACAGCTGACTATCAAGGCCCGGGAAGTGATCCTCAACGCTGATTACGTGCTCGGGAACAGTACATACCTGGACCAGATGGAAAGCCTTCTTGGCACCCAGGAAGTAATCCGGAGTTTCATGGGAAAAGAGGTTGAAAGAGCCCGAAAAGCCGTGGAACTCGCAAAAGACGCAAACGTGGTCATGGTCAGCGGGGGCGACACCAACGTTTACGGCATGGCAGGTATCGTGCTGGAAGTTGCCGAACATGAGAACCTTGACGTGGACATCGAGATCCTGCCCGGGGTAACGGCGGTCCTTGCAGGAGCCAGCCTGCTGGGTGCACCCGTGGTAACGGACTTCGCGGTGATCAGCTTAAGCGACCTCCTGACGCCCTGGGACGTTATCGAGAAGAGGCTCAACCTGGCTGCAGAGGCTGATTTCGTGATCGGGCTCTACAACCCGAAGAGCCGGAAGAGAAAGTCTAACTTTGCAAGGGCAATCGAGATCATCCGCAAACACAAGGCTGACTCCGTGCCTGTCGGGCTTGTCAAGAACGCCATGAGGGGCGAGAATGAAGACCAGATCGTGACGACCCTTGGAGAAGTCATGGAATATGAGGACTGGGTGGACATGAGCACCGCAATTCTCGTAGGCAACGGGGAGTCCAGGATCTGGAATTCTCCGAAAAAGGATATCATCATCACACCCAGGGGGTATCATAAGAAATATGACTACTGAAAAAAGTTCCAAAAAGGCCGGGTCCATGGACGACCTGGAAGAGTTTACCGAACTCACCGTTGACGTGGACCCCGAACTCGTGAGCATCTGCAAGGACTCCGGGGCAAGGACCGAGGAAGCCAAAGCCATCTACATGAAAAGTCGGACCATGATCCAGGAACTGGTCGGGAACAACACCCCCGAAGACCGCTTCCGCCAGCGCTGCGTAATCGCCACAGGCGACCTATCCGTAGCCGACATCATGCGCTTTTCGCATGACCCCATCCCCGCAGGCGTCGAAGCCATAAAGAAAGGTGCTCCCATCTTCGTGGACATCAACATGGTAAAAGCCGGGATCACAAAAGTCGGGCATTCCTCCGAAGTGATCTGCGTCCTGGACGAAGACCCGAACTCCGAAATCGCCAACAAGTTCGGGATTACCCGGACCTCCGCAGGCTACCTGGCAGCAAAGGACAAACTGGACGGGAGCATCATTGCAATCGGAAACGCCCCTTCAGCCCTTATCATGGTCTGCAAAATGATTGAAAAAGGGGTCAGGCCTGCTCTCATTATCGGGCTTCCCGTCGGTTTCGTAAACGCAGCCGAGTCCAGGGAACTGGTCCGGGACCTGAAAATCCCCGTCCCCTCCATAAGCTGTGTCGGGACCAGGGGCGGGACCCCGATGGCTGTTGCCTGCGTAAATGAGCTTGTGGCAATTGCAAGGGAAAGTGAAGAATAACACTTTCTATCTTCTTTTTTGTTTTTTCTTTTATCCAGCCCGTTTTTATTCTTTTCCTGCCGCCCTTTAATTAATCTCCAGATCCGTATCTTCAGATTTGTATCTCCAGATCTGTAGAAGCTCTGAAGTTTTAGTTCAGAGCAAGGTATTTTAGTTGCAACTGAAACTTTCAATTCTAAATTTGAACTATCAAGCCTTAGCTCTTTTTCTTCAGATGGTCATTTGGTAATTTTTATCTTGTATTTGCAATATTATTACACAGTTCTTTTATGCAATGACGTTTTAATTATACTCTATTTAATAAATATGTGTAAGATTTTATATTAAAAATCTTAACAAAAAAAAATTATTTATTACTATATATGTTATGGATAAATTGAGGCATAAAATGAAGAGATTGTACACAATAATATTTGCCCTCATGGTCTTGCTTTCAACGGCTGTGAGTGTAGAGGCGTTTGATCAAAAATCGATGACACGGCAGAGCTCTGAATATGCATCTGCAAGTTGGACTGAAGTTCGTGGTAATACAACTGTCGAAACTTCCCTGTCCGTAAGTAAAACAGACGACGAAACTCGTATTTCTGTGTCCGTCTATACACAGGGACCAAATTACTGGTCCAGTATGTCGGGTTCTACATACACGCAGGATGACGTTTTCAAAATGTCAAAAAATCTTAATTCCGCAAGTCTGTCCGATATTGAGATTGAAGTTTATTGCTGGTCTAGAGATGAAACAGGAACATATACAAATGAAAGAAAAACTGTGACTGTTAAAGCTGACTGGGTAGGCACGGGCGAGATTAGTGACAGCACCACTAAGTATTTTTCGAAATACGATGACTACACCTCGAAGAGGATTGAAAGTTACTGTTCAAGGGAAGCTGAAGCTACGGGAAGCATAAATAATATCGACCTTGGCACATCATCATATGCCTGGCTTTCCAGTTCTGAATATACATATACTAGCATGGAAAAATAAGTTCATCATAATGTGGAAAGTTAATTTGAGCTTCCCGTTTTTAAAGGTTTTTAAAATCCTTTCAAAACATTAACTGATCTAAATAAAGAGTTTTAAAAACTCTTTTTATTCTTTTTTCTTCTGGATTAAATGAAATGAATTAAAAATTCACTGGCATTAATCCCGTCGAATGACATGGTCCAGTGTTGCAAGTATATCAATTATCTGCCGCACAGCAGTATCTTTTCGATATTTGTTCACATAAACAGTATTATTTATATCTGTTACTGCCAATCCAGCAGTAATACTTCATAATAAATTATTAAAATTGATGTGTTTTTTATTTTTTGCATTATCCTCAGGGGCGGATCTGATTGGGCACTAATACTAAGAAACTGGTTATTTCAGGTATCACAATCCTGATAGCCGCTTTATTTCTCTATATTTCTCTTCCTTTTATTTTTATGGGGCCGGCAGCGCCGTTTTTCGTAATTCATAACCATGACGTCAAGAGCCATGAAGTGATAGTTGAAGTATTTGACCAGCATAACAAACCAATTATAAACGAAACGTACAGTCTGGAACCTGAAGACGATTTTTCCCAGGCTCGCCCTTTAAGTCTACAGTTCCAGCGAGAAAAAAGAGAATATACGTTTAAGGTAACTATGGATAAACAGATTACAAGTGCGGTTAAGATGGGGATTCCGCATAGTCATACTTTAGTTGACATAAGATTGTACAGTAAGGACTATGAGTCTGGCGAAATTGTTCCTATTTCCATGGAAATTGCAGAAGTAGTATGAGAAGAAAAATGTCGAATTTACTGTTTTCTTCCCATAATTTACGTTTAAATTTGTATACTGTTTCTGAGTTATTCAAGACAAAAATTCAAAAGAGCCCCCTGAACAGGTTCTGGTTTACCATCCAGAGCCCTACCAGGATAAGCACAATCCCTGCCCCCTTCTTAATAGCTGCATCATACCGGGAGATCAGCTTGAGTTTTGTTGAGGAAAGGTGCATGGAGTAAGCCAGCAGGAGCATGGGCACGGCAAAGCCCAGGGAGTAGATAAAGAGCATCAAAGCCCCGTATGCTGCATCCCCTTCCACGGCTACCATGGTCAGGATTGAAGCCAGCATTGGGCCCACACAGGGTATCCAGAGCACTCCCAGGGAAAGCCCAAGCAGCAGGCCTGCCCCTGCTCCTTCTGCTTTCAGGTTCACTGGGAGGGGGAGCCTTGCAAAGGCGTTGAATATATTGAGTTCAAAGAGCATTGCAAGCCCCATTATAATTATGAGAATCCCTGCAACCAGCTTTAAGTATTCGATATAGGCCCCGAAAACTGCGCCAAAAGCTGAACTGGCAATTCCCATTAAGGTAAAGGTTATGGATATCCCAAGCACCACCGCAAGGGGCTTGAGTTTCCCTTTTCCAGAAGAGGTGGCCAGGACTGCCGGCAGCAGGGGAAGGATGCAGGGGGAAAGTACACTGAGGACCCCTGCCCCGAAAGCAGCAAGGGGTGAAATCGCTTCGTTGAACATGGTTTTTAACATCCGGGTTTTGAGTGCTTTTTCCGTCCGATCATCCGTTTATGGTCTGATTTTGCCCTTCAGTTTCGCTTTCTTCTGTCTTTGGTAGGGCAAGTTCCAGGTGTGCTTCAAAGGTTTCTTTGTCCCTGAGTCCGATCATCCTTGCCTGCATCCTGTCTTCGGTGAGGCTTCCATCCTGCTGCACGTAAAGGTAATTTCCATCTTCAAGGCCTGCGATCACGCAGGAGTCCGGAATGTAACCCACGTTGAAATAGGCTGCAAGATGCGGGCTTTCATCTATGTCTACGGACATAATCGTAGCCCTTCCTTCGTATTCTTCTGCCATCTCAGCCAGGATAGGCTCCATTTCCCTGCAGGGCCCGCACCATTCGGCTCCCAGTTTCAGGAAGACTGGGCCTTTTTGAAGGGCTTCATTTATCTGCTCCAGGTCGCTTACTTCAACAACGAGATCTTCTTCTGAGTCTGCGGAATCTCCCGGGGTCTCTTCCGTACAGCCTGCCGCAAAGAGGACGGCTGCAACGAGGATCAGGAGTAAAACAATTTTCTTCATACTGCCCCCATGCGCTGGTTTTAGTTTCTCCTATCTGGATTTGTTTTGAGTTTATAAATTCTTTTTTGACAAATAGTTTTGTGTCTACTGATTTTGAATGCATGATTCCTGCAGTAAAGCTCAAGTGCGGGGATAAAAATGAATCGAAAAACGATATGGGATGATAATAAAAGGTGAAGGAACCGGACGAAATAATAAGTAGAAAATTATCAATGGAAAAAAGAAACGAAAAAATAAAAAAGGTAGGGAAAATGAATGAACCTTACCTGATTATTATTTTTCTTAGAGGATCTTTTCGACGGAGTCTACCACTAGCTCGAAGTTCTTCTGCCACTCGGTGCTGTGGTCGAGGCCCTGAAGGACCGTGCCTTTGTCTTCCATTTCGGCCACTTTGGGCTCGATCGGGAGTTCGGCAATGACGGGGACGTTGAAGTCCTTTGAGGCTTTTTCTACGCCACCGGTCCCGAAGACATCTATCATTTTTCCACAGTGGGGGCAGACGAGGCCGTTCATGTTGTCCACGATCCCGATTACAGGGACGTTGAGTTTGGACGAGAAGTTGATGGACTTCCGGACGCTGACCAGGGCTACGTCCTGGGGGGTCGTAACGACCACGGAGCCGTCACAGTTGGGGATGAGCTGGGCTACGCTGAGGGGTTCGTCTCCCGTGCCTGGGGGAAGGTCGATGATCAGGTAGTCAAGTTCGCCCCAGTATACCTCTTCCAGAAACTGCTTGATTGCTCCCATCTTGGCAGGGCCTCTCCAGATCACGGGGGAGTCCTTGTTTTCGAGCAGGAAGCCCACGGACATAACCGAGAGGTTGGAAAATACCTGGACCGGGATAATTCCATTTTCGTTAACTTCGGGCCTTGAGGACTCGAGTCCGAAGATGGTGGGGACTGTCGGCCCGTGGATGTCGCAGTCAAGGAGCCCCACCCTGTACCCGCGCAGGGCCAGGCCTGCGGCAAGGTTTGCGGCAATGGTGCTTTTCCCGACTCCTCCTTTTCCGCTCATGACCATGATCTTGCGTTTGATGCGCCGGAGGTTGACTACGATTTTTGGTTCTTCGGGCTTTGTCTTCGATAATGTTTCTAATGGTTGAACCTTATCTGTCATTTTTGATCGCCTTTGTGATATTTATTATGATTTTTAAATAGTATCCACTATTCCCTATATCTATTAATTCTCTATATCCCTTTCACGTTTCATCCTTTTTGATGTTATCAGTACTCTCTGCCTCGATATAGTTCCCGCCTTTTATTTCTATTGCTTTGCCCCGGCTAAGGGCCAGAGCGACTTTCATGCGGGCGGCTTTCAGGTCTTCCCAGAAAGCCCTTCTCGAGATTCCCACCCTGGTCGCGGCATCTTCCTGCCGCAGGTCTTCAAGGTCCACCAGTCTGAGGGCTTCGAGTTCTTCTATTGTGAGGGATACCACTTCAAGTTCGGATAGAGGGACTCCTCTTGGCTTGAAGTACGTGATATCAGGCGTCTGTGATACGCGCCTTGGGCACTTTGGTCTTCCTCTGCATTTTTTCATGGTAATTACTTATGCACATTGCGGAGTAAATATATAATAATTTCTCTTTTCACACAGAAAAGTATAAATATTTATGTACTATTGAGTTAAATTAGTTATTATGGATGTACCCTAGTCCCGACAGGTTCCGGTTGGAATCCGGGAACTCATCATTGCTGGCAAAAATACTGTTTCCGGGAAATTAGCCCGGACACTGGCTTGGAAATGAACTGTCGGAGACGGAGAAATTAATATGAAAATTTGCGTAACAGCTAAAGATAAGGGCATGGATTCAGGGATTGACCCACGTTTCGGAAGATGCGCGTATTTCGTAATCGTTGATTCCGAATCAGGTTCTGTAAACTCTTTTGAAAATACAGGGTTAGAAGCCTCAGGCGGAGCTGGCATACGGGCTGCAGAAGCCGTGGCAAACCTGGGAGCCGAAGCCCTCCTGACAGGCTCGGTAGGTCCGAATGCATTTTCCATCCTTTCCGAGGTCGGAATCGAAGTCCGGATTGGCATAAAAGGCACGGTTTCAGACGCCTTGAATGCATATAAGGAAGGGGAGCTTGAAGCAATAGACTCTCCGAATGCCTCTGCCCATGCAGGAATGAAATAAAGTAAAGGAAATAAGGCTGATAAGCCGAAAAATAAAAAACATGTGTAAATTACACTTATAACTCTCAGACAATTCTCAAACAATTCTCAAACAACTCTCAAACAACTCTATCAATTATATGTAAAACAATTTAAGGTGAATCTCATGAAGGTATGCGTTCCCACCAGGGATGAAAACGGTATGGAAGGAATTGTTGAACAGCACTTTGGAAAAGCTCCCACATATACGATCCTTGACTCCGACACAAGGGAAGTTGTGGTGATCCCCAACACCAGTGAACATCTGGGCGGCGTGGGATTGCCCCCCGAGTATCTCCACCAGCAGGGAGTAGATATCATGCTCTGTGCAGGGCTTGGTTTCAAGGCAGTCCAGATGTTTGAGTCCTACGGGATTAAAGTCTTCGTAGGGGCAGGCGGTACGGCCAGAGACACTTTCGAAGCCTGGGAGGCAGGCAGGTTGCAGAGCGCAAATGCTAGCAATTCTTGCGCCGATCACGGACACCACCATTAATCCGATAAGCACCTTAAGCTGGAACTATAGAAGGTGCTTTCTGAGATGTTAAAAGGACTTTCCAAATGACTGTACAGGAGAAGCTGAGCCTCGGGATCACAGCCTCCAGAAACGCCATCTTCTCCCTGGTCCTGCTGGCCCTGGTTAAAGGTTCTGTCGGGCTTTATTCTGGAAGCACGGCTCTGCTGGCAGACGCAGTCCACACGGCCATGGATGTCTTTACTTCCCTGGCAGTCTGGATAGGCCTGAAAGTGAGCATGAAAAGCGGGGGAGAGAGTTTTCCTTACGGCTACTACAAGGCCGAAAACATAGTTGCACTCTTTGTCTCCATCCTTATTCTCCTCTCCGGGGTCGAACTGCTTCGGGAAGGGCTTGCAGGTGTAAAAGCCCCTTCGGAGATCCAATTTGAAGGGCTGGCCCTTGTAACGTCCGTGTTTTCGGTCCTTGGGGTTTATGCTCTTTCAGTCTACAAGGAAAGAATCGGGAATTTGATCAATTCCCAGGCCCTGATTGCGGATGCCAGGCATTCGTACACGGATGTCTTTGCTTCTCTCGTAGTGGTTGCGGCGGTCCTTGGTTCAATGTTCGGGGTTCCGCAGCTGGATAGTTTCGGGGCGATCGTGATCTCTTTCCTCATCTTCAAGCTCGGGCTTGAAAGTGCAAGGGACGCAATGCTCATTCTCATGGACGCCTGGCTGGACAGGGAAGCAAATGAGAAGATAAGGCAAAACATCGAAAACATTCCCGGGCTGCTTGCCCTCAAAGACCTGAAACTCCGGAAATCGGGGCTCGTGGTCTTCGGGGAAGCAACTGTCGAAATCGAAGGTGATCCTGACCTGAAACAGATCAATCTTCTCTCGGAATCTGTCGAAAGGGCAGTCCGAAAGGAGGTGGAAAACCTCGAGCACCTTGCAGTCAATGCCAGAGCTGTGGAACGGACACAGATCCGTTTTGCTCTTCCGGTTTTTGGTAATGAGGGGCCTTCTGCAAGGCTTTCGGAGCATCTCGGGAAAGCGCCCTATTTCCTCTTTGCCGACCTGGAAGCCCGGGAGCTTCGAAACTGGAAAGTGCTTGAAAACCCCGCCTCGGACATCGAGAAAAAAAGGGGCGTCAAGACCGTGGAATTTCTTCTGCAGGAAAAGGCAAACGCCCTGGTGTTGAGCAGTGTGGGAGAAGGCCCGTTTCACATGCTCAGGGATAATCTTGTTCGGATTTACCGGACCCCCGATGGTGTCGAAACTGCTCTTGAAATCCTTGAAAGAATTGAGGGTCTTGAAGAAATCGAGGAACCAGAATAAGAATAAAAGGTGCCCGAATAAGGAAGAAAAATATGAAAATTGCAATAGCAAGTGGAAAAGGAGGTACCGGAAAAACAACGGTTGCTGTAAACCTTGCCCTCTCTGTTGAGGGCATGCAGCTTTTTGACTGTGATGTTGAAGAGCCAAACTGCAACCTCTTTCTGGGCCAGGAACTTGAAAAGGTGGAAGATGTCTCCTGCCCGGTTCCGGTCATCGATTCTGATAAATGCACCCTTTGCGGTAAATGTGCGGCTTTTTGCAGGTACAACGCCCTGGCTGCCCTCCCTACAGGGATTATGGTTTTCCCCTTCCTCTGCCACGGCTGCGGAGGGTGCGGGCTTGTCTGCCCCGAGGGAGCGGTCCGGGAAGAACCGAGAGTTCTTGGTGTGGTTGAAAAAGGAAAGGCAACTGCTTCCCTTGAGTTTTACCGTGGGCTTTTGAACATAGGGGAAGCGATGGCAACCCTTGTCATCCGAACCCTTAAAGGACATATTGATGCAGGCAGGCCTGCAATTATTGATTCCCCTCCCGGGGTCGCCTGCCCTGTCATTGCGGCAGTCGGGGATGCGGATTACTGCGTGCTTGTAACCGAATCCACCCCCTTTGGTTTCCACGACTTCAAGCTTGCCGTTGAGGTCGTAAAGCTGATGAAAATCCCCTTCGGAGTGGTCATCAACCGGGACGGGCTTGGGGATTCAAGGGTAGGGGATTTCTGCAGGGCCGAAAAAATCCCTGTCCTCCTGAAGATTCCGAATGACATGAGGATAGCCCGGCTTTATTCCGAAGGGATTCCATTTGTTGAAGAAATTCCCGGGTGGAAAGAAAAATTTGCAGATATGTTCAAAGCAATTGAATCCGGTTCCGAATCCGGGGTGATGAATGCATGAAGCAGCTTGCTATTATCAGCGGAAAGGGCGGCAGTGGAAAGACCACCCTTACGGCGGCGTTTGCTTCCCTTGCAAAAAATGCCGTTATTGCGGACTGTGATGTGGATGCTGCAGACATGCACCTGATCCTTAAGCCCGAAATTCAGGATGAAGATGACTATTTAGGTCTCGAAGTCGCTTCTATCGACCCGGAACTCTGTACCGGCTGCGGAAAGTGCAGGGAAGTCTGTCGTTTCGGTGCGATAAGCGCGGATATCACGATAAACCAGTATAGCTGCGAAGGATGTGCAGTCTGTACCGTTGCCTGTCCTGAAAATGCGGTTTCCATGAAGCCGAGAATCTCAGGACAGGTTTTTTCCTCCAAAACACGCTTTGGCCCTCTTGCCCATGCAAAACTTGGTATAGGGGAGGAAGCTAGCGGAAAACTTGTGAGTGCGGCCCGGGAACGGGCAACAAAGCTTGCGGAACAATATACTAAGGACCTTATCATTATTGATGGCCCTCCCGGGATCGGCTGTCCTGTGATTGCAGCAATTACCGGCACGGACCTTGTCCTTGCGGTTAGCGAACCCACGGTTTCAGGGATACATGACCTGAAACGGGTGATCGAACTTGCAAAACATTTCCGAATTCCTGCAGCTGTATGCATTAACAAGTGCGACATCAACGAGGAAAACAGCCTGAAGATTGAGGAATTCTGTGCCGAAGCCGGAGTGCCGGTACTCGGAAGGCTGCCCTATGACGACATCACGACCCGGGCAATGATGCGGGAAGAAACCGTAATCGAGTATGCAGCCAGGGAAGGTTCCCTTAGTAATGAAAACAGTCCTTGCCTTGAAAACAGTCCTGGCCATGAAGAATCTGTAAAAGGAAGGGATTTCACGTCAAAGGTTCGTAAAATCTGGGAAGGGCTTGAGGAACAGCTTTCCGAAGTGTCCTTTAAAGGACCTGAGATGGCGTCCTTTAAATGAAAAAATTTTAACAATTTCAATTTTAATATCTCATATTTTTATTTTTCCTCAAAAACGATGGCAATTCCGGCTGGCTTGAAAACAGGCCAGTGCGGGTTTCAGGAATAGATAAGTTTAAAAAGATATTATTCGAAAGTTAGATAATGTAACAGCCTGTTATTAATATTTAATAAATAGTTGGTGAGGAATTTAAATGGATTACGCTGAAATTTCAGAGAAACTTGTCAAGATATTGGATCTGAGATACGAACCTGTAGCAGTGAAGGTAGTTAAGAAAGGTGAACCGATTCCTGAGGGATATAATATTCCCGAGAAAAACATCCGTCACTGCCAGTCCATTATGAGAGCCCGGAAAGGCGAGTCTCTTGTAGTCCCGGCAGACAAGCACGCCTGTGTGGTCGGAGGTTCGAGCCTGGGAATTCTTGTTACTCCTGATAAAGTGGCTTCCGGCGAGTTCCACAAAAATATCGGTATGTTTGAGAGCGCCGAAGCTGCAGCCGAAATGGTCGCTCAGCGCCCGACTTTCGAGCCAGGGAGCCGGATTGCAACCGTGGTCTGCCCTCTCAAGGACGCAAAAGTTGACCCTGATTCTATAATCCTTGTGGACAGGCCTGAGACCATCTACTGGATTGTCCCGGCAAGCACCTTCTACAAAGGCGGAAGGGTAAACTTCAGCACTGCGGCTTTCCAGGCGACCTGCGCCGACACGACCATCCTCCCTACCCTTACAGGGGAAATCAACCTCTCCCTCGGATGCTTCGGTTGCCGCAGATCCACGGACATCGAAGATGACGAAATGCTTGTTGGAATCCCCTTCAGCAAGATCGAGGAAATAGTCAGTGCTCTCGAAAAGATCTACGAAGGCCCAATGCAGAAAGCCCGGCAGAAATAATTTCTTCTGCCTTTTTACCCTTTTATTACATACCTTATAAATTTTTCAACAATTTTTCATTTTTCAGTTCCCTTGTGTTTTCTGCTTTTTTCAGTTTCTTTATGTTTTCTGCTTTTTTCAGTTTCTTTATGTTTTCTGCTTTTTTCTATTTTATCAGCCTTTCGATCTTGTTTTTTCTTTCTTACCTGTGTTTTTCTCTCCTTTCCGTTTGACTTTCATGGAAAATATTTATACCTTCAAAGTTTATTTATGAATTTATAACACTTTATTCTTGTTAAAAAAATCACTGGGAGTAAAAATGCAGTGTGCGCTATGTAAAAATAAAGACTGCTTGAAGGGCAAGAACTGTTCTGTGATTAAGTCGGGGCTTGAGTATGGTGGCAAGGACTTAAAATCGCTTCAGTTTTCCTCCTGGCTTGAGGCTGACCCTACAAAAAGGACAAAGGTTGAAGAAATTGTAATTTATGCAAAGAAGCTGGGTTACGGGAAGATCGGGGTTGCTTTTTGTATCGATTATGAAAGAGAAGCCAGGCTGGTCTATGAAATTCTTTCCAGGTACTTTGAGGTGTTTTCGGTCTGTTGCAAAGTCTGCGGGTTTGGTAAGGCTGATCTCGGGATAAGGAAATGCGAAGGGGCCGGGTTTGAGGTTGCCTGCAACCCAATAGGTCAGGCCCTGCTCCTGAACGACGACGAAACCGACCTTAACATCATGCTCGGGCTGAAAACGGGGTACGACATTCTCTTTGCAGCGCATTCTGATGCTCCCTCTGTGTTTCTTCCCGTACAGGGACTCTCTCAGCTTGGTAGTTCCGATATCGATATGATTGACTGATTGATTGATTGATTGATTGATTGATTGATTGATTGATTGATTGATTGATTGATTGATTGATTGATTGATTTTCGGGAGTTTTGAAAAATTTATTTATATAATTACAAATTAATACAAGCCCTGAATAGGAATTTTTAAGGCTGGAATAATTAGGGCCTTTTTGCACCGGAGAAACACATGTTCAAAGAATCCGAATCAGAATGTATAAGAATCCGGGCTCATCATCTTTTTTGCATGCAGGGCTTCCAGGGTTACGGGTATAGCTCCGAGTTTGTTGCAAACATGCGCTTAGTTCTGGAATCGATAAAAGCCTCCCCTTCCGGGCATCTGGAACTTGTTTCCGAATGTGATGCAATCTGTGTTTCCTGTCCCCATAAAAAAGAATGTTCACTTTCCGATTCTTTCCTCGCGCTCAAGATCCGGAAGATGGATCAGCTTGTGCTGGAAAAGCTTGGTATGGAAGAAAAAACTGTTGGGGAAGCAAAAGAGCTTTTCAGGCTTGTCAATACAAAACTTAAAAACCCCTCTGATATCGAGGAGGTCTGTGGAAGTTGCAAGTGGAGGCAAAAGTGCCTCTGGTACCTGCAAAAAAATGAGCTAACTTGAGGTTCGGCTTCCCTAATTTGCGTTTGAGTCCTGGGATTCCGACTTCCAGTTTTTGGTTTCTCTTCCAGCTCTCAGCTTCTCTGCCTGGTTTTTTTATTTGGCTTTTTTACCTTATACCTGCATTGATTTCATATACTTTTGCCAGGAATTCCAGGTTCTGGACTGCGTTTTGCTCAATCCCGAGCTTATCGGGGGAGATCCCAAGGGCCAGGCCCAGGAGCTGGGAATAATGCAGAACCGGGATGGAATAGTCCGTTCCGAATTTTTCGTTTACTGCGAGCTGCCCCTTGTCAAACTGGAGGTGGCAGAAGGGGCATGCGTTGACGATGCAGTCCACTCCGGCCCGCTGGATGCATGCCAGTTTGTGCTCAAGCATTTCCAGGGACTCTTCTATGTTTCCCGAGCGCACCCCGCCGCCTGCTCCGCAGCACATCATTTTGTCAGTGTAATCCACACTTTCTGCCCCTGTGGCTTCGACCAGTTCGTCAAAGAAAGTCGGAGTTTCCGAGTTTCCGAGTTTCCTTTCCTTTGTAGGCTTTATAAGGTGGCAGCCGTAGTGAAGGGCCACTTTCAGGTCAAGGGGGGTCGTAACGTAACTTTTGAGCTTTTCAGGCCCTATCTCCTCATAGAGCAGTTCTATGATGTGCCTGACTTCTACCGTGCCCTGGTACTCCATGCCGACTCCTTTCAGGCACATGTTCGTCTGGGCTTTCATTTCGGGGTCGTTTTTCAGCTCAATGTTGGCATCCGCAAGAGAGGCATAGCAACCGTTGCAGATGGTCAGCACGTCCCTTTCCATTTTTTCGGAGATGACGACGTTCCTGGCGGCAAGAGACAGCCAGGTCCCCTTATCAAAGGACTTGAAGACCCCGGGGGCAGGACAGCACGAGGCTCCTGGCAGGTCTACCGCGTCAAGGTCAAGTTCCTCAAGGCAGATCTTCGTAGCGTTTTCAATGCCCGGGTAACGGTTCGGGACTATGCAGCCGAGAAAGAGTGATAATTTTGTCATGATAAGTCCTCTTCTTATTTTTCAGCCGTCAGTTCATCGAATTTACAGGTTCTGAGGAGGGTCCTGACCTGTTCCAGGGCTTCCGGGGAGTGCTGGGCTGTGTTAGGGAGCGGGTCCAGCCCCAGTTCCTCCCTCTTTTTCTTGGTTTCCTCGTCGAGAGGGACGGCATGTCCGTATTCCAGCACCATTTCCGAAACCCGTCGGTGCTCGGGCAGCATGAGTCCTTTCCGGACCGCAAGCCTGCGGATTTCCAGCAGGGCATCTGTGATTTTAATCCCTCTGGGGCAGCGTTCCTGGCAGGTGTAGCAGGTGGTACAGAGCCACAGGTCCTTATCTTCCAGGACAGGCCTGTTCTTTCGCGCGTCCCTCAGGATTCTCCTGGTATTTAGCCCGGTATGTCTTCCCGAAGGGCAGCTTCCGGTGCATGTGCCGCAGTGCATACAGGAAAGAATGTCAAGCCCTGCAGCCTTTAATACTTCCAATACTTCTTCGTCATCACTCATACAGGTTCACCGGCTGATTTTTCGGATTGGTCTGTTTTAGAAAAAGTAAAGATGAGGTCGAATATACGCGAGGTTGATCGAATATACACGTTCTTGAAAGAAATGCTGCCGTAATGCGACAACGCTTCAAATGTCTCAGGATTAATAATTTTCCTTTTATGTATCGTATAACTCTCATAATATTTAATGTAGACTAAATCTGTTCACAGGGTTGAATTCCCTCTTTTCGGGCCATTCATCCGGACCTGTACTTTTACTTTGATAAGCTTTTTTTATTTGAGGGGGCAGTTGAACAGCTAATATCTGCATGGCTGATAATTGGGCCTGATTGCGGTAAAGTGCCTTTCGAATCCATTTTGGATTCCCTTTCCCATGCCTGTATCCTGTCCCTCAATATATCTACATTAATATATTATATGTCTTTTTGTATATAAAATAAATGTTTGCCCTCTCTTTTCCGGGGCTTTAAACCCTGAGCTGGATCAGGGCTTTGGGCTTCCGGATTTATCCGGGTCAGCAGTAGCGTTTCTCAGGAGAAGTTTACACCCAGGTCTTTCATCCCGTTGAGTTTTGCGAGATTTATCAGAAGTGGGGTGAGGGATTCGATTGTGTTTGCGTTCTTCAGGGGTCCGCCGTCCAGGGGTTTCAGGCAGCCCATATGCCGGGTCAGTTCAATGACAAGTTTCTTCGCTTCTTCATCGTCACTGCAGATTACGGAATCGTTGACTGCCTTGCATTTGACGATGTCTTTCAATTTCCTGGCTGCAATATTGTGGAAAGCTGCGACCACTTTTGTTGATTTCGGGGTCATTTCCTTTATTGCCTGGGCTGCCGAGCCTTCGGCCGGGGGCCTGTATTCGAAGATGGGGCCTGCTTTTGCCATGGGGACAACTGGGCTGATAAGGATTTTACCTTCAATGGTCTCGCGGATTTCCTCGAGCAGGGATGGAACATTATCGAAACGGATTGTGAGGACGATGAGATCGGCTGCCTTTGCGGCTTCAAGATTGCTGTTCCCGGTGATCCTGATTTCGGCGGTGTCAAAACCGCAGTTCTCAAGCTCTCCTAACGCTTCTTTTGCAGCTTCCTCTGCAGCCTCCGACGATCTGGACCCGATGATTATTTCATTTTTAACTCCTTCATCCATCAGGTTTTGAAGGGCAAGCCTTAGCACCAGGCCTTCTCCTATATTACCGGTTCCTCCCAGGACAGCTATTTTCAGCTTTTCAGAATTCAATTAACATAAACCTCCAGTTTGCTATGTCACCCCATAACATATCCGGGGTGCTTAATATACCTTCTCTCATTTTTTTACATCATAATATAATATTCAAGTTATGTCGCTGTTATTCTTGTAGGTTACCTGGCAGATCTCCCGGGTACTATGGGGCTAAAGTTTTTAATTAATTCGGTTTTTTGCCTGAGCATTTTCAAATTTCTCCCAATCTTCATAGATATATTTATAATGTATGCGGCCGATTTCTAAATAATTTATTAATGTGGGAGTGTTATCTAAAGGGGATAACTTTGTTCAGGATTGTGCCTCTTCACGGCTGTCTTTTCGGGGTTATTTCCTGTTTATCTTCGCGTTAATACGTAAGCGAATACCGGGGGTGGGGGTAACTGGGGAGTTACACCCAAAAAGTGTTATATGTGTTTATAGCAGCAGTAGCTGTCACAGGCATATTTTTCTCTCCCTGTTTCACAACTTCGGAGGAGAGTGGGATCGATAAGCTCCAGGGATGGGCTCCAGGACAGGCCTGGCCCTCAGGATTTTTTTTAGTTCCGGATGAGGTAAATTCGAAAGCCGGATCTGAAGAGATAATTGAGGTTTCTGAACCGGGAGAAATGGGAGAGATAACTAAGCAGGAAGGCCTGGTGTACATATACCTCTTTCCGGCTTTTGGTACCCATGTGCTTGACCCTTTTGTCCGGGTCATAGAGAGGGACGAAAGCAACCATGTTGCTGTGGCCCGTGTGACTCCCACCTCCCTTGAAACGCTTGTTTTGCTTGAGGAAGTCCGGGGAGTCCGGACTGTCTCCTCTCCGCTGGTCAGAAAAGTCTTTCCTCCTGGTGGAAATTATCAGGATGAGAATTCCTATGTACCAGGTCTGGAATCCTTTAGGAAGCTCCCGGGAGTCTCCGGAAAGGGGGTCAGGGTCGGTATCATCTCCGATGGAGTGGATTCCTTTGCCGGAGCTAAGGCTGCCGGGGTCCTTCCCGGGGATGTGCAGGTCCTTGCCGCAGGCAATGGGGATGAGGGTACGGCTATGCTTGAAATCGTGCACGGTATCGCCCCGGACGCCAAGTTGTATTTCCATGAGGCAGGCAGCAACAAACTTGAATTTAACAAAGCAGTTGACGCTCTCCTTGCCGAGGGCTGCCGGATCATCTGCGACGACATCGGCTGGCCTGATGAGCCTTTCTTCGAGGACGGGATCGTAGCCTCCCATGTCCGGGAAGCTCTCGAAAGCCAGGACCTCCTTTATGTAAGTGCGGCGGGTAACGATGCAAACCGCCATTACCAGGGCATGTTTTTCGATGATGGCTCAGGCTGGCATGATTTCAGTTCCGGAAAAAGCAGCTCCAAAAACCTCTATGTGGACGTCCCCCCTGGCGGGGAAGTAACCGTGGTCCTTCAGTGGAACGACCCCTGGGACGCTGCGGGAAACGATTACGACCTCTATCTCAAGGACTGTTCCGGTGGAGAAGAACTTGCTTCGAGCAAAAATTCCCAGGACGGAAAAGGCGTTCCTCTGGAGTTTTTCCGATACGCGAACCCGGAAAAAATGGTCATTAAAGGGAAGATCTGTATTGAAAAGTATTCAGGAGAGCCAAAGGTGCTGGAAGTTTTCATCTATCCGGAATCCCGCAGGGATATCTACCCTGACAACCTGGTCGAAGAGGATTCGGTATTCGGGCACCCGGCTGTCCCGGAAGTGCTCTGTGTCGGAGCTGTTGGTTCTGAAAATGGAAATTCGACAAATGAAAATTCGGGCATTGCTCCTTACTCTTCCCGCGGGCCGGTAAGCATCTACTTCCCGCGGTCCGAAGCCAGGGAAAAGCCGGACCTCTGCGGCCCCGGTTCCGTGGAACTCAGAGGAACGGATGAAAGCCGCAACCTTTTTGCAGGCACCAGCGCTTCGGCTCCCTATGTGGCGGGGGTAGCTGCCCTTGTCTGGAGTGAGCAGCCGGAGAAAAATGCCAGTGAAATCCGGGAAATCTTATGTTCCACAGCAGGAGACCTGGGTGCCCCTGGATATGACAGCACCTTCGGCTATGGGATTGTCGATTCCAGCGCCTTTACGGAAGGGCAGTGAAGATTAAATAGGGTACAGGTAAGGTTGAAGGGGCAGTGAAGGTTGGAAAAAACCTTCTCACTCCACCAGCAAAATCCCCACACACATCGTTTTTTCGGGCTTGCAGAATTTAAGGTCGACTCCTGCCCTTTCCATGACCTTCTGCAGGTTTACTCCTACTCCTTCCGGGGCAAAACGCCTTCTTTCAGGCTTTACGCACTTTTCAAGGTTGCATTTGTCGCATTCGTTGCAGGAGCCGGGCCTGAGCAGGTGGGCGTAGATGAAGCCTTCCCTGAAAGCTTCCTGTTCGAGCTCGAACATCTTTCTGAAAGACTCTTTCCTGAAATCTCCCCAGGCTTCGAGGATATCCGGCACATGTGAAGTGTCGTGTTCGTCTACAAGGAGCAGCGCGTTGCTGTATTCCTGAAGGACCTGCCTGAATTCGTCTATGGAAATGATGTGGGGCGGGCAGCTAAGCCGTTTCCCGTAACTCCGGCAGCCGTAGGCGCACTTCAATGCTATCCGGTTTTCCACCGCAATGTCTCCCGATTCCAGCGGGTAGGCTCTAAGCCCCAGGCCTGAGGCTTTTTCAATCAGGTTGTTGAAATTTTCGGACAATTCAATCTCGGACAATTCAATCCCCCTTCTTTTTAATTCTGGATTTGTGCTTGATATAATTTGGTAACTGTACCCATATAACTTTAGTAACTTTGATTATTATACTCCAAGTTTGCTGTTCTTTTTACTGGTGGGTTACGTTTTTTTCACTATCCTGGCTGCACTTTTCGGTGTGTGGGATACACTTCTATAATTTGCAGCAAATAAACTTATCAGGGATCCCTATGACGAAAAAAGTACCTCTGACCGAACTTGAAAACCGTATGGCTCGCTTCAGAACACGGATGGATGCATCAAATCCCGACTGGGAAATCGCCGTAATCTTCAGCAAAATTAATCTTTACTACTTCACCGGTACAATGCAGGACGGGATGCTAATAATTCCACGGGATGGAGAAGCAACTTTCTGGGTCCGGCGCAGCTATGAAAGGGCTCTGGAAGAATCTTTGTTTTCCAATATAGAACCAATGAACAGCTTCCGGGATGCTGCAGGGAGTATAGGTAAGGCAGGTATGAAAGATAATGCCGGTAATCCAATTAATGGAAGCAAGCTTCCGGATACGGTCTATCTGGAAACCGAAGTGGTCCCACTGGCTCTGTACCAGCGCTTTCAAAAATACTTCCCCTTTAAGGCCGTTAAATCGGTTGACCCACAGGTTGCTGCCGTTAGAGCCGTAAAAAGCGAATATGAACTGTCCCTTATGCGAGAATCCGGCAGGATCCACCGGCATGTGCTCGAAGACCTGGTGCCCGGCATGCTGAGGGAAGGAATGAGCGAAATGGACCTTTCAACCGAACTTTTTTCGGTGCTGGTAGAGGAAGGGCACCACGGAGCATGCCGTTTTGGCATGTTCGATACGGAAATGATCCTGGGAAACGTCTGTTTCGGGGAAAGCTCCATTTACCCGTGTTACTTCAACGGCCCCGGTGGAAAGCGCGGAATGAGCCCCGCGGTCCCCCTGCTCGGGAGCCGGGACCGGAAATTAAGGAAAGGCGACCTTGTCTTTGTTGATGTAGGCTGCGGGGTCGAAGGTTACCATACCGATAAGACCACTACATACATGTTCGGCTCTTCCCTTCCGCAGTATGCCATAGACCTCCACAATAAATGCGTGGCTATCCAGAACAAAGCTGCAGCGATGTTAAAACCCGGCGCTATCCCCTCGGAAATCTACAATACCATAATTAACGGGCTTGATGAGGAGTTCCTTCAAAATTTCATGGGCTTTGGGGACCGTAAAGTAAAATTCCTCGGGCACGGGGTCGGCTTGCTGATCGACGAAACTCCTGTCATTGCCGGCGGGTTTGACGAGCCCCTGGAGGAAGGAATGGTATTTGCCCTGGAACCCAAAAGGGGAATTGAAAACATCGGAATGGTGGGAATTGAAAATACCTTTGTGGTTACAAAAGTAGGCGGTGAGTGTATTACCGGGGATAATCCGGGCTTGATTCCTGTATTTTGAGTGGTGAAAATCAAGAATTCGGCCTGAATACTATAGGGATCTTGAACACTACAGAGATCTTATCGTTATAGATAAATAGTCCGTTTGGCCCGAGAAATGCTCCTCTTGACCCCGGCAACCGTTTTCACTCTATACGTTTGAAAGTGCTCCTGCCAGCTTGCCTGGCGGCGCCTCCCCCAAAAAATAATAAATAGTGGAGTAAAATCATATGTTCTGGCTGTGTTTTTCCTGTTTTATCTAATCCCTATCTGTTTATAGGAATTGTCAAGTTTTTTCAGGATATTCACGTTTTCGGTCTTTTTTACTTTTTGATTTTTCTTTTTACTCTGCTTTTTCCCTTAATTGTTTTTCTCTGGAAAGGCCGGCCACCTTCGGTGCCCGGGACAAAAACGACGAGATATGATGAATTCTGGTTGTACGGGGTAGGAATTCCTTTTTCCATTCAAGTCTTTATTTTTTTTCTGGAACTCCTGGTATTTTGATGGTCTGGCCAGAATATTTATTATAAGTTGGTTTTAATTAGTTTATGAATTTCAAAAGAACATTCTAGTGTTTTTCGTGTGCCTGGGGATGAGCTATTAATGAGAAACAGAACAAAATTCTTAATCGCAATTTCTTTTGTGATACTTGCAATAGGCCTGGTTTTCTTTCTAATGATTTATCAGCCAGGGGCAGGCATGTATGTTCGTGCAGATAAACTTCAGGATCCACCAGAGAAATACGTGGAATTCAGTTCAGCAGATCTCGAGAAATATCCATATATCGAAGAAGCAATAAAAAATCCAGGAAAAGACATTAAGCTCCCTTTTGATCATGATGGAAATATGACTGAGTTCGCTAACATCATGTGGGATAACAAGACTGAATATATAAAACTGAATAATGAGTATTATTGGATACATTATTATTCTGCTGATTAAGATATGGTGACGCTTTGGATAATTTTTCCTTTTTAACTCTCTTTTTTTCAATACATTTTCAGCAGTTTGATGACGTGGCCAGAAAACTTATAAAGAGTTGGTTAAAAGTAGTTAATAGGGTTCAAAAGGACTTTCCAGAGTATATTTAAACTCCACATTGCCTGAAGGCAAGCTTATAGTCTGCTTTAGGGGATGTCGACTTACTGGTATCGGGTCAATTACGAATGGACGAATTGCATGAATACGAATGTTAGGAGGTGGATGCCGCAACAATGGAGCACGCACCGTGCTCGCTATTGGAATGCACTTACAGTGTAGACTAACAAAATTTGTGGCATTCATCCATTTTGAATATATTTTAGGGGAAAACGATATGACCAGCATTTTTATTTTTTGGGATATGAAATCATGAAAACCGGGGATTTATCATTTACAGGAATTCTGATTGGACTTGTATTATTCGGACTTTTTGATCTTTTAGCTATAGGTCCAATATATGGTGGAGTTATAGGTTCGATTATTGTAGGTATATTTGTTGGTAAAATCATGGGTAAAGGCTCGGTAAAATATGCTTTTTTATCAATATTTGCGTATAACCTGATCGCCTGGGTTTTTACATTTTTGTTTACCTCCGATGGAAAGCTCGTACTACAATCTGATGGTCCGGCTGTGTATGTTTTTATCGGATCCTTGCTCGTTCTGTTTTTTTTCTATTCAATTATCGGGTCCTTCGGGGCATTTGTTACCTGCAACCTTAGCAGGAATGAACAGGGCTGAGGATTATAAATTTCTCGGAAATACGGATTATCTGGGAAGGTTCAGATCCTTCAGGTGTTAAAAACGATATGAATCAACAAAATGAAACCGGGCAGAAGACAATCAAAGAGGAATCTAATAGCGTTTGTGCCCAAAGGCAGGGAAGTGCTGGCTTTGAAATTTCAAGGGTTGTGTCTGAATATAAAATTCTGTTGTCTGATTGCGTTCATCTTTTTGTTGATGACTGCCGGTACCGGGGCTGCAGACACAATCACGGTAGATGGCAGTGGAGGAGCAGATTATACCTCAATCCAGGAAGCAGTCGATAACGCAAATGATACAGACATCATTATCGTGCACAGTGGTACTTATTCCGAAAATCTACTCATAAACAAACCACTAACATTAAAGCCTGCAGATAATAACTCAAATATAATCATCAAAGCTACAAATTCTTCGAATTACATATTCCACATAAGATCATCAAATACTAGCATAACCGGTTTCAACCTGACAGGCGAAACAGGGAGCAAACTCCGGTCCGGGATATACCTGGACAATGTAAAGCACTGTCAAATCTCAGGCAACAGTATTTCAAACTTCGAAGACGGCATTCTCCTTTCCTCTTCCCGGGAAAACAATATCGAAGACAATTCTCTATTTTCAAATGGCCTGCACGGAATTAATGTATCAGGCTCCGATAACAATATCATAAGTGAAAATAAAATTTTCAGCAACCGATATGGAATAATTGTAGAATCTTCAAATAGTAATGTAATTTCCGGTAACAATGCAAGCCTCAACGAGAATTACGGAATTGCCCTGTTCAAAACAAATGATAGCCTTGTAAAAGAGAACATAGCTACCGGAAACAAGCATGGGATTTGTTTAACTTCATCCTTCAACAATAATATCGAAAACAACAGTGCTGTCAAGAATACCTTAACCGGTTCGGTTGTGTGGGGTTCTGAAGCAAACTGGCTTGAAAACAATAATTTCAGCTTCAATGGGGATTCGGGCTTAACTCTTCTTCACGAAAATAGCAATAATAGAGTTGTAAACAATGAGATTTCACACAACAACAATGGGATCTATTCCAGAAGTGATGGTGCTCTTATCCTGAACAATACCATAAATTCCAACGACAGATACGGAATACTTCTCATCTATACTAAAGGCAATATTATCGAAAACAACACTCTACTGGATAATGAAAAAGGAATTGAGACTAAAAAATTGTCCGAAAACCGGATATCTTCAAATACGATCGATGACCGGCTGACCACCCGGAAACTGATATCTGCTTTTCTCATCCTGATAATAATCGGGACGGCATATTACCTGAAAAAAGAGTCATTGATATTGAAAGCTCTAAAGGTCCTGCTTATTGCGGCCGTAGTATTGATACTTGCAATCCTTGCATGGTACTTCCCGTTCGAATCGGGCCTGGATGAGAACAATGTTGAAATAAACAATATCCAATGGACGGATACCGCTTCCATAAATGAGAGTTATACAAGAGGAAAACTCACAATGGACTTTGCCTATCTCGAAAAGTATGCATATTCTCCAAATTCCGGAGATGGTTCTGAAACAGACACCTTACCGGTTGATGTTCGTATAAGCTCAATGAGTGCTGCAAGCACATTGGGGGGTTATGCTCTGTTACATGAAGAACCTCTCACCCTGGAGTATTCGGAAACATATCGATACAGCCACCTTCTGGATCTGGAAAATGAAAAACAGCATAAAGTATTAATTGAAATTTTCACTGAGAGATTCTACGAATACCCAAACCCTGCCTATGGAGACTCAAACCGGGAATTAATAGGACTGGCAGTAACCGATATTGACCTGAAAAGGAACTAAGACATTAAAGACATTAACTTGAAAAGGAACTTATTTAATTTGAAAATCTGTAATTATCTAAAACCGAGGAGGAACAGTTCTGAACGGAAGTAAATGGGCCACGCTGTTGATCGTCTTATTCCTCTCGGGAACCCTCCTTTTATCCCTCCATGAATCCGATAAATTGCCCTGGGGTACGGATGACATTGATAACCATGGCGGGATTAACAGGACACCTGCTTCAGAAATAATGAACGAAATCTGTCTAAATGATAGTGATTTCAGGAATCTGACAAAAGGGAACTACACATATGAAGTTGGAATCTTCAATGAGACCGGGGAGTCCGTAAGATATATCCGGATTAACGGCTGGTATATTCATAAAGTAACTATTGAGATGCAAAACGGTACCTTGAAAACCATTGAAACGGAGGGCTCCCTGGAAGATTGTTACAAAGAAGCTGATTCTCTGTATGGGTCTGTTAAATCCGTTGATTCGCAAATCACCGGTGGGGAATTCTACATGGTGACTATTGATACGCCAAATGGGACCGTGAAATCCATTGAAAAGGTGGATAAGCTGCCTGAATGGGCTCTGGGGATTGAAGAGTCCGTCGCTGTTGAATAAATTCCTCAAAATCAAAGTTCACATATTGAGCCATTTTAGCAGATCAGTTTCGAGAGCCGGGTTCACAAAATATTTCCTGGATTTGCCTTCTGTTTCGGAAAGAATTATTTTGTCGTCCCTTAAACTCTTTATATGCCAGTATGTGGTGCTTTTGTCCAGATACAGGTCCTCTGAGAGTTCCTTGTTTGTGATTTCGGGCTTTTCCAGGATCTTAAGGAGTATCTGCTTTCTTGTGCTGCTTTTGAGATGTGCTATTATCATCTTTTCACTGCTTGCGAAAACATCGGAGTTTTGAAAGACTCTTGTGAATTTTCCGCCCCTCATTAAGCTTATCTTATTTCCGGCTTTAAGCATTTCAAGGTGGAACCTTACAGCCCCCCGGTTAATTTCCAGGTCTCTTGAGATTTCGGATATCGTGCATCCCGGAACCTGCCGTATGTAACGGTATATTTTCTGCCTGTTTTCATTTACCTGCGGGATTCTGACCTTGCCCAGGATTAAGGGGACCAGTTTGAGTATGGAAGCAAAGGCAGCCAGATATCCTATTATGTAAGCTATCTTGAATGATAACGGAAATTCCCAAAATGAGTACGTTCTGTCCGCCCCACTCATGTCAACGGCATCGCCTAGCTTATCAAGCTCTTCCTGGGGCGGGCAGGGGCCAACAGTATATCTCCCTTCTTCAGCATGGGCTATGGGGCATGTGCTTAAAATAAGAATAAAGAGTAAACCTGCTTTCCACATAGTTTTTACCTTAAATCCAAGCAGAATTGTCTTCAGTTCAGGTTGTCTGTTCAGGTTGTCTGTTCTGGCTTTCCTGTTCTGTCTGCCCTTTCTGGCTTTCCTGTTCAGGCTTTCCTGTTCCAGAGACCCTCTTTTTAACGTGTTTTTTTAACATGTTTCTACTTTTTTTAGAAATGATTCAAAAGAAACTTATTTAATTTTTATGGCCAAATCGTCCAACTGAAAATTAACGGTCCGGTGCTTAATTTCTGCAAATTGGAACATTAAATGTTTGCGTTAGTTAATATTCATTCTCTAATACACGTTTTTTGAAAAATATGCCCAAAACTGGATTCAATTTCTTGGAAAATTCATAATGCTGATAATCAATAGTTTGATGGTTTGGCCAGAAAACTTATCAAGAGTTGGTTAAAAGTAGTTTATAGAAAAATTTTTTGATCTATATTGTGAATTTAAAGTTGAACTTATACTATAAGGGTGTATCTTGCCATATTTGTATTTAATTCTTCAGAGGAACTCATGAATCTGAAAAGAGGATTATTTTTAGTTCTGTTCTTGATTTTCCTGTCTTTTTTGCCGTTTACTTTTGTTTTTGAAAACAATGAATCTCCGGAGTTGAAAAAACAGGAGCTTCTGTATTCGGAAAATGTAAACAGGTATCTTGGTCCTCATAATGAAAAGTACAGACAGGATTTCCCCGTGGAAGTGGGTGCAAGTAATATCGAAGTCCGTCTGCGTATCGACGAGTTTGATTCCGATGATTACGGAAAAATCCGCCTGACATTATATGATAATATTGGTCAGCCTGTAGCAAACGATACTTTTTATCAACTGGAAAAATACGTGAATGTCAACTATAAAAATGTCTCACCCGGGGAGTAGCATATTGTCGTATCCGTTGAAAAAGAATTAGGATTTAATTCCATCAATGTGGGTGGGAACATAAATGTGTTTGGGAAAGCTGTCAATAGTACGGTTTAATGGTTCGGAACCATTTCCGGGAAATCTCTTCAGAAATTGATATCCGGATGATTTTGTCGGAATCTGTTTATATGTCCAGGCCAGGAAGTGAAATGAATAATGACATACAGAAAATTTGGAATCGTTGGGCTGCTCGCGGTAATGTTACTGGCGAGTGTGGTGGTCATATCGGCCCTGAGTGCTAACTCAGTTCCTGAGCTAACAACTGAGGTTGTGGAACCAGCCGAAATCGTGGATGAGGAAAGGATCCGTGAAGACGCAGATGGACCAGAAGTTGAACTGATTGTAGAAGAGCCAGGTCCCGTCCCTGTCAATCCAATATCAGAAAATAGACCTTATTGGTACTTGCTTATAGCAGATCCGGAACAGCAAAAAGTATTGTTTAGTTACATTGATAATTGTTATGTCTCCGATGAAGAAAAGAATGAAATGAAAATGGCAATGGAAGACATATGGAACAGATACCCTGACCGAATTACTGAAAAGGACTACCTGATGCTTGAAAAAGTTGACGTCGCAACGGCTGAATATCTTAATTACAAACATGGAGTAAGCACTGAAGAAGGAGTAAGTGGACTTAGATTACATATATTCAATGAAGGTTCAAAAGACCACGAGCTATTAGTAAAGATATATGATAAAAACGAAACGTGTCTCTTCAGTGAAGGGTATTTTCTTGC
Organism: Methanosarcina sediminis; assembly: GCF_052056915.1. Taxonomy (GTDB): domain Archaea; phylum Halobacteriota; class Methanosarcinia; order Methanosarcinales; family Methanosarcinaceae; genus MTP4. The sequence continues at coordinate 1,867,802 of NZ_CP195119.1, read as the reverse complement.
TCATGAAGAAGAAGATTCATCTCCTGGGATCTTTGCTGAACATGGAACATACATTTATGAGCTTACTTTAGATGGTAATATCACTGAAACCTATGAGTTTGTATTAGACACATACTGTAGTTCAACTGTGATCATTATAAATGATTCAGATTCAGGAACGCCCATTTCAATTACTGTGGAATCATTATATCCCTGGTAAACCGGGGCAGGTAACAGTCCTATCACTTCAGTACTGGATATTTTCAGTGTGCTTAATGCTTTCTTAGTATCTTCTCAATCAGACACCTCCGGAGTAAAGAAAAGAGGCAAAGAAGAAATGATTGCAATCAGAAAATTTGGAATATGGGGGCGCTTAACATTAAATCAAATAACTCTACAATTTTTTCTATAATCGTCATTTTGATTCTTTGCACCTGCATTGGATGCGTTGATCAAAAACAAACCGACAATTTTTCAAAACCGTCATCTGACAGTCCGGGTACCCCCGGTGAAGAACAGATCGACATTCCCCCTATTAATTATTCTGCTATACCTGTTCTTCCCCCGTACAATGAATCCGAATCGGAATGGCTCAAAACAAATGCATCTTTTGTGGCTCAAATTGCAGTTAATGACAGCCGTGCCAGGCAAATGATCCGGGAAGGGGCAACGATTGCAGGCGTGGTTTATTCCTGTCATCCGACTCCCGAAGGTTACACAGGACCGGGGTGTGCCCCGGCTTTGAGGATACAGTCCGAAAACAGGACCGTAGATTTCCTGGTTGATGAAGAAAAAGGAATAGTAGTTGAAACGGTTACGGAAATTACATCAAATAGTGGATTCCCAGGGGAATGATTAGTGTATGAAAATCAAATTCTATCATCTGATAACCTTCGTCTTTTTGTTGATGACTACCGGTACCGGGGATGCAGGCACAATTACGGTTGATAACAGAGGAGCAGATTATGCCTCTATACAGGAAGCTGTCGATAATGCAACATCAGGCGATACGATTCTCGTCTATCCCGGTACGTATGAGGAAAATGTGAACGTGAAAAAAGGGGTGACGATCAGGTCCTATTCCGGGAATCCTGATGATACGATCATCCTTGCTGCAAACTCGATGAATGACGTTTTTTATGTGACCGGAAATAATGTAAGCATCAGCGGATTTCAGATTACCGGTGCCGATATAGATGAATATGGGGAAGATAAAGCCGGGATATATTTAGAAGGGAGCAACAGGGCTGTTATAAGCGGCAATAATATTTCCTCAAACAGTTTTGGTATATTTATTCTCGAATCGTCCCACAATAGTGTTTTTGATAACAACGTATCCAGATGCAGAATTGGTATTTTTTTATGGAACTCCAGTAACAACAGGTTGAATAACAATATTTTAAACCTGAATAATCATGAGGGCATACTTCTCTATGAATTCTGCAATAACAATGAATTGAGCAACAATACTGAAAATCGTACAGGGTCTGGAATCGGACTGGAGTTTTTCTGCAATAACAATACGCTTGTTAATAATACTGCATCAAATAACCTTTTAGGTATTCTTCTAAGAAAATCAAACCATAACTTCCTTATTGATAACTCTGCAAACTCAAACGAGGGGATCGGTATCAAACTTGAAAACAGCAACAACAACGTCCTGTTTAACAATACTGCAAATTCCAATACCTACAGCGGTATATTTTTGATAGGTTCTTCTGACAATAAACTGGATAGCAATAACGCTTCGAACAACCCTGGGTACGGAATAAACGTCAACAATTCCAGCAGGAACAACGTTTTGGTGAACAATGTTGCAAATTCAAATGGCAAAGAAGACATCATTTTTACTGACCCTGAAAATAACACAATAAGCGGGCCGACAGAGGATATTCCGTTTCCGGGTTTTGCGCTGGCAGTTTCTGTGGTCTTGCTTGCATCTTTAATTTTTGGCAGAATAGTAGGTGGAAAATAACAGGCAAAATTACACAAATCAGGAAGTAAAAAAACACAAAAAAGAATGAAACAAAGATGAAGCCTGAAGCTTCATCTTTCAAGTTTACTTCAAGTTAATTTCTGTTCTGCAATTTTTATTTCTGCTTCCGCTCAAGCTTCTTTGCGCCAGGCTTCTCGATGATTCCGAGGTTGAGCTCATCGCCGAGGCTCAGCTTCCCGCTGGCAACCGCGCTTTCCAGGAGGTGCTGTCCTACAAGGGTGCGGACGATCAGGGTGGTGTAGCCGTTCGGGCTTCCCACTGCGCCTGCGGAGATGTCGGCTTTGAGGGCGGTAAATCCAGTTTCATGATCTTGTTTTTATTTGGTGGATGTTAAGGAAATAGTGGCCACATATATATAATTTCTGTCCAATGTATCAAGCGGTTTATCAGAATAAGTATTACTACTGGAAATAATGCTTATAAATCGAACATCATTCTTGATAGTTTGATGATGTGGTCAGAAAACTTATAAAGAGATGGTTAATAGTAATTTATGAAGTTTATTTAATTTATCTATTATTCTTGACTTAGGACTCAATTTTTCAGCACAATTTCAATATAAATATATGAGGAATATACTTTGAATAAAGCAATTAAAGCTGTTTTTTTCTGTCTGCTGGCAGCATCGTTAGTTTTTTTCAGCGGGTGTACTGATAATCAAGAAAATCTGGCTCAAGGAAAAGATCCAGGGAACATGACAAATGAAACACCAAACAAAAGTATTTTCGGTACAGAAAATGCGGGCACTATAAACTCTCTTAGTCCTGGGAACATTACAAGTGAAACACCAAACAAAAATATTTCCGGTACAGAGAATGCAGGCAGTATAAACTCTTTGAGGCTTGAAAAGCAAATCTCTTTTTCCAAATATTATAGCAAAGAAAATCTGCAGTTTGAGCCCGACATTTCTCCTTATTCCTTGCCTCTTGAATTTTCCGAAATTTCAAATTATTATGATTTTACCCAGAAAATTCCCCTGACAAATGAAAGCAGGGATTTGCTGTACAAAAATGGATTTGTCGTAATTGAAAATTCGGCTATCGAAAACTTACCTGGAGCAGGGAATACGCGGGTAAATGATGCTTACAGAGACCTGAAAGTGGCTGATGTTCCTATTTTCATCACGTCGGATTCTCTTCTTCACCTTTATCACATCCAGTTTGATGAGACGCTAAAAAGAGTAGAATCTGAGGAATTTTATGACGAGCTATGGAAACTTGACAAAGCTCTCCTTGAAGCCTCCATAGAGGATTATGACAGTGCATCGGGGCGAGAAAAGGAAGCTGCAAGAAGAAATGTTGCATACTTTGCTGTGGCTTTGAGACTTCTTGAACCGGAATCTTATCAGATAGGGAAATCACGGGAATTGTCGGGGGAAATTGCACTTTTCAATTCTCAGGATGCAAAAAAATATAGCGTCGAAGTCCCCTCTTTTGTAAAATCCGATGTAGAGGCTGAACTGCACTTGATAGAAGCCCGGGAAGGGGGAGTATCTCCAATTTTCATGTATGTGGAAGATTACTCTCAATACACTCCAAGGGGACATTACACTCACTCTGAGAAACTGAAGAACTATTTTAAGGCCATGATGTGGCACGGCAGAATAAGTATGCTGCTCCAGCCGGACATGATTTCTGCAGACGACCCGGAAAAGGAGGCAAAAATTCAGACTATTCAGGCCCTTTTAATTTCTGACCATTTTGCCAGGGACAAGGACCTCCGGGACAGATGGGATAAAATTTACGAGGTGACGGCTTTCTATGTTGGTTTTTCCGATGATCTCGGGCCCTATGAATATGCAAAAGCTCTGGATACTGTCTTTGGGGGTAATAGATATGGAGTGGGTTTCGACAATGAAAGCCTGGCAGAACTGAAATCCGAGCTGGAAAGATACGAAAACCCGAAAATCTACGGCGGGACAGGGGAAATAATTCCAACAGGTTCCGAAACTGAATACGAAACTCTTGAGACTACAAAAGGTTTCAGGTTCATGGGTCAGCGCTATACCCCTGATTCCCATATACTCCAGACGCTTAATCCTCCTGCTTTAAATATCATGAATCTTCTCGGCTCTGAAAGAGCGAAAGAACACCTGAAAAACCTGAATATTTCTGAAAACGAAGGATACAAAAACCGCCACCAATCTCTGGAAAACGAATTCGGAGCTTTTGATGAAGAAGACTGGAATAAAAACCTTTACTGGGCTCAACTGTACGCTCTAAAGCCCCTCCTTGTAAGTTATCCGGAGGGTTACCCCACCTTCATGCAGACTGGGGCCTGGGAAGATAAGCAGCTTAACACAGCCCTTGCTTCCTGGACCGAACTCAGGCATGATACTATCCTCTATGCAAAACAGGCTTACTTTACAGGTGCTTTCTATAATCTGGAAGAAAAACCTGTAGAGGGATATGTGGAGCCAGTTCCTGAATTTTATGCCCGGATGCTTGCTCTTACAAAAATGGCACACAGCGGGCTGGCAGAAATGGAAGTGCTTGATGAGCAGTCGGATAAAGATTTCACAACTCTTGAAAACACGCTTGAAAAACTACTGGAAATCTCGATTAAAGAACTTGAAAACAAAGAGCTGACGGATGAAGAATACGAGTTCATCAGGAATTTCGCCCAGAACATATCTCCAATGCTTGAGAATGTGGATATAAAGTCCCAGATGTCCACTATGGTTGCGGATGTTTATACAGGTCCCGGAGGAAGTGTCCTGGAAGAAGGAACAGGAAAACTGGATCTGATGGTAGTAGCGTACAAACAGCCTGACGGCAGGATCGTGCTCGGAGCAGGCCCCGTAATGAGTTATTATGAGTTCTGGCAGTCCTCAGGGGAAAGATTGACTGATGAAGAATGGCGAGAAATGCTAAATAATAACCCTCCTGAAAGACCGGAATGGGTAAGTTCCTTTAGGGGGTAAAAGATGCTATTCTGGACAGCCTATCTTTTTCATCCATTTTTAGTATCTTCTCCATCAGACAACACAACAGCGGTTCTTTATGATCTTGAAGAAAATTATACATAAAAACAGAAAAAGAAAGTAAAAAGATGGAGCTTGCTCCATCTGAATCCATTTTTGAAGTAATTTTATTTTTGCTTCCTTTCAAGCTTCTTTGCGCCAAGCTTCTCGATGATTCCGAGGTTGAGCTCGTCGGTGGTGCTGAGCTTTCCGTTGGCAACCGCGCTTTCCAGGAGGTGCTGGCCTACAAGGGTGCGGACGATCAGGGTGGTGTAGCCGTTCGGGCTTCCCACTGCGCCTGCGGAGATGTCGGCTTTGAGGGCGGTAAAGTCCGTGCAGACATGGCAGCCGGGGCGGACGGTGTCCTCGAGTTCGGCAAGGGGGATTACGTACTGGGTCCCGTCGTTGAGTGTGATTTCCAGCTTGCCTTTGACGTCTATGCGGCAGACTTTCATGGGTTCGAGAGCGTACTCGCTTTTCAGCTTGCCTGCGACCAGCTTTTCGTAGTCGAAGCTTTCGGTACAGAAGAGGCCGATCACGAAACGGATGGAGTCTTTGTACGGGCGGACAAGGTCATGGTCGGTTTCGAGCATTTTCCTGACTGCCTGGACCACGCAGGGGACACCGACTACTGCGATGTTCCTGTGCTTCTTGTTGACCACGGCTTCCTTGAGGGCGGAGACCAGGGGGACCCACCAGTTGTAGCGGCTTCCTGCCTCGTTTATCAGGGCTTCGCTTTTTGTGATGACCATGGAGCTTGGCTTGAGGGTCCAGGGGTCTTCGGTGACCGTGACCACGGCGTCCACAAGGCCGGTATCCAGGGCGTTTGTTAGGAGGGCTGTAACGGCTCCTCCGCTCTGCTTTCCCGGGATTTCGAACTCGGCTTTTGCGGCGGTGATCTTAATGTAGTCCCCGAAGATGGATTCGGGCTGTTCGCCTATCCTGGGGCAGACTTCGTAGCAGGCTCCGCAGGGTACGTCGTCAACTGCGGCTTTGCAGTAGCCGTTGCTTTTGGGTTTTGCGGAATCGGTTCCGGTTTCGAAATAAAGGGCGTCGGCAGGGCAGACCGCAATGCAGGCCCCGCAGCCTGAGCAGAGGTCCGCGTCCCATACTTCCTTTTCAAGGTCAATGTAACTCTTGCTAATTGGTTTTCCTTCTGCCATCTCGATCACTCCCAGACGTATTTCCCTGCAAAGGGCCGGCTGCTTGCCGGGGCAATTCTGGTGTAGTTTGTGTCCAGGAAGGGGGCCGGGTCAAGGCCGAACTGTTCGCAGAAGCTCTCGATAACCGGTTTTGTCCTTTCCAGGTCGGCTTCCGTGAACTCGAACTTCTTGGCTCCGACTCCGAGCAGGTAGTCGTCTACTTCCCCGCGGATGATTATCTCTCCGCCGTGGATCCCGCTTCCGATACCCCTGTCGGTCATGGCTTTTTCCTGGCCTATTCCGAGCACGAGCACAAGCCCTCCTGCCATGTATTCTCCAAGGAAGGAGTGGGCAGTGCCGCCGATTACGAGCATGGGCCTGGTTTCCACTTCATACTGCTTCATGTGGATGCCGCCCCTGTACCCGATGTTGTTCCTTACAAAGACCTTGCCTCCGCGCATCCCGTGGGCGACCGCATCTCCTGCGCTCCCGTGGATCACGAGCATGCCTTTGTCCATGGTGTTGCCCGGGGCGTGTTCGGCGTTCCCGTTTACGATACAGGTGGGCCCGCTCATGAACATGCAGACGTCTCCTCCGGGGACTCCGTTGACTATGATCCGGGAATCACCCCGGACCCCGTTTCCGATAAAGCGCTGGCCAAGCACGTTGTTAAGGACGATTTCCTCTGCCCCGTCAGCAACTGCAGCCCTGATCTTCTGGTTCAGGGGGGTGTAGTGCATGTCTTTGGCGTCAATCGTGACTGTCTTCATCTTCAGGCCCCCGCGTTCTTTACGTCAAGGACATCAAGTATTCCTTCATCAAGCATGTACCCGCGCAGGCGGTCCCTGTTTCCGCGCATGCTTTCTATACTGTTGATGCCTGCTGCGCCCATCAGTTCACTGAGTTCCAGGGTCCAGGCATGGATCAGGTTAGAGACCTGCCTTGCTCCCTGTTCGGGGTCGAGCCTGTCTACAAGGTCCTGGCGCTGGGTTGCGATACCCCACGGGCAAAGGCCTCTGTAACAGTTTCCGCAGACCCGGCAGCCCATGGAAATAAGGGCAGCGGTTCCGATGTAGACCGCGTCCGCTCCAAGAGCAATGGACTTTGCAAGATCGGCACTGTTCCTGATCCCGCCGCTGGCAATGATGGAGACTTCGTTTCTTGTACCCTGTTCCCTGAGTTTCTGGTCAACGCTTGCAATTGCACCTTCGATGGGGATTCCCACATGGTCCCTGAAGACCTTCGGGGCGGCTCCGGTCCCTCCGCGGGACCCGTCAATTACCACCGCGTCCGCAGAAGAGCGGGCAATACCTGCTGCAATTGCTGCCACGTTGTGCACTGCTGCAATCTTCACAAAGACCGGTTTCTTCCATTCGGTCGCTTCTTTCAAACTCCTGACAAGCTGGACCAGGTCTTCGATGCTGTAAATGTCATGGTGAGGGGCAGGGCTGATTGCGTCACTTCCGAGGGGGATCATCCTTGTACGGGAGACTTCCGCAGAGACCTTTTCTCCGGGCAGGTGCCCGCCGATCCCGGGCTTTGCACCCTGACCGATCTTGATCTCGATTGCCGCTCCCCTTTCGAGGTAGTCCACGTTTACACCGAAACGGCCTGAAGCAACCTGGACGATCATGTTGCCCTGGTAGGGGTAGAGTTCCCTGTGCAGCCCGCCTTCCCCGGTTCCCATGAAGGTCCCGGTTTCCTTTGCGGCTTTTGCCATGCTGAGGTGGGCGTTTAAGCTGATTGCCCCGTAGCTCATGTGCCCGATCATTATGGGCGTTTCAAGCTTCAGGTTGGGGGCAAGCTTTGTTGCAAGTTCAACGTCCCCTGCCTCGGTCTTCTTGAATTCGAGCTTTGACGGCTTTTTCCCTATGTAGGTCCGAAGTTCCATCGGCTCTCTCAGGGGGTCAATGCTCGGGTTTGTTACCTGGCAGGCGTCCAGCAGGAGGCGGTCGAAGATGCTTGGGAGGTTACTTGCGTTTCCCATCCCTGCGAGGATGATCTTTCCGCTCCTGGCCTGTTTTATGATATCTTCCCTGGCGTCCCGGCTCCAGAGGGGGTGGCTGCGGTAGTCCACAGGGTTTTCGGTAAGTGAGATGGCATCCCTGGGGCACATGGAAACGCAGCGGAGACAGCCGGTGCATTTTCTGGATTGGATCAGGATTTTGTCTCCTTCTCTCCTGAAAGTGCCGTAGGAACAGTTTTCAATGCAGCGCCCGCAGTCCATGCATTGTTCCCGGTCGATGCTGACCTTGTATTTCGGGGGTATGCTTCCGAGGCTCATGCGTTAAACCTCCCTATGATGGGTTCTCCTGCCCGCGGGGTGCGGATATTCTTAACTTCGGGGTCCAGAACCCTTATTGCGGATTCTTCGCTGGAAATGTAGAGCTTGTCTCCGTTTTCTCCTACTACGAGGGGGCGGAGTTTGATCCTGTCAGTGAAGCCCACAATCCCTTCGTTCGATGCGACCACAATCGCAAAGGGGCCATTCATGAGGGCAGAACCGTAGGTCAGGCGTATTGCCCTGTAAAGCTCCTCATCTGCAGGGGGCATGCGGTCGATTTCGTCCCAGAACGGGGGGGCAAGGGCTTTGACTACAGTTTCAGTTGGAAGCTCGTGCTGCCTTCCGAGAAGGTCGAAGAGATAAGCCACTACTTCGGTGTCCGTAAGGAGGGTGCACTTGTACCCGTAGCCTTCCACGTAGCGCTGGTTTGTCCCGTAAGAGGTAATTTCCCCGTTGTGTACGACGGACCAGTCAAGCAGGTTGAAGGGGTGTGCGCCTCCCCACCAGCCCGGTGTGTTCGTGGGGTAACGGTTGTGGGCAAGCCAGATATATCCTTTGTAGTCCTCGATCCTGTAGAAGTCCGCTACTTCTTCCGGCCAGCCGGAAGCCTTGAAGACTCCCATGTTCTTACCTGAGGAAAAGACCAGGGCTCCGTCGATAGAAGAATTTACTTCCATTACGATGTGCTTGATGATGTCCTTCTCGGAACCTACCTTTCCTCCGATCATGTCGTCAAAGGGCTTGAAGAAGTATCTCCAGGGGGTGTGAACTCTCTTCAGTCCCGGTTGTTCGGTGGTGGGGATTTCTTCCTGGTGGACAACAGTGCCCCAGCGGTGGAGGATTTCATCAACCTTTGTTTTTGGTTCTACCATGTTGTCAAAAAAAACATGAAGCGCGTAACAGTCTGCATAATCCGGGTAAATCCCGTATGCGACATAGCCTGCCCCGTCTCCACTGCCTCTTTCATTCATGAGACTCAGGGCGGCTTTTATTTTCGACCCGTCCATTGGGGACTTTGTCTTGTCTATGAAGCCTATTATTCCACACATTTCGATCACTCTAGAAATGAACGTAATGTTTTTTGTTAACAAATCTCTGATAATCCGGATCTTTTCTTAAATCCGGATATTTTTGATAATCCGGACATTTTTAGTAGTCCGAATATTCTTGATTATCTGGACCTTTTCTTAAATCCGATATTCTTGATCATCCGGACATTTTTGGTAGTCCGGATATTTTTGATAATCCGATGTTCCGTTGTTAAAAATTTCTTCAAAAAATTATCAGTGAAGAATACGGATTCCAGTGGGGTTTATGCTTGCGATTTTTGAAGGTAACAAGTCGCATAAATTGGACTAATTATAATTATGTTAATAATGTGTATAATTTTCGACATTCCCTTTCTTGTTCCTGTTCCTGTTTTTTCCTTATCAGGTGTTGAGAAGGCCGCCGCTATGGGAAGTAAGTAATTTAGTACCTATTTGACAATATATATATGTTTCTTTTTTCCTGACCAGTGTTTCCTTTGAAGCAGCTTGGAAAAGGCCTTTTTTTTCCTTGAAATGGGATACTTTTCTTCTCTGTATTATCCCTCTTGAAATGGTTTTTCTCTCCGGTGGCAGTGATCAGGATCCCGGAATCTTTGATTTGGTCCCTGATATTGTTATTTGCTTTGCTTATCCGCACCGTGGAAATTCCGGACAGCCCGGATAACAGTTGATATCTCCTGAAAAAGGGAAGTTGAAAAGGGAAGTTGTTTCCTCTGGCGGTAAAAAAGTGGGGAAAATTACGGGTTCCTGGCGGCAGTCCATGCCTTGAAATCCCACGCTGGCTTCTGTCTGCGAAATGAATTCCTTAAAAGGAATACTTTCTCATTTTAACCTAATAAATGAGTTAAAATGTGTACTTAATGGTGTACTTTTTCCGTTTTAAGTGAGGGCACATTTCCCAGGTAACTATACATGCCTTCCGGGGTCTCCGGCAGGAACATTTTCCCCCTGAGTTTTTCCGGCAGGCACGCATAATGTTTCCGGGAGGATGTCTGATGCTTTATCGTATTTCCAGTGCTTTTCTATAATACCTATGTTAAACGCTCAGAGCATCGACAGATATTTATCGAGTTCCCAGGAGTGGACAACAGCTTTGTATTCGTCCCACTCGGCGGTCTTTGAGCAGAGGTAGTTTTCGAAGACATGTTTCCCGAGAGCTTTCTTTACGAATTTGCTCTGCTTCATCTCGTCGACTGCTTCCTTAAGGTTTCCGGGCAGGGATAAGATACCTTTTTCTTCACGCTCTTTTTCTGTCAGGTTGAAGATGTTGACGTTGGTCGCTTCTCCAGGCTCGATCTTGTTCTTGATTCCTTCGATTCCGGCTTTCAGCATGAGGGCGAAGGCCAGGTAGGGGTTGCATGCCGGGTCCGGGCACCTGAGTTCCACCCTTGTACCATTGCCGCGGGTGGCTGGAATTCTTATCAGGGAACTCCTGTTGCTGGCGGACCAGGTCACGTAAATAGGAGCTTCATACCCCGGGACGAGTCTTTTGTAGGAGTTTACCACCGGGTTTGTTATGGCTGCAAATTCCCTTATATGCTTCATCAGCCCGCCGATGTAGTATCTTGCCTCGTCAGAAAGCTGGTCCGGAGTATCAGGGTCATAGAAGGCGTTTTTGCCGTCTTTGAAGAGGGACTGGTTGGTGTGCATACCCGAGCCGTTTTCGCCGAACAGGGGCTTTGGCATGAAGGTTGCATAGTAACCTTTGTGGTATGCGATGGACTTTACCACGTATTTGAAAGTGACCACATTGTCCGCCGTTGTCAGCACGTCCCCGAACCTGAAGTCTATTTCGTGCTGTGATGGGGCTACTTCGTGGTGGGAGGCCTCGATATGGAAGCCCATGTGCTCCAGGGCATAGTCAATGTCTCTCCTGACATCCTGGGCCCTGTCCAGGGGTGCGAAGTCAAAGTACCCGCCCTGGTCGGTAAGTTCGGTTGTGGGGTTTCCGTTTTCGTCCAGTTTGAAGAGGAAAAATTCGAGTTCCGGGCCAACGTTCATGGAGTAGCCCATTTTTTCGGCTTCTGCAATTGCGCTCTTCAGGACATATCTCGGGTCTCCCTCAAAGGGTTTCCCGTTAGGGAGGTAAACATCTCCGAGAATCCTGGCAACAGCCCCTGTTGAGGGTCTCCAGGGGAGAAGCCTGAATGTTGAAGGGTCAAGTACGAGCTTCATGTCTGATTCTTCGATTCGGGTGAATCCTTCAATGGAAGATCCGTCAAACATGACTCCGTTTTCAAAGGCCTCTTCGAGCTGTTCAACGGGAATTGCCCAGCTTTTGATAATCCCGAGTGTATCGGTAAACTGGGTCCTGATAAATTTTACATCACGCTCGACTACAGCCTGAAGTACATCTTCTTTAGTCTTAGGTATGTTGTTTGTTTGCACCATCTTGACGTCATCCTCACTAGGCATTAGGTAATCACTTACCTACTTAATAATATTTATAATTTTCTATTATTTTGAGGGTTAAAACTTGGAAGGACGTTTTTTGAAAACTGGCTTTTTCCAGAAAATCGGGCTAAGAGATCCGCTAACATGTCCAGTTGACATCTCCTACTAACAGTTTCAGCTAACATATCCTATTGCACGAAGAAGCTCAACAGTTTCAGCTGACATATCCCATTAACAGGTCCCGCTAACAGATCTCATTCCCCTCGGTATAGATATTTATCATTTCACGTATATAATTCCTGAGTACCTTATAATCTCCAGAGGCCGGAACTTCCGGGATCTGGATGTCACGTGGTGGGGAGTATGCTTCAAGAAATAAACAAGTTCAGACTCATTGTTTCGGTACTGGTCTGTCAGTTTGCAGGGATAATTGGTTCGGTTTTTACGGTAACTTCCATTGAAAGCTGGTATGCTGCCATTGAAAAGCCTGCTTTCAATCCTCCGGGCTGGGTCTTTTCCCCGGTATGGATTATCCTGTATACCCTTATGGGGATTTCTCTTTACCTGGTCTGGGAAGAGGGTCTGGAGCGAAAAGACGTAAAAGTGGGGATTTTTGTTTTCGGAGTTCAGCTGGCACTAAATGCCCTCTGGTCCATTCTCTTTTTCGGGCTTCAGTCTCCTTTTTATGCCTTCATTGAAATCATCCTGCTCTGGCTGTCAATCTTCCTGACAATAATCCTCTTCGGCAGGATTTCAAAAACAGCTTCACTTCTGCTGATCCCCTATCTCCTCTGGGTCAGTTTCGCAGCATTGCTGAATTACCAGATCTGGGTGCTGAACCCGTAAAAAAGTCGGGGGCTCTATGCCCTTGAGAGCTTGCGGTAAGTTTTGCGGGGCTCCATGCCCCCCTAAAATAGTTCTTCTTTTTTCGGTTTAAAGGGCACCACAGCCGCATCCCCGGGCAAGAAGAGTCGAAATCCTGTACTTTATGTGGTTTATGTCGTCTTCGGACATTTCTTCGAGAAGGTCCCTATGTTCCTTTTCTATGTGCTTGAACATTTCTTTTTTTACCTGCTCGGCGTTGGTACCGGTTGCAATAAAATTGCACCTGAATCCAAGATCTCCGCATTTTACTATCTTCATGGGATTCCCTCTTCTTTGCAAGGAATACGGGTAAAATTAATATCAAAAAAATAAGTTTTCTGTTTTTTATTCCGATTCCGGACCATGCTTTTATTCAATTGGTATGTTTCTTGCGCACAGGAAGCCCTCTTTGTAAGGGACTTTAATCGTAAGCATACCTTTATTGTTCGTTGCTATGGCTTTTTCGGGGTCCACGGGCCCATCCATAAAAAAGGACCCCAGGTACTCAACGTTATTGCTGAAGGCTTTCAGGTAAAAGCTGTTCTCATGCATCATGAGGGTTATGTTTTCATTTTCCACATCCGGCAATTCAACCTCAACTGTGAGGTTTTTATGCTCATCATCATGATACATTGCTATTATAGGAGTTTTCATTATTTTAGGTATCGGATTTTCCATAATACCCCTCCCCGGAAAACTTCGGTACTCCGGTTCTTTATTCCTGTTTACTGTTTCAGGCATTTATTCAAGTTTCACGTCCACTGCATTTTCAAAGGGATCCTGGTAGGGGACGGTGACCTTCGGAATCCTGCTTGAATAGGTGGTAGCGGCTTTGTCAGTGTTTACCGGGAAGCAAATTGAATAACTGTCTACGTATTCCACTCCCTTTTTTGTCGCTTTTACGTAGAAACCGCCTTCGCCCAGCTTGAAAGAAATGTTTTCTTTCTCAATCCCCGGAAGTATAACTTCAATCTTCAAATTTTCATCATCTTACAGCAGGATACCCCTTCCTCAAAAACCAGAGCCATCAGGCGAAGGTTTTAGGGAGGGGTGTTGACACTCGTCGTCAGGATATGCGCAGATAGCTGGTGATAATTTCAAAACTTCTGCCATAAAACTCCCCCTAAGACCATAATCAGCTATGTATTATATAGATTTCTTATTCATATCTTTAAAAATCTTCAGAAGCTGCACATGGTCCTGTTTCTTTAGTTTAAGATGTTTTCCGTTTTTATCAGGTTTTTTCAGATGCTTTCGGGTGGTTTCAGGTGGTTTCAGATTTTTTCGTGCTTTTTCAGATGTTTTAGGGTGGTTTCAGGCAGTTTAAGGTGATAAGTTCCCGGAACTCTTCGATCCAAAAAAGTTTGATTTTGAAAGTTTCGATTCAAGAATTGTCGAATTTCATGTAAAAGTAGTAGGAAAGAAAATTGGGGGAAGTTCCCTTTAGATGTTAAGGATCCCCAGGTCCAGAACAAGGGACAACACGATTGAAATCACGGAAAATACCGAGATTACCAGATAGTTTGAGCGTTCTTTGGAAACCGAGAGGCTCCAGAGCAGGTAATCGAGTCCTTCAATATCTTTTTCCGAGAGTTTCCGCTGGTTTCGGATTTTTTTAAGCAGTTCCAGGTCCTTTATGACGCTGAATCTGCGCTTTGCGATATGGTATCTGTGCATGAAGAACCAGAGGTATCCCGTGACCCCGAGATACCAGATCACTTTTGCGTAGAATGCGCTGTAGTGGTCAGCTATTATTATGGCCCTCAGAAGGACTGCGGATACGAGTCCGATCCAGAAATAAAACTTGATTACGGACGTACCGTATCCTCGAGGGATCTCGAAGTTTACGTTTTTTACATTGAATTCTGATACTGATTTGAATTCTGACATTATGGATACCTCCCGGGTTTTAAAGTTGTTTTTACGTCTGGTTTTAATTAGCAATTTCTTATTTTTCTAAATTTTATCTCTGTTTTTTGCAGGTCTGCAGCCTGGCTTTTAAGGGTTTTGAGGTTTTGGTGTTTTGAGTTTTTTTGGGATGATCCTTTTCAGGCGGTGTTTAATCAGGGACTGAAATTAAGGGAATAGGAGAGGGATGCGTTTAGAGTGCATCTCCATCTCTTTCTCCTGTCCGGATCCTGATTACGGTTTCTACCGGGTAGATAAAGATCTTTCCATCTCCGATTTCTCCCGTGGAGGCCGTTTTCTGAATCACGTCGATAATCTGGTCGATTTTGTTATCCGGGATAACTATCTCGATTTTCGTTTTCGGAAGGAGGTCAACACAGTATTTCCTTCCTCTCCACTGCTGCACGATCCCTTTCTGTTGCCCTCTTCCCTTGACCTCGGTCACGGTGAGGCTTGCAAACCCCGCTTCATCAAGAGCGTCTTTTACTTCATGCAATTTAGTGGGTTTTATGATTGCTTCGATCTTGTACATTTAGATCACCTCTTAGTCCTCTGCAGGCTGGTACTCAGGATATGCCCTGATGCCGTGTTCAGCGATGTCCAGACCCATGATTTCAACGTCTTCGGGCACACGCAGTCCGATTACTGCATCAATTATTTTGAAGAATATATATGATATCCCGAAACCCCAGACCATGCTGACGATTACAGCCACTGCCTGGATTGTCAGTAGCCCTATTCCACCGCCATAGAGCAGGCCCGGGACCTCAGCGGCATAGACTGCGTCTGCGAGGATCCCGTTTCCTATCCCTACGGAGAAAAGTCCTACTGAGAGCAGGCCCCAGGTTCCACAGTATCCGTGTACTACAACCGCACCTACCGGGTCGTCTACCTTGAGGACGTTTTCATTGAACATAACTCCGAAGTAAATCACGAATCCTGCAACAATCCCGATAACAAGGGATGCCCAGGGAGTAACTGATCCACAGGGGGCGGTGATCGCAACAAGCCCGCCAAGAAGTCCGTTTGCGGTAAGGGACGGGTCAGGTTTTCCGGTCTTCAGCCAGGTGATTAGCATTACTATGACAGCGCCTGCAGCGCCTGCAATGAAAGTGTTGGCAACGACAAGGTTCATGTAAGCGTCGTTTCCGTCAAGGGTACTTCCTCCGTTGAACCCTATCCATCCAAGAGCCAGGATCAAAGTCCCGAAGAAAGCAAAGGCCAGGTTGTGACCCGGAATTGCCATAGGTTTTCCATTTTTGAACTTGCCAATCCTTGCTCCCACAAGGAGTACTCCTGCAAGGGCAGAGTATCCGCCAATGGAGTGGACAACACCTGATCCGGCAAAGTCGTGGTGTGCGACTCCGATTGCCTTTACAATCGGGCTTTCGGCTCCTGTCAGGAGAGCCATGTCAGCCCCGCTCCAGACCCAGTGCCCGTAAATGGGGTAGATGATGGCAACCATTAGGATACAGTAGACCAGATAGGCCTTGAAATCAGTACGTTCGGCCATTGCCCCGGATACGATCGTTGCTCCGGTTGCTGCAAAGACCATCTGGAAGAACCAGCCGTTAAAGGTCGCGTTGTCGGCTCCCATTAAGAAGAACTGGTCAGTCCCTATCAGGCCTGAAGCATCAGCTCCGTACATGACTCCCCAGCCCACGGCCCAGTAGACCAGGATGCCAAGAGTTACGGTCATGAAGTTTTTCATGAGGATGTTTGCCGTGTTCTTGCTTCTCGTAAGCCCGATTTCTACCATTGAGAACCCGGTATGCATGAAGAATACCAGGGCACTTGCTACCAGGAGCCATACGAAGGTAAGAGCTGTCTGCACGTCAGAGATCGCCTGTGCGTTTTCCTCTGCCGTTACAGCTGTTCCCGGTGATGACAATGCAATAAGTATCACACAGGTTAACAATAATAATTTTCCAATCTTTTCCAGGTTTTTTAACATAATTCTCATCCGCCTCCTTTGCTAGGCAACCGGTAACTGACTGTAGATTTAATATTATTTATAACTTTTGTATGGGTGGGGCTAAAATCACTTTTTATTGATATTCAATTTATTTAAAAAGAGAAAGTTAAATATCTTTTCAGTAAATTAGTTTATTTTTTTGAATTTTTTCTTTTAAATATCTGTAAATTTCTATATCTCTCCTGCATTCCCCTTATTTCGGAATATGTGTGCAAACAATTGTGACCAAAAATATCTTACCTAAATTTGCATCTTGCATTACAATCGATCATAATGCTATCAGTCTCCCTTTTCCTGAATTACCGCATTGGCTTCAAGGAAGTCTTTTTGACGTTCACATTTTATCAAATCGGAAGACCCTGAATAGAACGTTTTTAAATTTCCTTATAAAACTAGTGCCGCGTCAACGGCAGAATGTCGCATAAAATCGGTTACAATTATTCAGAGTTTGTCAATCCTTGATGATTGACGCAACACCAGGTTAAGAATAAAAGAAAAATTCTTGATTCAATTTCAGCAAGCAAAAAATTAAAAATAAAATCGTTTTTTAAAATTTTTAATTTAGTATTATCTTTGCATTTCTTTTTATTAAATTGGTAAGCCTATCGATAACGTTGGTTCAAAGCTTATCGTTAATAAAAAATTAAATGCATAAATAAAGAAATCCAGCATTGCTTCCTCCGACAATATTCTTTTTGTTCTTTATCTCTGTTTTGTCTGTTCTTTTCTGCTTAAAGGCAGAAGAAGAAGCAGCTGTCGCAAATCCAGTTACATGCAAAAATCACAAAGTCCAGCATTTTGGTTCCCCCCTTTTTGAGGTTTCGTTCTTCTCTCTGTACTTTCTTTTCTGCTTCAGGTGGCTCTGCTTAAAGGCAGAAGAAGAAGCAACTGTCGCAAATCCAGTTACATGCAAAAATTACAAAGTCCCACATTTTATTTTCCCCCTTTTGAGGTTTCGTTCTTCTCTCTGCACCTTCTTTCCTGCTTTAAAGTGTCTTTAGCTTACATAAAGAACTTGAAAAAGCTGTAGAAGATCACGTTTCCGTAGAATATCACGAAATCCAGCATTTTGGTTCCCCCCTTTTTGAGGTTTCGTTCTTCTCTCTGTACCTACTTTCCTGCTTTAACGAGTCTTTAGCTTACATAAAGAACTTGAAAAAGCTGCAGAAGATCATGTTTCCGTAGAAAATTACGAAGTCCAGCATTTTAATTCCCCCCTCCCCAATTATTTATATAATTTTTAACTATCTGTTATATTTTTGACATTTGCCCTCTTTAGGGCTTTTTTGCTGAATTATTTATTTGTAATGTTTTTTTGTGCAAATGACTGCATTAATATTTCAAGTATAGCTTCATTTACACCTCATTTTTGGATAAACCGTTTTTATATTATCCCCTTTATAAGTAGAATTTTTATATAATACGTTGGGAAATTATGATACTAACCGGATGTAAGTATCTCGTTTTCTTGACAAACTTTGGTCCGATTAATATCGATTTTTCCAAAATAAGAATGTGATAAATAATGATGTATCATATGAAAGCTTTTTAAGAATCTAATGTTCTACTTTTTTATCTTTTCTTCTTGAATATTATATTTTTGTATTCAGTTTCTATATATATCTTATATATTATTTTTTCTGAGTTTGATTTTTTTAGTTAACACATTTCTTTATACATTTTAACCGACTTTGAAATCTTCATTTTGTCTAAAAAATGTCCGATTCTGGCATTTTATTAATTTTCTTGTTTCCAAATATTCTGATCGGTTAGTAATTGTTCCTGTTCAGGAGATCTGCTGCTTAGAATCGACTTCCTCCAGGGTTCTATATTATTATTTTTTTCCGGATTTTTTAAATACAAATCCTTATATATTATTTATAGTATATTATCTACTGGGGAAATCCGGGCTTTGGTTTCATTTGCTAATTTATCTCTTAATTGGCAAATTAAATATTTAAATGCTAAAACTTTCCATTAAAAAAAGTAAGCTTGAGTTTCCGTGTATTGTTAATTCCGTCATTTAAACAGGAATTATATAATATTTAAAGGGGGGTATAAATAGTGCCTAAGAAGAACACGACAATCGCTATAACTTTCATTATATTTTTATGGAATCAATTCTATGATTCCATTTTGCAATTCTTCTTCTGGAGCTAAGGTATTCAAAAATTAAGACAATATCCCAGCTGGAGAAACGCATCGAATTTGAACATGATTTTACCGGTCTCCTGAAACCATTTTTTTTCGTGTCTTGAGAGGCCTGTTAATACAGCAAAATCTGTTAACCAGATTTTCTGTACTTTTTTGTAAAAATTCTCTCCTGTTAACTAACCTGGTTTGGCTTCTTCTCTCGAAAGCTTTGTTCGGCTTCTTTATGAGCGCTTTTTTGTTGTATGGTGTTTAACGGTGCCGGTCTTAATGGAAAAAATAATAGAGCATAGATTAAAATGTATTTTAGTACATAAAGCCTAAAAGCAATCGATGTCACGCATGTGACTTTTTCTAATAATTGCATGTCAAATGTTTTGGGGGGGGGACTGTAAGTAGAAACACAACTGGTTTGCCTGTGGGGGAGCCTCCGCTTGTTGAAGTGACTAATGTCAGGAAAAGCTATGTTCTTGGGGGTGCGGAAGTTCCGGTTCTCTCGGATATCAACCTCAAAATCAACGAGGGGGAATTCCTGGCTATTATGGGGCCTTCGGGTTCCGGAAAGAGTACTCTTGTGAACCTTATCGGTTGTCTTGACCGGCCTACCGAGGGACAGGTCCTGATCAGGGGGCGGGACATCCATAAAATGCCCGATGAAGAACTGGCCCGGCTCAGGGGGCTTGAGATCGGTTTTGTTTTCCAGACATTCAATCTTGTCCCGCGTCTGACTGCTCTGGAGAACGTACTGCTCCCCACTTATGCCAATTCCAGGGAGCGGATTGATTCTCGAATCCGTGCAACGGAACTTCTTAAACAGGTGGGGCTGGAAGACCGCATGCACCATAAACCCGGGGAGCTTTCCGGTGGCCAGTCCCAGAGGGTTTCAATTGCGAGAGCCCTTATCAATGACCCGGCTCTTCTCCTTGCGGATGAGCCCACGGGAAATCTGGATTCAAGGACCGGGGATGAGATCCTGGGGATGTTTGCAGAGATCAATAAGGAGGGCAGGTCCATAGTGATGGTCACTCATGACCCGGAAATTGCGAATTATGCAGACCGAATAATTCTGGTAAAAGATGGGGTAATTAAACATAATTAAGGTGGGGAATATGAAATTAATACGAAGCCATGTTGTTGCAGTTGCTTTTTCTTTTCTTTTGGTTACTCTGGTTTTAGCATTCCCGGCTTCTGCCAGTGTGGGGAATGCAAACCTGAAAGTCACGATAATCGAGACCAGCCCCTATCCTGCAAAGATAGGGCAGTACCTGACTCTCACAGTCCAGGTGGAAAATGTAGGAGGGGATAAAGCTGAAAATATTGATGTCAGAGTTGTGCCTGAGTATCCTTTTTCCCTTGACTCTTCTGCAGACGCAGTGCAGAACGTAGGGGCTCTTGGCCCTGGAAGGACCGCTACAAAGGAAGTCTACCTTTTTGTGGACAAGGGTGCCAGGAAAGGGACTCGTTCTATCGACATCTACAGCAGGCCCTCCGGGAATAGCCCGTGGAGTGAGGAGACTTTTGATATCAGGATCGGTACCGAAACTTTTGATAGCAAAGGTACCGTGGAACTCAAAGAGATTGTCTCGGAGCCTGAGGTCTTCATGCCCGGAGACCGGGGGACTGTCACCATGACCCTCTGTAATACTGCAACAACGCCTACAGTTACTATAGGTGGGGAAGATTTCGATACTAATGCCCGGATCCAGTCTGCAGTCCTTGAGACTTCAACCGACGGCATAACGGTTTCCAGTGCCCCTTACGTTGAGATGGGTCTGCTCGGTCCCGGGGACAGCATTGACCTTACTTTCAATGTGGAGGTCGGTGAAGACGTCGGGGGCGGGACTCACAACCTCGTACTTGCCATCGAGGGGAATTCCTTTGACTACAGCAGCCGGAAGAATGTTCCCCTCGAAGTAGACTCTTCCAATGTAAGAGTTATCCCTTCAAAACCCCTGGAAATGGTTGATGGGAAGGCAATCCTTGAGTTTGATGTGGCAAATACCCATCCCAATGAGTTCAGTTCCGTGAGCATCAAACCCGAAGCCGAGGGAGTTGAGTTCTACCCGGCCGAGTATTTCATAGGTCCCATGGACCCGGATGAGCTCTTCACAATCGAGTTCGATGCTACTTATGGAAATTCTGTGGGTGGATCTGGGGGTGACAGGGAGCCAATAAATATGTCCCTTACTGCAAGTTATAACAACGGGATTAACAGGCATGAAAATATTGCCGGAAATCTGGAACTTTCAACGTTTTCTCCTGAATCGGACTCTCTTGAATTTGACTCCGGGGCAGCTGTTGCGGGTGGGGTTGTTGCCCTCTTTGTTCCCGCAGTTCTTCTTTTTTACAGAAGAAAAAAGCAATGATGCGGGTTGAATGTTGACAGAAGTTGATCGTTAACGGAAGCTGAAAGTTGGCTGGGTGTCATATTTATTTGGGGGAAAATATGATCAAATTCGCACAGGCAGCCCGGATTGCTCTGGGGAGTATAGGCAGTTCTAAGCTTCGGTCTGCCCTTACAACCCTCGGGATAGTGATAGGGGTAGCTGCAGTTGTTATTAATGCATCTCTGGGTGCCAGTTTTAATCAGTTTTTTGCTGATGAGGTTTCATCCGTAGGCTCGAATTTCATAATTGCATATAGCAAGCAGCCTAACCTGTTCTATGATAATGAACTTGAAATAATCGAAAACACTCCCGGAATTACCGGGATTTCGCCTAGAAAAATGATGTCTGGAGAACTCAATTACCTTTCCGAGACAAAAAACGTGGATATCGTAGGAGTCGAGGAGGAATTTCGGGAGATCCAGGACCTTCAGATGGAAGAGGGCAGTTTCCTGACTGATAAGGACAGTTATGCGGCGGTGCTCGGGTATGACATGGCAAATGAGGAGTTTGGCAGGAAAATTTCCCACAGGAGCACGGTGGAAATCGCTTTTCGACAGGAAGACGGCACTCTTATGAAAAAGGATTTTAAAGTGAAAGGGATCTTGCAGGATTCAAAAGAAACCATTGTCGGAGGAGATGGCAGTACTGATCTGCTGGTTTTCATCCCGGTTTCTTCCATGAACGAGCTGGCGGGAGAACAAGATTATGGGGCTTTCTTTGCCATGGCAAACAGTCCTGAAAATGTTCGTCAAATCTCGGATGAAGTTGATGAAAGGCTGGCCCGGAATTTCGGAATTCCGGACAGAGACCTTGAAAAGGAAGATGTAAAGCCCTACGAAATCTTTAACCAGGCTGATATCCTTGAACAAACCGAAGAACTGGGAAATGCACTCAGTTCTTTCCTGCTGGTCCTGGCTTTGATTTCCCTTTTCGTCGGCTCCATCGGGATCATGAACATTATGCTCGTTACCGTCACGGAACGCACCCGGGAAATCGGGATCATGAAGTCAATCGGTTACAGCCGTTCCAACATCCTTTCTCTTTTTTTGCTTGAATCCGTGATGGTAAGTTTCTTAGGGGGAATCGTGGGCACCGCTATCGGCGGCTTAGGGGCTTACGCCCTTGAAAATTTCCTCAAACTCCCTCCCGTCTTCCCTCTCACACTTATTGAAATCGGAGTGCTGGTCTCGGTCCTCGTCGGAATACTCGCAGGCTTCTACCCTGCCCGAAAAGCTGCAAACATGAATCCCGTAGATGCCCTGAGATATGAATAAAGATACCTTGAGGCATAGAATAAGGAATTATGAAAAGATGTTCTGGAAAGGGGGATGAATAAGGAATCTGAACAGGGAATTTCCCACTTCCACCTGGAAATCTCTACCTTTTTCCTTCTCCCCTCTTCAGAAAACCGGTGGTTAAAAGCAAGAAGTCTGATATATTGCCAGTGAAAATTTCTAACTTTTATCTAATGTACATCTGTTGCCATTCCTTAGTCCGCTTGAGTGAGCACAGCGAGCGAAACGGACCGCGTACTGTTGCGATTTCATCGCAACTAAAAGAATAATCATAGATTTTTCTGATGCCGAGCCGCAACTCGGCTGGCGCAACTAGAGTGGGCAACTAGACTCGGCCAATTAGGCTGTTTCTATCAGTTTTTCTTATTTTTTTTCGGCCGGCGCAAGTTTTAAATATTTCAGTATTTATTGTACTTTTACTAAATACTAAATATAGTAAATGGGACTGAATGACCTTTCATGGATGAAATTGACAGAGAATTCATTGCTTTCTATCAGAACGTCGGCAAAGCCTATGGGATGGACAGTCTGATGGCCACCATCTTCGCGCGGGCTTTTATCGAACCCGGGGAGCTGGCTATGAGTGAGCTCGCTGAAGAAACCGGTTACTCCCTTGCTTCGGTGAGCAATAAGATCCGGCAGCTTGAGCCTTCAGGCTTAATTGCCCGAAGTACAAAGCCGGGCACCAGGAAGGTCTATGTTCATACCGACAAAGATATCCTGAAAATTGCTCTGGGGCAGCTGCTAAGGGCAAGGGCTAATGAAACCCAGCCTGCGGCTGTTGAAATTCCTCGTATGATAGAACGCTTTGAAAAGGAAGAGTTGAGCGAAAAGCAGCAGGAGAAACTTGAGATCCTCAGGCGCTACCATCGGGATATGCTCAAGCTTGATTCCGCGCTTGAGGAAATGCTCGAGAAACTTGAAAAGCTCAGCCGGGAAACCTGAGTTTTCTATGGGTCCCGGCTGCTTTTATACCTATGAGGGGTAAAAATGCCAGAACAGAATCCGAACACCAGGGTTGCTTCCTTTGAAAAACAGGGGAAATTGCTGGTCCTCCCACTTTCCGGGGGTTCCAGAAAGCTTGCAAGGGCTCTTTCCAATGAAACTTCCCTTAAAATCCTTGAAACTCTTGGCAAAAAAAGCATGTCTGCAGGGGACCTTTCGGAAGCTCTGGATATACGGCTTAATACCCTGAAATACAACCTTGATGCCCTGAAGGAATCGGGCCTGATCAGTGTCCAGCAGGTAAAGTGGAGCCGGAAAGGGAGGAAAATAAAAGTGTATGCCGCAGTGGATCAGCTTATCGTGCTGGTCCCCGGAAAAAAAGCCGACCCTTCTTCGGTACTCAGGATATTGAAAAGTTGCCCTGCGTCATGAGGCTCAAAGCATAAAAGTCAGAACAATGATAATATTAATAGGGTGAATTTGCCCGACGGTACAATTGATTTCAAGATATGAAAAACAGTGGAGTGTATATGGAAGATAAAAAATCCGATGAAGAACCCGGGGTCGTGAAATCCGTTTCTGAGTCCAGAAAAGGGGCTTCAGGGTCTGAAGAGGATTCTCTTTCCTCTGAAGACCGGAGTTTGATGCCTGATAAGGAATCAACGCCTGATAAGGAATCAACGGATAAAGAGCCCTTCGTATGTGAGGTGAAACGTTCCGAAAAGCGTGCTCCTGGTTCAGCCCCGAAAGGTGATCCCATCATCGAGGTTATCAATGTCAAAAAGAGCTATACCCTTGGAGATATGGAAGTCCTTATCCTTCACGATATCAACCTGACAGTCCGGGAGGGGGAGTTCCTTGCAATCATGGGACCCTCAGGTTCAGGGAAGAGCACTCTCATGAACCTGATCGGTTTCCTTGACAGACCTACAGAGGGAAGAATCATCATAAAAGGCAAAGACATCAATAAACTCTCGGACAAGGAGATCGCAAGGCTCAGGGGGCTGGAGGTCGGTTTTATTTTCCAGACTTTTAACCTTATCCCGCGGCTTAATGCCCTTGAAAATGTTGAACTGCCTACCTACGCAAATGCAAGGGAAGGGGTTGATACCCACAAAAAGGCAAAAGATCTCCTGAAAATGGTGGGACTCGAGGACCGCATGCACCATAAACCAGGTGAGCTTTCCGGAGGTCAGTCCCAGAGGGTTGCAATTGCCCGCTCTCTTATCAACGACCCGGCCATCCTCCTTGCGGATGAACCCACCGGGAACCTGGATTCTAAAACCGGCTGTGAAATCCTTAACATGTTTTCAAAACTTAACGAAGAAGGTCGTACTATTGTTATGATTACCCACGATCCGGATATCGCAAAATATGCGGACCGGGTAGTGCTCGTAAAAGACGGAATAATTCAGAGTCAGGATAATTCGTAATCAGATTAATTCAGAATCAGATTAATTCAGAATCAGATTAATTCAGAATCAGATTAATTCAGAATCAGATTAATTCAGAATCAGATTAATTCAGAATCAGATTAATTCAGAATCAGATTAATTCAGAATCAGATTAATTCAGAATCAGATTAATTCAGAATCAGATTAATTCAGAATCAGATTAATTCAGAATCAGATTAATTCAGAATCAGATTAATTAGTTGCCATTTTGGCCAATCAGGGTGGAGAAAGTGACAAAAATGAAAAACCGAACCATTCCTCTTGTGTTGTCTTTGCTTTTAATAGCCTCGGTTTTTGCGGTTCCGGCTTCTGCCAGTGTCGGGAGTGCAAATTTAAAGGTTACGATTATTGAAATCAGTCCCTATCCTGCCCAGATAGGGCAGTACGTGGACCTGACCGTGCAGGTGGAAAATGTAGGGAGGGACCGGGCGGACGACGCTTCCATACAGGTGGTCCCGGAATATCCCTTCTCTCTGGATTCCCCTCTAAACGCGGTTCAAAATATCGGGGGCCTTGCTCCTGAAAAAGTTGCTACAAAGGAGTTTCACCTTTTTGTGGATAAGAATGCCCAGAAGGGTACCCGCTCTATAGACATCCGGACGAGAATCGATAAGGATAGCCCGTGGAGTGAAGAGACTTTTGATATCAGGGTAGGTACCGAAACCTTTGACAGCAAAGGCACTGTGGAACTCGAGACAATCGTCTTTGACCCCGAGGTTTTTATGCCGGGGGACCGGGGTACCGTAACTGTTACTCTCATTAACAGGGCAACAACGCCCACTGTTACCATCGGCGAAGAAGATTTCGATACCAATGCCCGGATCCAGTCAGCAGTCCTGGTGACTTTGAATGACGAAGTAACCGTTTCCAATGGTCCTTATGAGGAGATGGGCCTGCTCGGTCCCGGGGATAGCATCGACCTGACCTTCAATGTAGAGGTCGGTGAAGATGTCAGGGACGGAACTCACAACCTAGTACTCGTAATCGAGGGCAATTCTTTTGACTACAACAGCCGGAAGAATATTCCCCTGGAAGTTGATTCTTCAAATGTGAGAGTGATCCCTTCCAAGCCCCTCAAGCTGGTGAACGGGGAGGCAACCCTTGAGTTTGATGTGGCAAACACCCATCCCAACGAGTTCAGTTCCGTAAGTATAAAGCCCACGGCTGAGGGAGTTGAGTTCTACCCTGCCGAATATTTCATAGGACCCATGGACCCGGATGAGCTCTTTACAATCGAGTTCGATGCCGTGGTGGAAGATTCGGGAGGTCTGGAAGGTCTGGCTCCTGATGGGTCGGAGCCTGTAAACCTGACTCTCATAGCAAGTTACAGCAACGGGGTCAACCTGCATGAAAACGATGTAAGCAACCTTCAGCTCAGGTTTGCCACGGAAAATACGGGCAGTAGCTCGCAATCCATAATAGGAGCCGTGGTGCTTGTAGCCCTGGTTGCAGCGGGCGTACTGGTCTACAGGAAGAAAAAGCAGAGCAAGGAATGAGCAGGGCAGGAACGTACCCGGTAAAAAAACAGGTCATGAATGTTAATCTCTGCCTGGAAGACAGCTTTGCCAGGAGGTCTTAATTATGGTACAGTTTAAACAGGCCCTGAGGATTGCTGCGAGCAGTATAGGCAGTGCCAAGTTGCGCTCTGCCCTTACCACTCTGGGAATCGTGATCGGGGTTGCGGCGGTGATAACTAACGCATCCCTCGGGGCCAGTTTCAACCAGTTTTTCGAAGACGAAGTCGCCTCCGTAGGCTCGAATTTCGTAATCGCATACAGCAAGCAGCCCAACCTCTTTTTTGATAACGAATATGAACTTATCAAAAACACGCCCGGGATCACCGGGGTTTCTCCCCGCAAATGGATGAGTGGGGAACTCAGTTATCTTTCCGAAACCAAAAATGTAAACATTGCAGGGGTCAGCGAAGATTTCCAGGAAATCCAGAGCCTGGAGCTGGACGAAGGAAGCTTCCTCTCCGACAAGGACAGCTATGCCGTGGTTCTTGGCTATGATATGGCAAATGAGGAGTTTGAGAGGAAAATATCCCACAGGAGCACCGTAGACATTGCTTTCAGGCTTGAAGACGGGAGCGTTGTAATTAAAACGTTCAAGGTGAAGGGGATTCTTCAGGAATCGAAGGAAACCGTAATCGGTGGGAACGGGGATACGGACACAATGATTTTTATCCCGGTCTCGACCATGAACGAAATGCTCGGGGAAAAGGACTACGGGGCTTTCTTTGCCATGGCAAACAGCCTGGAAAATGTCGGGGATATCTCTGATGATGTGGACGACCGGCTGGCCCGGAACTTCGGGATCCCCAAACGGGACCTTGAAGATGAGGATTCAAAACCTTATGGGATTGTTGACCAGGCCGAAATTCTAGAGCAGACCGGCCAGATAGGGGACGCCCTGGGCTCTTTCCTGCTTGCAGTGGCGCTGATCTCCCTTATCGTTGGCTCCATCGGAATTATGAACATCATGCTGGTTACGGTAACGGAACGCACCCGGGAAATCGGGATCCTGAAGTCCCTTGGCTATACCAATTCCGGAATCCTTTCCCTCTTTCTCCTGGAATCCGTTCTGGTCAGCCTTTTCGGGGGCATCCTTGGAACCCTGGTCGGGGGACTCGGGGCTTTTGCCCTGGAAACTGCCCTCAAGCTTCCCACGGTTTTCCCTTTCACTTTGATCCAGATCGGGTTCTTTGTCTCGGTTATGGTCGGAGTGGTGGCGGGAGTTTATCCCGCCAGGAAAGCGGCAAAAATGAACCCTGTGGAAGCTCTACGTTATGAATGAATATTTCCGGTCTGGGCTGTTGCCCTAACCGTTTTTTGAATGTGGATTCCCTCGGATATGGCTTCAGCTGCTCGCCACTCTCCGCTCCAGGGGAAGCGTAAAGGTGAAAGTGCTTCCTTTTCCGGGCTCTGAGTTCACCCCTACTTCGCCTCCATGAAGTTCTACAAAATTTTTAACAATATAAAGCCCGAGACCAACCCCTTTGTATTCTTTTGCGGCGGAAGAATCTCCCTGTACAAAAGGCTGGAATATTTTCCTGTGGCTTTCTAAGGGGATGCCTATGCCGTTGTCAGTGACCCTGATCTCTGCAACTCCGTCCTTTTTACGTGTGTCTACGCTGACTTTTCCCCCTCTGGGTGTAAATTTTATGGCGTTACTCAGGAGGTTGTAGAGGACCTGTTTTAATTTTGCCCGGTCAGCCCGGATGTTCCCGAGGGTAGGGTCAAAGTCAGTCTCAATGGCAACATTTTTGCTTGAAGCCAGGGGGCGGATGGAGTTTCTCACTTCTTCGATGAAGGGTGCAAGGTCCAGCTCTTCGTAGTCAAGGGAACTCTCCCCGGTTTCGAGTATTGAGATATCCAGCAGGTTGTTGATGATTTCCAGCAGGTGTTTTCCGCTGTTCAGGATATTGTGTACGTATCTGGCCTGCTTCCCATTGAGCGTCCCGAAAGCCCCTTCAAGCAGGAGATCCGAAAACCCTATTACGGAATTAAGGGGGGTCCGCAGTTCATGGCTCATGTTTGCGATGAACCCGCTTTTTGCCCTGTTGGCAGCTTCAGCTGCTGTTTTCGCCTTGAGGAGGCTTTTCTCCAGTTCTTTTCTTTCGGTGACATCCCATATGATGCCCAGCAGCACGGAGTCTTCCTCCGAGGGGCCGCCAAACACAACCTTATTGAAAACCACTTGATGGAGGGTGTCGTCAGCATACCCAACGGTTGATTCGAACACTTCCTTTCCTCGAGTCCGGATTAATTCCAGGTCCCTGAGGTGCTGTTTTTCGGAAACTTCAACAGGGGCGAAATCGCACACCGTCTTTCCAGCGATTTCTTCTTTGCTTTTTCCCATAAACTCTTCAAAGGCCCGGTTGCAGCCGATGTATTCCCCATTTCTGTCTTTATAATAAACAGGTACCGGAATGGAGTCTACAAGGTTTTGAAGGAAACACATTTTCTCCTGCTGGAGTTTTTCCATTTTTTTGCGTTCGCTAACGTCTTCTTTTACGGTTTTCTCACTTTCGATATGCTCCCATTTTCCTTCCTGCTTTATTATCAGGTCCTCCTGCTTTCCCATCAGCTTAAGAAGTTCCGAAGCTGAAAGTCCTTCAAGGGGGCAGGTTAAAAGAAGCGTGATATTTTCTTCCCGGTTTCCTTTTTCGAGGGCTTCCCTGCAGTTCTCAAAAACGGATGATAGGGCTCCTTCTGCTTTTTTAAGGTCCAGGTTTATCCGGAGCCCTGAAAACCCTTCTGAAAGGGTTTTTTCAGATATCTTTTCCAGCATTTCTACTGTTGCGGGGGCAGGCCAAGCTGTATTTTCCTTAAACTCCCTGGCCTGTATTATTTCCAGCTGGTCTGATCGTAGGCAGCGCTCAAAATCCACTCCCGTATTTTCCAGCGCCATTTTTACGTTTTCAGCTTCCCCTGGTTCGGGGCTTATCCATACACAGCGTTCTCCCTTCTCGATCCCCTCTTTAAAATAAAGAGCAAGTAACTCTACCACTTCTTCAGGGTTGCTATATAATGCGGTTGTCTGGGGGCTGCATGGTACGGTTAGAGAAAAATCGGTATCTGTGTTTTTATTTTTTGTCTGAATTCTTCCCCCTCCGGATATTTGAGGTTAATCTTCTTAATAAGCAAAATATGGATTTGATAAGGGTTGATAATGGCTTTTTTGCAAAGCCTGCATTGAGTACGATTTTTTCTTTCTTTTGTCTCAATACATAGTATATTTATTTTGTTTTAATGCGCAGAACATCCAAATGCGCAGAACATCCAAATATGCAGAACATCTATAACTACATTCTTCATATGATATATCTCAAACATATATAAGAAATGTGGCAATTTACAACGTTTGGGGAGTGATCGGGTTTTCTGGTTCTTTCCTTTCCTTTCCTTTCCTTTTCTTTCCTTTCCTGCTTTTTGCCATTGGATATTTCAATGGGGTTTATAATATGGGTTTGCGGTTCCCTTGTAAAACTGCCCCTTGTAAAACTGCCTTTTGTTTGATCAGTTCAGCCTCTATCTGTTTGTACAACCTGCTTATATAGTTGTGGCATATAATCTAATACTGAATACAATTTAATAATGCGCATATCAATGGGGTATTGGGGACACACGGCTGTCCGGATGGGGGTAGTTTATCGGTGAATTGTTTTTCCGTAAGTTCATACCTGTTTTTCAGGCTCGTTTCCGGAATTTTAAGGCTTGAAAAGGTCATTTAAAGTCCTTTTCCAGGAATTAAGGTGGGATACGGTGCTTAATTTCAGGCAAGCTATCAAAATTTCCCTCGGGAGTGTGGGGAGTGCAAAGCTTCGCTCGGGTCTGACGACCCTGGGCATTATCATAGGGATTGCGGCAGTAGTTGCAAACGTCTCCCTGGGAGCGAGTTTCAACCTCTTTTTCAAAGAAGAAATCAATGCTCTGGGTTCCAATTTTATAATCGTTTTCAGCCAGGAACCTAACCTCTTCTATACGGACGAACTGGAAATTATTGATAAAACTCCTGGGGTGATGGGGGTCTCGCCAATAAAACAGCAACTTGGAGAGGTCACCTATCTCTCACAGACCAAGAATATTAATATTGTAGGGGTCTCCGAAGACTACGAGGATACGGCCAACATCATCATGGAAGAAGGCAGTTTCATAACTGACCAGGACAAGTTTTCAGCGGTTATCGGCTCCGACGTGGCGTACGAGAAGTTCGACCGGAACATCTCTTCCAGGAGTTCTATTGACGTTACCTTCCGCCTTGAAGGAGGGGAGACTATGACGCAGACGTTCAAGGTAAAGGGCATCATCGAAAGCCCGGAGACCTCATTCGCCGAAGGGGGGATTGACCGGGACGTGAGCATCTTTGTCCCTGTCTCCACAATCAACGAGATGCTCGAGGAAGAGGATTTCGGAGCTTTTTTTATCATGTCCGGAAGCCTTGAAAACGTGGAAGAAGTTTCGGATGAAGTGGACGAGCGCCTGGCAAGGAACTTCGGGGTTTCTTCAAGGGACCTGGACGACGAGGATGCAAAGCCTTACACGATCTTCAACCAGGCCGATGTCCTTGAACAGGTCAACCAGCTCTCTGATTCCCTGGCAGCTTTCCTTGTCGCAGTTGCCCTTATCTCCCTGCTCGTGGGCTCCATCGGGATCATGAATATCATGCTTGTTACTGTCACGGAGCGCACCCGGGAAATTGGGATTATGAAGGCCCTGGGTTATTCAAGCACCGATGTCCTCCTGCTTTTTATCGTGGAAGCCATGATCCTGAGCCTTTTAGGTGGTATTATGGGGCTGGGAGTAGGAATGGCAGGCGCTTATGCGGTTACGAACTTCCTGGACCTGCCCTTCCTTTATCCGCATTATATACTGGAGATCGGGTTAGGGGTGGCCCTTATAGTAGGGGTTGCCGCTGGGGCGTATCCGGCAAACAAGGCTGCGAAAATGAACCCTGTGGACGCTTTGAGGTACGAGTGAGCAGCCGGATATTTTTTCCCGGTATGATCGAGCTATCTCTGTTGAGGATTCTTGAAAGTCGAAGAGCTGCTCTGAGTTTTTTGTTCTCCTTTACTGGTTTATCCTTTTCCATGTTACATTTTTGTATTTCAAAAATTATTGCTGGAAATTTATATCCTTCTTTATTATATCTTACATTATATATTACACAAAACCGGAATACTAATTAGATCCCGGTGGGCATATTGAATATATAGGAATTAATTTCGCTTAGCCTTCGAGAAATCAAGTACTTTCAGACTTCGATTTCAGTCTAATTCAGGCTTTGATTTCAATCTAATTCAGACTCTGATTTCAATCCAATTCATACTTTGATTTCAATCCAATTCATACTTTGATTTCAATCTAATTCATACTTTGATTTCAATCCAATTCATACTTTGATTTCAATCTAATTCATACTTTGATTTCAATCCAATTCATACTTTGATTTCAATCTAAATATTTCAGTTTGGATAATGATGGAGGGAGGACTGATGAACCGCATGGAGAAACAGAATCTCGGAGCCAGGAATTTCCTGTACCCGATGCCAACAACCCTGGTGGGCGCAAATGTAAAGGGAAAGCCTAATTACCTGACCATCGCTTTTTGTGGGGTCGTACAGGCAATCCCCCCCATGATTGCGGTCACCCTGGGAAAGATGCACTATACAAACGAGGGAATTAAGGAAAACCGTTGTTTTAGTGTGAACATCCCTTCCAGGCACATGGTGGAAGTTACGGATTACTGCGGGATTGTTTCCGGGAAAAAAGCGGATAAGTCCGGGCTTTTCGAAACCTTCTACGGGAAGCTGGAAAACGCTCCTATGATTCTGGAATGTCCCGTAAACCTGGAGTGCAAACTTGTGGATACCCTGGACTTCGGGGGGACAAACGAGGTTTTCATCGGAGAGGTCGTTGAAAGCTACGCCGAGGCATGTTACCTCTGCAACGGAATCCCTGATATTGAAAAGATCGAACCCATGGTTTTTTCGATGTACGACAACAACTACTGGGGAATAGGCGGCCACCTGGGCAAAGCCTGGTCGATAGGAAAGAACTTCAGTGGAAATGGGGATGCCGTAAAAAAAGATGAGTAACGGGAATAAATATTGCTTAATCATTGGCTAAGTATTTACTATAGTCCCGAAAGTAAATATTTACATTTAATTTATAACCACGGAAGACACGGAAAGCCCGGAAGGATTGTGCCCAAATCTTCTTTATTCCGTGTTTTCAGTGCTTTCTGTGGTTAAACTTTCACTGAGATTGGTGAAAGAATTTGGGGCATTGAATATAATAAAGGATTTTACAGGCAACTCTTCAGTTCACATAGTTTTGTTTGCCTGGGGGAGAAAAAGGGGAGTGATCACATGAAAATTACAGCATTCAGCGGGAGCCATAAGGGCAGGGAAGGCAATACCCTTCTTATGGTGGAGGAGTTTTTGAAAGGGGCAGAAGAGGCAGGGGCAGAGACCGAAAACGTCATCCTTGCCGAAAAAAATATCCTGTACTGCAAGGGGGACTTTGACTGCTGGCTCAAAACTTCCGGAAAATGCACGCTCCATGATGACATGGAGTTCCTGATCCCGGGCTTTATGGCATCTGACGTTGTGGTGTTCGCATTTCCGGTCTACTTTGATAATATCCCGGCACTTATGAAATCTTTTATCGATCGGCTGCTTCCTATTCTTTTGCCCCACTTCGAGGAGGATGGGGAGGGGGGGTACAGGCACGGTAAACGCTTTGAAAAGTATCCCAAAATCGTCGTGCTTTCAAACTCCGGGCTTCCCGGACTTAGCAATTTCCAGGTTGTGAGCCTCTTTTTCAGGCGGTTTGCGAGGACTCTCCACACTGAAGTAATTGGTGAAATCTATAGAGGGGAGGGGGAAGTCTTGAAAGTCAAAAATCTCCTCGTAAAACCCCTCGTCTCAAAGTACAAAAAACTCCTGCGCGAAGCGGGCCGGTCTATTGTGGAGAATCAGGAAATTTCCGACGAACTGCGGGAGAAACTTGAAAAACCAATCGTCCCTGATTATCTTTATATAAAATTCGGGAACGAAGAAATGGACCGTATGATTGAGAATAAAGGGAAAAAAGGATCGGAAGAGGCTTAAAATCTTTTCGAAATGAAAAATGGTTTAGTTGATTAAAAAATAGTCCGACGGCGGGTGAATATCTTTAGACCGTGGGTGACTATCTTTAATAAGTAAAAAAGGTTTAAAAAAGAAAAAAGGTTTTTGCGGAAGGCAAAACCTTTTGTTTCTCTTCTTTTATTTGCCTTCGACAAGGTCTTCAAGGTTGTGTTCCATGTAGGGGGCGTTGCTCCTGTTGATCAGTTCCTGGCAGACTTCTGCAGGTTCCCCGTCCATTACCAGTGCCCCGTTTTCTATCAGCACGGCCCTGTGGGCGACTTCCCGGACGAAGTCCATGTGGTGGCTCACAAGGACTATTGTGGTCCCGAAAACTTCATTGATCTTTTTCAGGGAATTGGTGACGTCCCTCAGGGTTACAGGGTCAAGGTCCCCGAAGGGCTCGTCAAGAAGCAGGTATTCGGGGGAGGTTGCAAGGCTGAGGGCGATAAAAGCCCTTACGTGTTCTCCTCCGCTGATCTGGTAGGGGGTCTTGTCCAGGACTTCTGTTGGCAGGTCCAGGGCTTCAAAGACCGGTTTTGCGTATGTGTCCACGTCCGTTACGGGGATATAGGGGAAAAGTTCGGAGTAAATCGTTTCCGGAAGGTTCATTTCTCTTAAGAAGGCGTCTCTTTCTTCCATCGACATATCGGGCAGCCTGTATATATTGTCCAGCGTCTCATCCGACATCCCCATTTCCTGGGCTTTTTTCCTGGCGTACTCGATAGCTCCTATCCTTTTCATGCTGAGCCTGAAGCGGATCTGCTCCCTGACCGTGGAGTGCGGGGACATTGAAAACTCCTGGTTCATGATGCTCATTATCCTGCGGAGTTCCATGCGCTTCTTGCTGTAATTAATAACGTCAACCCATTCCCCGTTGCATTTGTACTCGACTGTCCCACCCTTCGGTTTGACCAGCCCTTCAATGAGCTTTATGAGGGTTGTTTTTCCGGCTCCTGAAGAACCTATAAAGGCTAAGATTTCTCCTCTGTTGACGTCAAGGGAAAAGTCTTTGATGTTCAGGACTTCTCCCATCCGGATCAGGGAGTAGCGTTTGGAGATGTCCTTTGCCCGGATGCAGGCTTCCCGGGATGTGAGGGCTGCAGGTTCTTCACTGGGCTTCATATCTTTCCGGAAGTTTTTGAGCACGGTGGTGGGTTCTCCGTCTGCTGCAATCTTCCCGTTTTCCAGGAAGATCAGCCTGTCGGCAAGGTAGGCATGGATTTCCGGAAGGTGGGAGACCACGATAATTGCAATGTCAAGCTTCTCCCTAAGGCTCTTTATTACGTCGAGGATTTCCTGTTTTGTGTCCGGCCCGGTCATTGTTACGGGTTCATCCAGGAGGAGGACCCGGGGCTTTGCGGCAAGCTGCCTGGCCATGACGACTCTCTGCTTTTCTCCTCCGCTTAAGAGGTTGGTGGAATGGAGGGCTTTTTGCTCGAGCCCCACGATTTTCATGTACTCCATCGCTTCTGCATAAAGATCGTCGTATTCAGGGGCATCAGTGGCCGGGAGCGCTTCATGGCCAACTTTCAGGTAATAGAGTTTCCTTATCACATTCTCAATGCAGGGGCCGTTCCAGAGTCCGAAGTTCCGCTGGAGATGAATTGCTGTTACCCTTTTCAGGAACTTTTCCCCTTCCTTCCCCGAATCAGGGGTAACTGTTTCCCCATCCACTTCCACGTTGCCTTCCTGGAAGGGTTCGACCCCTCTGATGATTCTCAGAAGCGTTGATTTCCCGCTCCCGCTTCGACCTGTAATCCCGAGAATTTCCCCGTCCTGTACCGTAAGGTCGATATTGTCCAGCACCCTGATGGTTTCGGAATTGACCTCATAATCCTTTACCAGATTGGAGATTTTGAGCATGTTATTCACCTTTTGAATGTTTCTTGGGTCTATCCGGGTGATGTTCGATGATTATGGTATACTCACGAATTAATCACACTTTTAAACGCCAATTAAATGCATCTTGCTTATTTCGGAAGTGTTTATTTTACTATGAGGACTATAATCCTGTATAATATCCTGTGATATTCGAATACCCTGTGATATTCGATAGTGTTATCGGCGGCTGCCCGGGTATCTTATAAACCCCGGCACTGTCCGGATATGGTTTTTGCTGATTTAATAAAATAGGAAACCAGTATTACCTTTAAAACTATTTATTATAATCGCCTGCCTGCAAACTGTATCCTGCTCGGGTATGCTTTGGAAATATGAGCATCAGGATTGTTTTGTTAATCCTCAGGATTGTTTTCAAGTATAAAAATAGTTTAGGAAATAAAAATTTTGGGTACAAGGAATGGCTTGTTACCAGGGCGTTGAAAACTTCCTCTCCGGCAACAACTGATGAAGCAACAACTTATCCTGCAAGCTTCAATAAAATAATCAGGAAAATGAAAAGTATTGCTGGTTGGGTTTTTTCTGGACAAACTCTCTATATCCATATAAAAATGATATAAGTTTACAATCCTGCTCTTTCAACCATTAAGTCTGCCACATTTTTTGCATCTTTGAACGGGAAGTCCTTTTCAGTAATCAGACTTCTTGCCTCTGCTGCAGTAACTTCAACATCTCCTATTCTGCATGTGGTGTCAAGCCCCTCGGGTAGAGCAGCAATCAATTCATCCAGCGTGTTTATGGGAAACTTTGCATCTTTGAGTATTTCAAGGATCTGTTCATGGACCTCTTCCCTTACGTCCATTTTTTGCCTCCGGTTTTGTTCATTTCCCTTTTTGTTCATTTTCCCGGTACAGGCTGGCGTTCTCTGGAAATATTGTTCCATAATCTCTTATTCTCAGGGTATTTTGTATTCCTAATCGGTACTGCAATATCAACATATATTATGTTTGAATCAGGCCTGTCCCGGTGTAAACCAAATATCCTCTGTTTTAACCTTGTATGTCCTGGTACAAAATCATATTATCCCGGGTATAACAACTTTACTAAGTTATCCGGTGGAGTTTTTTCCTTTCAAATTACTTCCTGTAATCGCTCGGGTAAAAAGAAGGCTTTTAGAGGATTAAATAGCTTAAGCTCTCGAAAAAACAGGGTTTTAAAAAAAAATAAATGGTAAAAAGAACTGTAATTTAATGAATTTCTCTCAGAATCTTTAAAAACATACAGAATATCCTGAAATTATTTTTTCAGGAATTCTTTTTATGGTTTCATTCTTTTATGGCGGCCACTATTTCGGCAACCTTTGCCGTAACGTCTTCTACTTCCTCGACAATCGTGCCCGTTACGATCATGTCCGCACCTGCGGCGACGCAGAGTTTTGCGGTTTCCCCGTCCCGGATTCCGCCTCCTACGATCAGCTTGTTGTCTCCGAGCACTTTCTTGACAGCCCCTATCATTTTCGGGTCAACGGGCGTGTGAGCTCCTGATCCGGCTTCAAGGTAGGTATAGTGCATGCCAAGGTATTTGCCTGTAAGGGCGTAGGCAACGGCAATTTCCGGTTTCTGTTTGGGGATCAGTTTTGCATCCCCTACCCAGCCCACGGTTCCCCCCGGTTCGACCACGAGGTAAGCCATGGATATTGGCTCGATTCCACTCCTGTACACGAGTGGAGCTCCAAGTACCTGGTTTGTGATGATATAACTGGCATCCCTGGAGTTCAACAGGCTCATGAAAAACACTGCGTCAGCATAGCTACTAAGCCCGGCTGAACTGCCCGGGAAAAGGATGGTAGGTACATCTACCTTTTCCTTAATCCTTATGACGGTTTCATCCAGAAGAGTCCCGGAAGCTCCCGTAGAGCCTCCTATCATGATAGCATCGCTTCCCCCTTCCACTGCAGCAAGGGCGATAGCTGCTGCCTGTTCCGGTGTCTGGGACGCCGGGTCAATAAGGGTAAGATGAACTTTTCCGTCTTTGTCAATAACTTTCTGAAGGTGAGCTTCCACCTGCAAAAAGGATCATGCTCCCTTGGATTCCTTGGATTTTACGCGAAGGCCTTCGTAG
This sequence comes from Methanosarcina sediminis, assembly GCF_052056915.1. GTDB lineage: Archaea > Halobacteriota > Methanosarcinia > Methanosarcinales > Methanosarcinaceae > MTP4. Next base: position 1,830,422 of record NZ_CP195119.1, on the reverse strand, counting down.
CCACATTTTCTGCAGCGGGTTGCCCTTACTGCGTTTCTGGCATTGCATTTCATGCAGATCTTTTTGTTCAGTATCCTTTCTTCTGCTTCTGGGAATCTAGCCATTTTTGTCACCTGCTATTATTTTTTTCGTTCTAGGTACGGTATATAGCCCGCTTAATGGATGTTAATACATATAATGTTTTTCATTAAAAAATCCCGCTGTCTTCAGGGACAGTCCCCCTTCTTTCTCCTTTTTTCCTTTCTCTCTTCCCTTCTCCTATTCTTTCCTTTTTCTTTTCATCCCTTACCCCAGATTTTTCCTTTCGAGACTTAAAGTTTATTTATTAGTTATGTTGTTTATTCCCCCCTGCTCTTAATAGCTCTCAATGACGTATTATAGACGATGCAGGTTCAATTCTGAATTAAAGTCCGAATTGGATTGAAGTCCTAATTGAATTGAAGTCCTAATTGAATTGAAGTTCGAATTGAATTGAACTCAAAATTGATTAAGTCAATATTGAAATGACTTAAGGTCGAATTTAGATTTAAATGGTTAAATTTTCCGTATTCCAGAAATGGTGATTGTTGTGGCGATTCATCCGATAGAATACCGTTACGGTACCGCAGAAATGAAGTACGTATGGAGTCAGGATAACCGGCTTTCCCGGATCTTACAGACCGAGGCTGCCCTTGCCAGGGCCGAGGCAGACATGGGGCTAATCCCTGCAGAGGCTGCTGAGATTATTTCGGAGAGCATTGGTCTGGTGAAGGCCGAGCGAGTTAACGAAATCGAGGCTGAGATCCACCATGATATGATGGCGGTGGTCATTGCAATTTCCGAACAGTGCAGGGATGATGCAGGGAAGTGGGTGCATTTCGGGGCCACCTCAAACGATATTCTGGACACGGCAACGGCCCTCCAGATAAAAGATGCAATTGACCTCCTTGAGGATAAACTGAAAATCTTACTCAAGGTTCTCCTTGATAAGGCGGAAGTTCACAAGCATACGGTTTGCTGCGGGAGGACCCACGGCCAGATCGGGGTTCCTACAACATACGGGCTCCGTTTTGCTATCTGGGCCTCCGAAGTCGCGAGGCATCTGGAGCGTTTGGCTCAGCTGACTCCGAGAGCCACTGTCGGGCAGATGACGGGGGCTGTCGGGACTCAGGCTGCCTTTGGGTCTGCAGGGGTTATGGTCCAGAAACTCTCCATGCAGCATCTGGGGGTAGGTTCGGTTGACGTTTCCAACCAGATCATCCAGAGAGACCGGCATGCCGAGTTTGTGATGTGGATGGCAAACACGGTTACGACCCTTGATAAAATCGGCGTTGAAATCAGGTCTCTCCAGCGCAGTGAGATTGCGGAAGTAGAAGAAAGCTTTGGGAAAAAGCAGGTGGGTTCTTCCACCATGCCGCATAAGCGAAACCCTATAAAGTCCGAACAGATCTGCGGGCTTGCAAGGATAGTGCGGTCCATGGTCGAGCCCGAACTCTTGAACAACACCCTCTGGGATGAAAGGGACCTGACAAACTCTTCCTGTGAAAGAGTAGTCTTCCCCGAGGCCTGCGTGTTAACGGACCATATCATAAAACTCGGAATCAGTGTAATCGAACATCTGCGCTTCTATCCCGAAAACATTCGTCGGAACCTTGAACTGCTCCGGGGCCTGAACATGGGAGAAGCTGTCATGATAGAACTTGCAAAACGCGGGGTTGGCCGTCAGGAAGCCCATGAACTCGTCCGGGCCTCTGCAATGAAAGCCCATGAAACCGGACAGCACTTCAAAAACGTGCTTCTGGAAGCTCCGGAAGTTGTAAGATACCTGAGTGCCGGGGATATCGAAAACCTTGTAAACCCTGACAAATACATCGGAACTGCCGTGGAACAGGTCGAATCCCTTGCCGTGAAACTGCGGGAGGCTTACGACCTCTAATCTTTTTTCTTTTCCTTCCCCTCTCGAAGTCCGAACAATTCTGTACAATCTAAAAACTGTACAATCTAAAAAAAGCTTTTTGCCCCTTTACTTTCTTTTTACCTTATGCGGCCCTTTAATTTTTATCTCTCCTCTTTTTCCCTTTCGGCGGGCCGTATATTTTCGGGCTTCTCTGTGATTATGTGTGTATCAACGGCAATCTTTAATCTTCGATGAGGGTTGGTGTACTCTACACTATTTATATCATCAAAAATAAATATAAATATTTATATGTGATAAGCCCTATCCTCGTCACGTCTTCATAAAAATGGGTATATTGAGGCATCTTAAAAGGCGTTGCGTAACTTTAAAAGGTCTGTTTGGGCTAGATGTGGTAGATTAATTACGGTGTGAAAGTGGATTAGATGCCTCAATAATTCCTATGTGAAGGTTGCATATATACTTTGTGTTCGTTCTGTACACAACCATCCAAAACTATTCTCACTCCTTTTCTGATTCTTCTTCCTATGTTCACACTATTTGCTTTTCGTTCTCACTAATGCTCTCTCCGTGTCAACATTTCGCCTTTTTTCCTGCATTTTTTACTATTCATCCCTTCTGTTTCTAATCTGTCTTTATTTTTTTTATTTTTTCCCTCCTTTTTGTTACTTCTTTCGGATTTCTTTCGGGTTTTATGGGGTAACTCTTAATTCTGCGGGAATTGTGTCTATTCAGCTACCTCTATTTCTGACCTATTTTTCGTATAAACTCAACATTTTCTTTTTTCATAATGATTATTCGGGAATTTTCTTTTGTTTTAACTTTTACGCGAGGGTCTAAAACCGCTTTAGAGGGCTTGAATAAGTTTTTCAGGATTGAAATTGTTTCAGGCACTGGGGTAGTTTTTTCTCTGGAGTCTTTTGTGCCCTGCTCTGTGCCCTGATAGGGTTCAGCATGAAAAAAAGACGTGACAGCTCTTCTGAATTAGTTATTATTTCTGTATATGTCTGGGTTTCAATGCCCTTTCTCGTTCAGGAGTGCCATTTTTGTGTGGTGCTTTAAAGGGTGAATTATCCACTCTATTTTTATTTTTTCCAAAAAAATGTATAACTTTATATGTGATGAATTGCTTTCCAAAAAAAACGTTGCTTAAAATTGGGTATATTGAGGCACCTAAAAAGGCGTTGCGTAACTTTAAAAAGTCTATTTGGGCAAAATGTGGTAGATCTTTTACGGTGTGAAAGTGGATTAGATGCCTCAATAATTTCTTACGATGAGGTTGTTTATATAATTTGTGCTGAATATGCACACAACCGTCCAAAACTCGTCAATTGCCCTTAAATTCCTTTTAATTTGGTCTGTTCCTATTCTCCGTTTTGAACCAATATTCTATTCTTTTCTATCTCTTATTTCTATCTTTTTTCCATTTTTATGCCTCATGACCCTGATTTTTTCCCTTTTATACCCCCTTCCTCTATTCTCCTGGCACATGTTCACTTCTTGTTTTGCTTCTGAATCACGCGAAATCTTTTTATATGGGTGTCACCAGGGGGTTGCCCTATTCAGAGGGGCGCTGGTGGTTCAGCCGGAGACCTGTTGCTGGAAGTATATCTTTTGTCGGATTTCGGACATCCCCTATTGCTTTTAATACTGATTAAGGGTTCTTGAAGACTTCCAGATTTTCCCAGTTGAATTTGTCTCCGGGGCAGGCCCGGATACATTTCTGGCAGTGGGCGCCGTCACAGAGGTCGGTGCTGATCATGACTCTGTTGTTCTCGTCAATGCTGATGGCGTCATTGGGGCAGATTTTTATGCACTTCGGACACTCGGGACAGTCTTCGACAACCATTGAGAGGTATGTCCCCACCCTTTCGAGTACGTGCAGCCCCTCTTCCCCCAGTATCTGGATGTCCCTTTCCACGCGTTTTTCGATTATCGGGTTTTCTACGGGGTCGCCCAGGGCGGGAAGTCCCTTCTTTTTGAGGTACTTCCTGAACATTTTCATGGGCATCCCCTCTTCCCAGTAGGCAAGTTCGAGGACGTAAGCGTCGCTGAATTCCGGGGCAGTTGCAAACATGGTGTGAGTACCTATGATCTTGTTTGCAACGTCCTGAAGTTCCCAGAGCCTATCTTCGGAAACAAGGATTTCCTTTGCCACGGTAAGCGAGGTGTTTCCTAGCTGGCAGATCCTACCTGTGCCGTAGGGAATCAGCCCTATTTTCTGGGCTTTTGCCGCATCCATATAGGTGCCTGCGGCTCCTGCCATGTAAGCCGTTTCGATGTCTTCCATTGTAATTCCGGCAGTCGCACAGAGGGTGATATGCCCCGCACGAATTGCCCCGATAGCTTTTCCGGCTTCTTTCAGGTCATGCTCCGAGAAAAGTATCTTATCCTGGAGGTGAATGATCCCTTCGGGAGTCTTGACTTTGGGAAGTTCAACAAGGCCTTTTCCCAGTGCTTTCTCGATCAGGGCTATAACTCCCGTGCCCGTAATCCCTTTGGCTTTTATCTGGCCCTCCTCAAGAATTTTCCCGGTTGCCGGATCAACAAGGTCTCCTGGGGTTGATTTCATCTCTTCGTTCAACACATAGTTCCGGAGTGCCCCGTTTTCAAATTCTATGTCGGAAATCGTGAACGGGGATGCAAGGTTCCCGTGCTTTATCTGCTGGCCTTCCAGTGCAGGCCCGGCAGCTGCAGAGCCTGTGTAAATAACATCTCCTACTTTCAGGGCCATCTCGGCGTTTGTCCCGTAGTCCGTTGCAATCGAAATCTCATCCTTGTCAAGCATCCCGGATTTTACGATCAGGGCAAGGGCATCGGCCCCTACTTCGTGCTTGATTGCCGGGGGTACCATCACCTCACATTCAAATTCCTCAAGCCCGGGGATTTCACTGCTTGGCACTATCCTTGCGTCTCTTTTCTGGTCTTCTATGTGGTATTTCTTTTTCTTCCGCTCCCCTGCGTAGGCAAGGTCTTCAATGGTAATCCCCTGGAATATGGATAGCTGGATGGGGTTCCCGCAGATGGAAAGTCTTTCAAGTTCCCCTGTTTTCACATCAAGGGCCTGGAGCAGGTTCTTTACCGCATTCACGGAAAGTCCGTGGGCCAGGTCCTGCCCGTAGTGAATTGCGAAGTCCATGTGGTCCATCACATTCGCTCCCGGCAGGGGGTTCCTCAGTGTGATTACCGTTCTTTTGATTTCGTCCCGGTCAAGGTCTACTTTCTGAGCTCTAAAACCGCTCGTTCCCAGGTCTACTGCAACTCCGACTCTCATACAATTCCCCCATTATCTGACTTTTTTCCGGTATCCCGGTGTGTTAAGTAAGTAGTTCCCATAAGTCGTTTGGAACTTATCGGTCGTTTGTAGTCTTATGTAGTCGTTTATACTTGTTCGTAGTCGTTTGAGATCTAATTATATGGATTACTTTGTAAATCTACGTATAAATACATAGGGGAAATTATAGCTATTTATATATATTTTTAAGCTCATAAGAATTTTCTTTCCGCAAAAAGGGGGTTTTAAGGGTTCTCCGGTTCGTAAATCCTTTTTTTGAGTTCAATCTTTTGAAAAAGGGGTCTCATGGACTCTTGATTCTTCTCCGAATGTCCGGGGGAGATGAGATGTCCTGTCTGCATGTCGGAAATAAATGCATATCAGTAGGGATACTTTTATAAATTACTAGCGTGTTGTATGGTTGATGAGCTAGTTCGGGTAGCCCGGCGTTACCTGTAACCCGAAATCGCCGATACGCGGGGGACGAAGCCAATGGAAGGTTTATCAAAGAGTTCCGAGCCTGGGGCCTCAACTGAGAAGCCCCGTCCTGCTTGGATGTTGCTGGTTTGAGGGCTTGCTGGAGAACAGGTCTTCCTATCTTAACCGCGGAAACCGGTCGAGGCCCGGAAGGGAGCAGACTCACCGTGGGCAATCATCGCTTGTGGGGTTGCGGGGTGGAGAAGGGGTGCCAGCCCCCTGGGATCTCCGAGGTGTATCAACCTGCGGCGTGCTCATCACTAAACACCTTTAATCGGTTAATTTCAAACCTTTCAACCTGACATAAAAATCTGCAAAAATCTTAATGTGAGGTGGATGTGCAGTTTTTGCAAACTGTTTTTCTCCGGAAAAGGTTAAATATCTGAAATGCCTTTAAGGGAAACGCGTCTTCTAAAACCTGAATGACGAGATAGCCAAGCCCGGTATGGCGCAGGATTGCTAATCCTGTGATGCTTTGCATCTCGGGGGTTCGAATCCCCCTCTCGTCGTTTTTCCCTATTTTTCGATCTTTTTGTCTACGTCTTCTCTGCGTTTTTGTTCTAAGTATTCTCCTTTTTCTTTCTCTTTTCCTTTTTCTTTCTCTTCTCCTTCTCTTCTCCTTTTTCTTTCTCTTCTCCTTCTCCTTTCTCCTTTTTCATTCAATTATTCGTGAACTGTGCAATTTTTTATATGTGATGCACTTTAACTGTACATGGTTAAAAATTTACGTATAGATAGTATTTTATAGGGAACGCCCTTTATGCCCACATCTTATAAATATCACTTAAAGTTTGTATAAATACTATCAATAACTACATCAAAAACTGGCCGCTGACAGGTGGCTGACAGCAGAATAAAACATTTTCAGGGCATAATTACTTTGAATTAAGGTGTTTTTCAATATGTTTGTTATATTGTTGTGAATTTACCGTTTGATGTGAAGGAAAAGGGGTGCAGTAAAAATGGAACGCATATCCTCGGGCATACCTGAACTGGACGACAGACTTAACGGTGGCTATCCCAGGGGCCGGGTAATCATGGTTACCGGGAGTACCGGTACGGGTAAGACCATCTTTGGCATCCATTTCCTTTACAGGGCATGCATGGATGGTAAGCGCTGCGTGCTGGTCGCAACCGAGGAGCTTCCTGAAGATATTATCAAGCAGTCGGAAATGCTCGGGTTAGGGCTTTCAAGGTTCTATGAGAACGGGCAACTGGTTATAGAAAAGGCATTCCAGAACCGGTCCGAGAAAGTCCAGACCTCCAAATTTGGTTTCACTCCCGAGGGCCTGGAAATCGAACTCCCTTCGCTTGCTGACTATGTGCCTGAAGGAACCGATGTCGTGGTTATTGATAATCTCGGAGTTTTCACCCTTCGCCTTTCGGTCCAGGACTTCAGGGACCAGTTCGATGCCCTTAACTTCATTCTCAGCACAAAAGAAGGTTGCACGGCCATGTTTGTCATGGATGAAACCGCCTGCAAAATGACCCGGGGCCTTGCAGAGTATTCTTCCAGTGGCTCTCTCAGGCTCGTGCTGGGTGAAAATCCCTATACCGGCAACCTTGAGCGCCACATCCATATACCGAAAATGCGAAGAACCTGCATCAAACTGGAGTTGATAAGGTTTGAAATCGGTTCGGGCGGAATCAGTTTGCTTTAATCTGATTTTTATTGATTTCATCAAGTCTTCTTTTATCTGATTTTTCTTGATTTCAAGCCCGCTTTACTTCTAACGTTCTATTTTTTCAGGGTTCTTATGTTCCGTGGGATGTTTTTCGAAAAATTGAACCTTGATTTAAACCCTTTCCTCTATTTAATTCAGATTTAAATATTCCTGTTCTCTAAGCTTCCGGAAGAACTCTTGTGTAAAATTTTTTACAATATCGTGGCATCCATTCCGGAAATTTATTAAAAACTTAAATATCATAAACAATAATTAAGGACAGTAAACATTATCAAAATATTATATATCACAGGAAATGGTAATTTCCAGGTCGGACTAAACAATGATCAAAATAGTTACATCTTGCAGGCTTCATATGACTCTTATTGACTTAAACGGGGAGATCGGAAGGGTAGATGGGGGGGCAGGTCTTGCACTTCCAACTCCCAACGTCACGCTAACAGCTGAAAAAGCAGACGAAATCCGGGTCGAAGGCGCGGAGGCTTTTACCGATCGCATGAAACGGGCCGTCGAAGCCGTTCTCCCGGAAGGGGAAGGTGTAAGGATAAATGTTGAGTCCCTCATTCCCCCTCATGTTGGATTCGGCTCCGGAACCCAGTCCTCTCTCTCGGCTGCTGCGGCCGTGAACGAGCTCTATGGGCTCGGGATGAGCGTCCGGGACCTCGCGTTTACCGTGCAGCGGGGGGGGACCTCGGGAATAGGTGTAGGAGCATTTGAAAACGGCGGTTTCATTGTTGACGGGGGACACAGGTTCAGGGATAAAGGAGCTTTTTTACCCTCGGCTGCCAGCAGGGTGCCTCCGGGTCCCGTGCTCTTCAGGAGAGATTTCCCGGACTGGAACCTGGTAGTTGCCGTTCCGAATGACAAGGGGATGCACGATGAGGAGGAAGTGGCGGTTTTCAAGAAATTCTGCCCCCTTCCCATAGAAGAAGTCAGGGAGGTTGCTCACGTCGTGCTCATGCAAATGATGCCTGCCGTGATGGAAGAAGATCTCGAGAGCTTCGGATCAGCCGTAAACCATGTCCAGAACGTGGGTTTCAACAGGCTTGAACACTATGTCTGGCCGGATATTGTCAAGGAAGTATCGGCCTTCATGCGCACCCGCAGCTACGGCGCAGGAGTTAGCTCATTCGGGCCAGTGGTCTATTCCCTGGTGGATAACAAAGCCGAAGGGCAGGAACTCCAGGCAGAAGTCCAGCAGATGCTCGATGAGTCCTTAGGTGGGACAGTCTTCATGACAAAAGCCAAAAACAGCGGAGCGGAGATTTCCCGGCTTTGATTAGGGGGGCTGAGGTTTGAAATCCCAAATTCAAACCTTTGAATCCCTGGAAAATCTGGTTGCCCTATTTCGTAATAACAGGGGTTTTGGATGGGTTGAACAGGAATGAATATCTAACCCGGGTTTTTCCAGGAAACGTTTCTGCAAACTCAACTTTTTGTAACTCAACTTTCTGTAACTCAATTTTCTGTAACTCAATTTTCTGTAACTCAATTTTCTGTAACTCAACTTTCTGTAACTCAATTTAGTGGGAATGCGGGGGCAAGCTGTCGTGTTCATGCTCCGGGATCCTGTGAAACTCCTCGCCTGAGGAACCAAGGGGGTCCACATGGACGACAGCATTTGAGAGGTAACCCAGGTCATGCAGCAGCCTGTGGCGCACTTCCACTGCAACGTCATGGCCGGCTTCCACTGAGAGGCCCGGGTCCACTGCAATGTTCACCTCGGCGTGCAGCCTGTGTCCGAGCCAGCGTACCCTGACCTCGCTCACATCATTCACCTCCTTTACCGTTCCGAGTTCCTCCCTTATCTCATCCACGATTTCGGGGTCAACCCCGTCGAGCATGCGGGACAAAACGGCTTTTCCCGTGTCCAGGACAATGTGGAGGATTGCAACGGTTATGAGCAGTCCGATCAGCGGGTCTGCAAGAGGGTAACCAAGCCAGACTCCCAGCGCCCCGAACAGCACGGCAAGGCTTGTGTACCCGTCAACACGGGCATGATATCCGTCAGCTACCAGGGCGGCACTTCCTATTTCTTTTCCTACGCTTATCCTGAATTTAGCGACCAGTTCGTTGCCTAGAAAGCCTATTAAGGATGCGACAACCACCGCGCCCAGGAAATTCACAGGCTGAGGGGAAAGTAGCCTTTGCACGGATTCATAGGCCGCAACAATGGCACTGAATAAGATCAAAAAAACAATTATGAGCCCAGCGAGGTCTTCTGCTCTCCCGTACCCGTAGGTGAAGCGCTTGCTGGGCTTCTTCCGGGCAAGCAGGAAAGCAAAACCCAGGGGAATTGCGGTTGCGGCATCCCCGAAGTTGTGGATGGTATCGGCAAGGAGGGCAACACTGCCCGAGATGTAAACAATGAAGATCTGGAAGAGCGCGGTGAGCATGAGTCCTGCAAAAGACCACCTGACCGCGTAAAGCCCTCTCTCTGTGGAAAGGAGCTCCGGGTCTATCACGCCATGGCTGTGGGAATGGGGATTTCCGATGTCATTTTCTTCCTCATGTGGAAGTTTTCCGTAATCCCTTTCTCCTTCTAACTCCTGCTCTGCCAGCTCTTCCATCTTATTTCACCTCATTCCGCTGTTCTCCCTGAAAAACGGTGTGTGGATCCCGGGACCGCGCGTTGGGCGTTTTCAGAACCACTGATCCAGGGTCTGCTGCCTCCCTCCGGATGCCGCCTTCAGGCGTTCGAATGCTTTTTCCACCCTGTCCTCCGAGAAATCATGCTCCCTGCAGAGGAATTCGATCAACTTATCATGGTCCGGTTTTTTCCACTTCAGCTCGTAGTCGTCCGTGGTTTCGGGAGATGTAAAGAAGTCCCTTATCCGGTCCAGGGCTTCGATTTCAACCTTTTTTTCCCTGAGTATGGCATGGATGTCCCCATGCTTCCTGACCAGTTTCAGGGCGGTTTTCGGGCCCACCTTCTCAAGGCCCTTATTGTAGTCCGTGCCCACGCAGATCGCAATGTCGATTAACTGCTGCCTGTCGACCCCGAGGGCTTCGAGGGTTTCTTCCAGTTCGATCATTTCGGGTTCGACGTCAACGTAAACGTTCTTTCCGGGAAGCTTCCTTTTTCCCGTGATCGCCAGGTTCCGTACAACCGCAGGAGCCCCGAAAAGGAAGGAGTCGTAGTCCTGGGAGGCAACGAAGTCCGCGTCTTTCTTAAGGACCATGTGGGCAGCCTGTGCCTCACCTTCGGAGGGCGCCTGGACCCAGGGGATTCCCATAATGTCAATAAGGTACTTTGCGTCCTCCACAATCTGCTGGTCGACCTTTGAAGAAGCCTGTGCGTATTTATGGGCAGCTTCCAGGTCTCCGCTGGCTTTTGCGGTCTCCCACTTTTCCCTGGCTGACTCCCTTACCTCTTTTCGCTTGTTCAGGGTTTCTGCCTTCAGGTCCGGGGGTTTTCCGTCAAAGACAAAGACAGGCCTGATCCCGGCTTCCACCAGGCTTGCGGTTCGGTAAAGCAGGCCTGAAAGGTGGGAGGTCACCCTCCCTGAGGAGTCTTGCAGGGGACTCCCGTCCCGCTGGCGGATGATGCTTAAAAACTGGTGCAGGGTGTTGAACGCATCGATTGCAACCACGCGGTTTGCAAGGTATGAGAGTTCAACCTTTCTTTTCTCTAGCAGATCGCCTATATCCGTACCCATGTTTTACCTCGGGTTTTCCTCTGAATTTCCTGACAGCGCAACTGGCACTATATTCTGTATTAAATATTTTTTCACTGTGCTAAGTATAAGTTTTAGTATAGGTTATGCGCACTGAAATTTTATGTTTACCGTATCATTTGCTTAATTAAGTATCTGTTTGCGTTGATGGAACAGTGAAAAATTTGGATATGAGTGAAAAAAGAAGGCTGGTATGATGGGAAAACCCCGGGGTAATCCCGAAAAACCTTGGAAAAATCCCAAAAAACCGCGGGTAAATTCAGTCCGTAACCACTTCCACCGCTTCGCTCATATTGAAGTTAGAGCCAAAATCCCTTGCATAGAGTGCGGTGTAGTAGGTCCCTTCGGGCAGGTAGTCAAAGACAAATGCCGCATCTTCTCCCACTGAAATCGTTTCCAGCGATATCCATTTCCGGGTCCCTTCATTCCCGTAAAGGGGGGCATATGCGGTGAGGGCATCCCCTCCTTGCGGGCTCAACACCTCCCGTGAAAAAAGAATGTCCCCGTTTTCCAGGTTCTCGTATGGGTTAAGGTATGTATCCACGGTCCCGTTCTCCGGTTCCAGGTAAAGGTAAGCAAGGCAGTTCCTGGCTTTCCCATTCCTTCTAAGTTCGAGTTCCGTGGAGAATATTCGGGTGCCGTCCTCGCTTTCCCCTTCATACGTTGCGGATACGAGGGTGTAAGCGCCTGATTGATTGTCCCGGAAGTAGACCCATTTCCCATCCCATTCCGGGAGGCAGTATGCACTGTCCCCGGAGCAGGCAGCAGGCAGTTTCCCGAGAAGGACGGCTCCCCTGGCTGAATTTATGAAGTATACCTGCTCAACCGAAGTCACCCCCGAATCATCTTCAACCGTAAAAGAATCCCCGCTTTTCGAAATCCCGGGTTCTGTCAGGTCCGTGCAGGCCCTGTCCATGTATTCCTCCAGGAAGCCGTACCAGGTATCGGAAACCGAAACTTCGCGGTATTGCCGGTAATTGCTCTCGGTGGCGTGTGGGGAGTATATGGAGATGCCGTGTGCCCCTGGGACGGAGCCGTCATGACGTGCATAAACCACGAAGCTGTCAAGAGTTTCAAGAAGGTGATCTGCATCCTCTGAAAGGTGGGGGACCTCTTCCCGGACTTCGAGGGTAAAACCCTTCAGGTCCATCGAAATTTCGGCTTCCTGCCGGGGCTCTACCCCGAACTTCCTGGCCCCGGTAAAGGATGCCCCGAGTCCGCAGTAAGCCCTGGGATTTGCGATTTCGGATTCCAGTCCTGCTGCAAGGGTATCAAAACTTTTCAGGACGGTATCGGTTTTTGAAAGGTCCAGGAGGGAGAGGGTCCGTGGGCGCACATGTGCGGGGTTTTCCAGGTAGCTGTCAATGATTTCCCTACCCAATGCTTCAGGCGGAGCCTCCGGGTGTTCTGCGGCATACTCAACAAAAGTGGTGTAGTCCCAGCCGTGTGTAGGTTCGATTGTTTCGGAGGCTAGCATATAATCGGCAAAAGGTCCGACTGCTTTTGCAAGTTCGAGGGTGGACATGAGGCAGGCGTCAAAGCCTATGAGGTCGAAATGAAGTTCTGAGGCTGCAAGGGCGCTTTCGAGTTCGGAAATTTCAAGCTTGTCGTAGCCGTGGTTTTCATCAAAGCAAAGTCCCCTGTAGGCGTCTCCGTGGTCCCAGAAAATCAGCAGGACTTTTTCGCTTTCGTAATTGTCCCGGATATAGGAAAGAAAAGTTTCCAGGCTTTTTTTGTCCCCCATATTTGCCCGTGTATATACTTCTCGGTGGTACGCCTCATTGCCCATGACCCCGTCGCCAGCATCCTGCCTCAGATCTTCCAGATCAGCAATGGTCATGCCTTTCCAGCCTTCCGCAGTAGCCCCTCCATAAGCCAGCACAACTTCCATGTCCTCCGGGTTTGTGGGCAGACCTTCAAGGATTTCAAGGATGTCCTGGCTCGCATACCCGCTTTCAGACTCAAGGTCGCTTCCGACCATATAGATAGCTACAAGAGTGGTAACCTGGAGTTTTCCGGGCTCTGTTCCGTCCGCAATAGTTATGTTTCCCTCCATTTCCCCTTGTTCGGGGCCAACGCCGCTCTCAAAGCAGCCGCTGACCAGGAGAAATATGAGGATAAGCACTATGATCCCCAACCTCTTCATTACAGGCCCCCTGGTCCGGAAACTCCCGGAAATCTCCTCCGGGCTCTCCGGTTTAATAAAAAATGCAATAATATTAAAATACAATAATATTAAAATGCGATAATATTAAAATGTAAAAATATTATGATTGGTCTATAGTCTATTCTATTCCTCCATGCCTAATTACTTTTAAGGGGTCAGGCAATGACATCGATACGTACGTCGATCACGGAGTCTTCATTAGCGTCAATTTTGGATACGGTCAGAAGATTGCCTTTTCTTTCCAGCAATGTTGTTTTCGTAACCCTTACCTGGTGTCCGTCAGAGGATTTTTTGCTGCCGCTCTTGTGGATGATCAGAAGTTTCTGTCCGGCTTCGGCCCCTTCCCCCATTTTTGAAGCTATATTCCGTATTACCTGCTCGAAATCGGAATAAATTAAAATTTCCGATTTATTTACAGCCTTTTTAATAATACCGATTGGTTCCAGATTAAGGTGCATATCTGCGTTCCTTCTTTTCCTCTTTAAACCAAAGGATAAGTAGATTATACATGTTTAGGGTTAATAATAACTTGCGATTGTGCATCACTTCAATTATATATTTAGATATGTTCTCTTTTTCCGACGGTCGCCGTAATAATTCCGATCTGATTTATACATCTTTCGGTACCATTTCCAATTTGGACGAAAATATTCTCTCGCATATTATTACTATTCTTCAAATTCTTAATATTTGTCACAATCTTTCTATCTCTTTAGTAATATGATTGATTTCTCTAAATTATCCTCTCTGGTTGTAATTAGATTCCCTGAAAAATCAGGCCGAAGCTACAAAAGACAGGGGATTGCAGGGATCTAAATCGGTAACTGGCAGATAAGAGTCGCTTAAAAGAATACTGGAGTATAAAAATGTCGTAGGGAAGGGTGGATCACAAACAAGAGACTGTGGATCTTCTTATTACTTGACTTCTTATTACTTGACTTCTTATTACTTGACTTCTTATTACTTGACTTCTTATTACTTGACTTCTTATTTCTGAAATTCTAACTATGAAACTTCGTGCTCTTCTTATTCCATAATATAGCACTCAAAGTAAACTGCTAAAGCGCCTGAATTAGTTCTTTTGCAAAGCTGAAGCTCTCGAAAAACAGCCCTGAGGGCTCAACGCTCCCATCTCGCAAAAAGCCTGCCTTTTTAAAAAAAGGAGTGCCATACAGCTTAGTGGTATTTCCTGCGGTTGAATTCGTAAATGGCGTTGTCGACCTTGCTTACGAGCTCATTCATCTTGTCTTCGATGTTGTTTTCCGTGTTCTGGATGTTTGCCCTGAGGGAACGATCCTTTGATTCCATCTTTTCCTCGAGACTCCGAAGCCTGGCATCGATCGAGATCAGCATTGCGGATAACGTCGCAATGAGGATCATCACCGAGATGATGATAAGGGGGTTTGAGGGCTTGTACGTGAACCTTCTAAGCCATTCAAAGGATAGAAGGAAAGATGACAGGACCATCACAACAAAAAATACGGTATCTCTCGTTTCCATTGTATACCTCTAACATACTCGTTATGGAAATTCTCTGCACTGCCATGATTTCCGTGAAAATATCTCTAACATTGTATATTTTTTTGGCGGAAATACTTTCGCTGAAATATTTTGCGGGTTTTCTATTTTTTTCTATTTTTTACACAGATATGCTATTTATTTTTTTGCACAAATTATTTATCTTTCCTTTCCCAACTTCTACCTCTTTCCCGTATGATGTCTAAAAATAGCTTCAGCGCTGTAATATCTCGAAATATTTGTGGGTATTTTTTTAATGTCCGGTTACGCGAAGGAACCGGTTTTAAAAACGTTATCTCTTGTGCACTTTCACTGGTAGCATAGGTAAATATACGTTACGGCACATCTTAACAAGAAGATTTAGAGGGAAATCCCATTACCAGAGGTCTGAATGCCTGAATACATAATCATTTTTTAGAGGAACTTTTACCTCCCGGCGATCAGATGGTGAACCTATCGGTCAACTATATGAAATAATATCTCTAAAAGACAGTAAATTTATAAAGGAATAGTAAAGGCATAGTGTCAAGAATTAAGGAGCACAGGTACTTGACTTTCAGTAAGCAATCACTAGCGGCATATTTTCCAATGATTACCATGGCAGGGCTGATCCTTTTAGTACAGGCCCTGGCGCTTTTCATGGCCACACCTATGGAAATTAATGAAATGCAGGCATTTGAGGACCCGACACAGGTATCTCATTCCATCTACTACATCGGGCTAATCCTGGCCTTCACCGTGCTCGTTCTGATCGCAATAAAAAAGAATATGAAATGGCTCATTAGCTTATTTATATACTTTGCGGTCCTCAGCACCCTTTACTATGTATTCTTCGCTCTGTTGACCCTCTTCCCCTCACTTGCAGGACTTGAAGTTCTGGTTTCAACCCTGCTCTCTGCAGGGCTGACAGTGCTGCTTTACAAATATCCGGAGTGGTATGTTATTGACATTGTGGGGATTTGCATAGCTAGCGGAGTCAGTGCCCTTTTAGGGATTTCCATGTCCGTTATCCCGGTAGTCGTCCTCCTCCTGCTCCTTGCAATCTATGATGCCCTCTCCGTCTACAAGACAAAGCACATGATCACCCTCGCCGAAGGGGTAATGGACCTGAAACTTCCCATCCTTTTCGTAATTCCCAAACAGCGCGGTTACTCTTTCCTGAAGGAAAACTTCGCGGAAGGGGAAAAGAGGGAAGCCTTTTTCATGGGGCTCGGGGACGCTGTCATGCCTACCTTGCTGGTGGTATCGGCAAGTATCTTTATGGAAAACGGCGGGCCAATGACCTATCCTGTACTGGGTGCCATGTTCGGAACCCTGGCAGGATACTTTGCCCTCTCCATCCTTGTCATGAAGGGGAAACCCCAGGCCGGGCTTCCTTTCCTGAACAGCGGGGCGATTCTTGGCTTTTTCGCAGGAGTTTTTGTTTCAGGGTCAGCAATAATGTGAATGTTGCTGTGTGAACATTGCATTTCGAGTGTTTCTGTGTGATGTTGCTGTGTGAATGTCGAAATGTAACTTTCACCCTCATCATTCAATTTATTTTTATAATTTTTCTTCTCCCTGCTGTCTTCTCAGTTATCACAAAGATTTTTTTATTTTACATGTTTATCCTTTCTTATGGCCAAACGAATCGCCGTGGTCTTTGACAGTGCCGGGACCCTTCTCCACATGTACAGGGTTGCAAAAGAAGCTTCCACGGGCCGTATTCTTGAAAACATAGAGAGCACCGCAATTGTCGCAAAGAAGAATGGGTGCGGGCTCGTTGTCCTGAATACCGAAAATGAAACCATACTTCGGTCCAGGGAAGAAATGCTCCTTTTTGAGTTCATAGAAGAGTACAGGGTCCCGATAGGGATTAGTTGCTCAAAGGGAGAATTGTCCTCGGAAACCGCCTGTGAGATCATAAAAGGAACGCAACTCCGGATGGGGGACGTCCATGAAGTTCTTCACGCAGTTTCTACCCGCTGTCCGAACATCTTTTACCTGGCCGCAGGGCTGATTGTAGACTCAAAGGCCCGGGACGTTCCCTATGTGCTCAGTACGGGAGGGCAGGTTTTTGCTACCACTCTGGAAACCCTCCGGGCTCTCCAGGCAATGAAGGTGGACACCTACATAGCATCCGGCGACAGCATGCGCACCCTCTCTCAACTTGCGGAATACATTGGCATACCCCCCGAAAGGATCTTTGCCCTCGCAACTACAACTATGAAGGAGGAAGTCGTTCTTAAGCTAAAAAACAAATATGAAAAGGTGATCATGGTAGGGGACGGTATTAACGATATCCTTGCCCTGAGGGCAGCAGACCTGGGAATAATGACGGTTCAGCAGGGTGATAAAAGGCCTGAAAAACTCAAGGAAGCAGCCGATCTGGTGCTCGATGATATTATAAAGGTTGTGGATGTGGTAAAGGGACTATGAAGGGATTGCATATATCGGGGGAATCCGGCGCTGCATCCCGGTTCCTGGAGTTAACAGTGAGAAAATAATGCGTTATGTTTATGTAATGTTCATTCTTATGTACTTGTTGCCCAAATGTGTGAAATTATTTATTTATGTTAAAGTACTGGTTCCGTTAGAGCAGTTTCTTTTCAAACTCTTTGGAACCTGCCCCGACAGGCGGGAAAACCCACATTAAAAAATAATTTGCAGCTCATAGTTTGCGGAGGAAAATTCATGTCAATATTTATTGAAGTTAAAAACCTTACTGTAGATTTCGACGGTGTCAAGGCCCTGAAAAATGTAAGTCTTACTATCAATGAAGGAGAAGTTGTCGGAATTCTGGGAAGAAGCGGGTCCGGGAAGACCATCCTCATGCACGTGTTACGAGGGACCGAATCTTTTGACAACATTTCCGGAGAAGTGATCTACCGCCTTGCTCGCTGTGAAAAGTGCGGCTATATCGAACGCCCCAGCAAGGTAGGTCAGAAATGTCCGGTCTGCAGTGAGGAACTCCTGGCTTTTGAAGCGGATTTTGTAAAACTTTCTCTCTATGACCCTCTCAGGAAAGAGATTGCAAAAAGGATTGCGATCATGCTCCAGAGAACCTTTGC
This sequence comes from Methanosarcina sediminis, assembly GCF_052056915.1. Lineage (GTDB taxonomy): Archaea > Halobacteriota > Methanosarcinia > Methanosarcinales > Methanosarcinaceae > MTP4. The sequence continues at coordinate 1,812,680 of NZ_CP195119.1, read as the reverse complement.
CCTCTACGGGGACGAAAGGGTCCTTGTAAATGTCATGAACTCCCTTAACGAAATCGGGTACAAGGGCGAAGACGCCATGAAAAAGGCGGTTGAACTCCTGGAAGAGGTAAACCTGAACCACCGCATGATGCACGTAGCAAGGGAACTTTCCGGGGGCGAAAAGCAGAGAGTGGTGCTTGCCAGGCAGCTCGTCAGAAATCCCCTGATCCTGCTGGCAGACGAGCCCACAGGTACCCTTGACCCGATGACTGCAAAACTGGTTCATGAAGCCATTATGAGGGCAGTTGATAATTATAATATGAGCATGGTATTGACTTCCCACTGGCCCGAGGTAATCGAGCAGCTTGCGGACAAGGCGATTCTGCTCGAAAATGGGGAGGTCACCATGACCGGGGACCCCATTGAAGTCTCCACAGCCTTCATGGAGAGCGCGTCCATGATTAGACAGGATAAGGACGTGATGGTGGGGGACTCAATTATCCGCGTAAGAGACCTTGCAAAGCGCTACATCTCGGTGGACCGCGGAGTTGTCAGGGCAGTGGATAAAATCTCCTTTGACGTAAAAGAAGGCGAAATCTTCGGACTTGTCGGAGTGAGTGGTGCGGGCAAGACGACCACCTCCAAGATCCTCATGGGAATTTTACCCCCTACTGAAGGGGAAGTAGAAGTCCGTGTGGGAGATGAATGGGTGGACATGACCAAGCTGGGCGTGGACAACAAAGGCAGGGCAACCAAGTACATGGGCTTCCTGCATCAGGAATACGGGCTTTACACTCACAGCTCTGTCATTGACAACCTGACTGAGTCCATCAGCCTGGACCTGCCTTTCGAACTTGGGGTAAGGAAAGCGGTTATGACCCTTAAGGCTGCGGGATTCGATGAAGATAAGGCAAAAGCCGTTCTAACCAAGATGACTGATGAACTGAGCGAAGGGGAGCGTCACAGGATTGCACTTGCCCAGGTTCTTATCAAGGAGCCGAGAATCGTGATCATGGATGAGCCTACCGGGACAATGGACCCGATTACAAAGGTTGCAGTCACAAACTCTATCCTCAAAGCCAGAGATGAAATCGGAGAGACTTTCGTTGTCGTCTCCCACGACATGGACTTTGTAAATGAAATCTGCGACCGGGTCGCCCTTATGCGCGATGGAAAGATCGTGGACCTCGGAGTGCCTAATTCCGTACTTTCTCAACTTACGGATGAAGAAAAGCTCAAGGCTGCAGAAGAATTATAAATGTGCTTTCCCCTCTTAGTATAGAAAATACTAAGATGAGGTGCTGGATTACGAGTAAAAAGATTAGCGTAGAGGTGAACGGGCAGCAATTCGAGTTGCCTGAAGGCTCTACACTTGGAGACGCCCTGAAAGTTTCCAATGCTCCCTATAGAGCCGGTACAGCGATCGGAATTTTGAAAATGACCGCTGAAAGGAAATCGGAAGTCATCACTGAATACGCTATCAACACAACGAAAGGGGAATTCAGGATCGAACTTGAAGATTCCGATTCTCCCTCCGGAAAATTATGGGCTGAAAACTTCAAAGAATATGAAGGGAAAAACGTCCATTGGGCAGGTCCGGAAGCTTTGGCTTTCGGGCCTTTTGAAGCCGAATTGAAGCCTGAGCGAGGGCTCAGAGGTTTTGAAGCTTTTGATGTCGTGTTCGGAGCCGGTGGATTCGATCCGGGGAACACACACCTGATCATTTCCAGGAAAAGGCATGCTGCAGAATATGGTACTCCTGAAGAGGGGGTTTTTGCAAAAGTCATAGGTGGAAAAAACTTATTAAATCGGCTTTCAAAAGATGACTCCATTCTGAACATAGAACCGATAATCGAATGGGAACAACTTGCAGAAAAAACCTGCACAGATGACCTTTCAACTTCTATCGAAGACGGGGCAAGCATATTCACTTATTTTGAGATCGAGCTTTCCAGAAATGCCCCTGTGGGTGCAGAGCATTTCTATGCCCTGTCCCGGGAAGGGGTCTTGAAAGTTGACTATGTGGCCAGTTCTTTTATTTCGGATAATTCCCTCCGGGAAGAAATCGCTCCTTACGAAAACTTTGAACCGCGGACAGAAGGTGCCGTTTCGGTCAGGACTGTAGGGTACGGGACAGGAAAGGTCTACATATCAAGAGAGGACAGGCCTTCCAGTCTCGTACACTCTGTCGTAGGGCATGTGACGAAGGGGCTGGAACTGGTGAAACTTGCCGAGAAAGGACAGGAACTTGCGGTAGAGAGCCTTCCGCCTCAGCTTGTCCTTCTGGGGCATAGTTTTGAAGAAGTAGAACCTGTGCTTTCGTCTATAGGGGTGGAACTGGTAAAAGAAGGGTATACAGAAGAAGACGCGGTAATTGTGAGGCAGGAGCCCGCGACCACTCTCGAGATCCTCGGGGATGCTAAAGTTACTGCTTTTGCTGTTCCCGGGTCAAAACTCGTAAAAGTGGAACTCTACCCTGAAAAGGCTCCCAAATCAGTGGACTTTTTCCGCCATTCCCTGGAACTCAAGACAAAAACCGTAGGGCAGTTGCTTGTTAGCATGGTCTATGAAAATACCTACCTTTTCAGGGCCGAGAAAGTAGAAGCCATTAAGTATAAAGAGATCCTGCCCGAAAACAGCCCCCGGGGCAAAGTCCTTGCCGGAGAATTCGGGATCACAAATCAATCGGCAAAGAGGATGGGAAACATCGGGGTAAAACTTGTGGATGACGACCTTTTCGGCCCTACCGGGGAAAAGTTCTCCTCAACAAATATCATTGGCCGGGTTATTGATCCTGAGAAACTGAAGGGCATCAAGGAAGGAGATATAATATACGTAAGTGAAGCTATACGTAAATAAACGTCCTTAAAGTGGGTATATACGTAAATAAATGCCCTCAAAAGTGGATCTATACGTAAATAAACCCGTTTATCAATTCAGTTATGTGAATACAATATCTGCGAGTAGGTTCACGCGTGTGAATTTTATCACAGGCGGATCTCACCGCAGGTAAAGTCTCCCGCAAGCTTAGGAGAGACGGAAAATGACAGACGTTAAACAGGAAGAAATTACAAAGGTCATCGTAATCAGTTCGGATAAGGTGTTGCCTGTAGATGCAGCCATGAAGATTTACGAATCAGAGTTTCCCGTCACGGTAAAGGAAACCTGTTTCGGGCTGATCGTGACCGGGCCTGCTGAAGATGTCCTGATGGTGACGGAAGAAATCCGGAAACTTGATAAAAACCATATTTTCGTTAAGGACAGAGGATTCCCCGCAGGAGACGAACGGCGCTGCCGTGCATCCCGGGGTGGAGGGCCGAGGCCCGGATTTCATTTCCTCAGGGAAGAAGTGCGGATGCTCCCTGCCATAGGAGCTGCCCTTGAAGAACTGGAGGCAAAAGGACCCGTGAGAGAAAGCCCGACGAAAAAGGACAAACTTAAGGTATCAGAGTTAGAACGGATCATTGAAGCGGAATTTGCGAGGTGAGTGTTTTTGGCAAAAGTTTTCATTTATCCTGTAAACAGTCTTATCCTGGCTGACCTGGTGGAGCGCTTCGGGCACAAGCCCCTTGCCGTAATGAACCAGGTGCGCGAAAAAGTTACGAACATAAGCCTTGACTCACCTCCTGTCAATATCACTCCCGAAGACCCGAAAGTCGGGCTTCGCTATGCTGCAGTTGAGGTCCCTCCCGGGGTAAGAGGGAGGATGGCCCTTATAGGGCCCCTTATCGAAGACGCGGAAGCAGCAATAATCGTTTCTGACCCTCCGACTGACTTTGGTTGTGTGGGCTGCAACCGCTCAAACGAACTTATGAAGTACCTTGTCCGTTCGAAAGACATCCCCATCCTTGAGCTCAGGTACCCTGAAACCGAAGAGTCCGCCCAGGAATTCGTATACAAAATCGCAGCTTTCCTGGATGCACTGTCAGGGGAGGTAGAAAAATGAGTGAGGAACTCGAAACCGTCAAAATAGCGCTGGTATCTTGCGGCTCCGAATATTCGGGTGTCCAGCCTGAATTTGAAGCTGCTGCCGCCGAAGTAAACGCAAAGTTCGTGTTCCCTGAAATTGATGTCGCAGGCCTGGACAACATGGGAAAGGAGTTCGGGCTTGAGGTGGCCAGCGGGGATCTCCTGCTAATGATGGCCAGGGCAAAAGCCGTTGTAGAAGGCACAACCCACGTGGACGGGGTTTTTATTACCACCTGTTTCCGCTGTGCTGAAGGGGCGATTGTTCGAAACGAAGTCCGAAGGTATATCCACAAGCACTCGGATATCCCGGTAATCAGTTATTCCTTCACCGAAAGGACCACTGCCGGAACCCTGTTAACAAGGCTGGAAGCCCTGACAACTGTTGCCAGGCGCAGACATCTCCTGGCAAGGGAGGTTCAGACAGGCCTGACCGCAGGCATTGACTCGGGTTCCACCACGACCAAAGCCGTGGTCATGAGAGACAACGAGGTCATCGGGTCAGGCTGGGTGCCTACCACTAAAGTCCTGGAAAGTGCCGACGAAGCGTATTCCCTTGCCCTTGAAGAAGCAGGGGTTTCCAGGGACGAAATCCAGGCCCTCGGGACCACAGGTTACGGGCGTTTCCTGATTGGAAAACATTTCAATGCTCAGTTGATTCAGGAAGAAATCACGGTAAACTCCAAGGGAGCGGTCTATCTTGCAGACTGCCAGAAAGGCCCTGCAACTGTCATTGATATTGGCGGGATGGACAACAAGGCGATCTCCGTGGACGACGGAATACCCGGTATGTTTACCATGGGAGGGATCTGTGCCGGAGCTTCGGGGCGTTTCTTTGAGATGATCTCAAAACGCCTGGGAGTGGACATCACGGAACTCGGAGCCCTTGCAGTTAAAGGCATGCAGGAAAACGTAACCATGAACAGTTACTGTATAGTCTTCGGGATCCAGTCCCTGGTAAACTCCCTTGCCAAGGGGGCTGTCCCGGAAGATGTTGCTGCTGCAGCCTGTTACAGTGTGGTCGAGCAGATCTTTGAACAGCAGCTCCAGGAAGTGGACGTAAAAGAACCCCTCATCCTGGTCGGGGGCTCGTCCCTGATCGAGGGAGTCCCGAAAGCTCTCGGAGACCTTCTCAAGATCGACGTCCTTGTGCCAAAGAACTCTCATCTGATAGGGGCAGTAGGGGCGGCCTTGCTTGCTTCCGGCTATGTGGAGGAGTGAAGTGGCATGGATGCGCTTGAGACCTTTATTGTTGAATCGGCAATTGATTCGGAAACGGCTTTTTACCGGCAGATTATCGAGGATAACCTCTCGAGTCTCAAGCTCGGGCCGGCAATAGGGAGAATAAAAGTTGTGCTGCGGCCGGAAGACTCCCTCTTCCAGATGGCAATCATTCTCCGGGATGTAGGCACGAAGGTCACAACCCTTGATATGGCTGACGTGGAAGCAAAAACAGGAGCTTCCCACGAGGTTGTTATCTCGATCAAAAAAGAACGGTATATCCCGGCCCTTCTCAAGAAACTCTGGGCACGCCACGGGAAGGCTAACATCAGGCAGCCTGATCGCTGGACTGTGGCCGTGGACTCGGACAATCCCCAGGAAGAAGCCGAGTTTATCGGAAAGATGATCGTGGCCGATCCCAGGCACACCCTGCACGAAGACCTTGTGGACTTTGCAATCCGGGTGACCCCCGAAGGGTTCAGGGTTCGCTATCACCTGTTCAAAGGCAACCGTTTTGTCTTCGTGGCATCCGAAGAAGCCATGGATAGGGAATGGATCGAAGAAGCAGGAGCAATGCTTGAAGAATTAATGGCAGGAGGGAAAACAAAATGACGTCTATATTCCTCCCCTATCTTTACACCGGCGGGGTTCATAAGCACGGGCTTATTCTGGAACTGCTGGAAGATCTTGGAGGATACATAATCCAGAAAGTTGTTACCGGGACCGAAGTCAACCTTATCATGCTCATTCCCGAGAAAGACGTGCACCTGGTAAAGGAGCTTTCAAAGGAGTTGCTCGGGGTCCTGCTCGAGGCTTCCCTTACGGGAGTTGAAATAGCAGTTGTTTCTCCCACTCTTGCCTCTCATCACCTTCCTCACTCTGCCTGCGATGTGGCAGAGTACCTCCGTCATCCCGGAGCCAATACCAATATGATCGGGCTTGCCAGGGGGATGGGGCGAAGAGTTTCCCTGTCCATGGATTACGAGAGAAAGCTGATCAATGAACATGACATTGCGGTGTTCACTTTCGGGTCTTTCAGTGACTGCATTATAAATAAGAAACCCAAACTCTTTGAGGGTATCGAGATCCCTATTGTGGTCACAGGAGGCCCGTACCTGAAGACCGAAGACGTTCCCGGAGCAGACCTTTACGTTGGGGGCATAGGCAGGGTTTCCCACCGACTCAGGCAAAAAAATGAAACCGATGCTCTGGATGCGCTCAACGAGGGAGTAGGAAAGGTCGCAGACAAGATCCGAAAGCAGCTTGCAAAAGATCCCCTTGCCATTTTGCCGGCCAGGGTTATGAAGGAAATCGAAAACCAGGTCCCTGCAATCAACAGGGTGCTTTCTCCGGCTCCTATTACCATGCAGCTGAATGGACTCAGGGTCAAACTGCCATATGATGAATACCATGAGAGGCTCGAAAACCTGGAGTTCGATGAAGGGGTCGTACTTTCGGAACTTGCAAATATTTCCCGGTCAAAAATGAAAAATTATATATTGATAAAGATCAAATCTAAATCTGACGTTGGTTTTGCAATTTGACCCGGATTTTGCCCACTTTACATTTTTTTTGGGTTTGTGTATTCACTCATCCTTTAATTCGTAAAGCCGGGAACTTAAAGTGACATTCTGAATCCGGCTTTAGCATCGAATGCATGCTGGTGGTTTCGTATGGAACTGGAAGACATTGTGGAAATTTTAAAAAAGGATCCTGATAACGCTGTCCCCGAACTCCTTGCTGATGTCAAGAAACAGTACGGTGAAGTTCCTTATATCATGAATTTTATGAAAGATATGCCGGAAATCTTCATCCCGAAAACTCTCTATGACAATTCAATCATGCGGGAATTCAAGAACCTCGACCCCGAAACCGTGGAACTTATTTCCATAGGGGTGGCCTCCGCCCTTCGCTGTGAGCACTGCCTGAAGATGCATATCAGGATCGCAAAAAGAAAAGGCATCCCTAAAGAAAGTGTTTTTTCTGCAATACTGATCGGTGCTTCCCTTTCGAATGCCGCCGTGCTTGCCGAAAGTACAAGGGCCCTGGCATCCGAGTTCGAAGGCGAGGATAAAGAAAAAGACCGGTGTTGCGACCCTAACTGCGAAGTCTGTAATATTTCCGGAGCACATCTTGAATAATAAATCGGGAAGAAACCTCTCTCCTGATAATTCTTTTTTGAATCTGGTCGGGCAAACCCACATCCTTTCCGACCCGGTCGGAATAACTCGTGTTAGAGCAAGCTTTGTGAGAATGATCAATTAGAAGAGGTCAACTAACCTTAGATCCTTACTTGTTCAATAAGTTTGATCAATCACTTATTTATTATGAAGAGCCGTCTGTATTAATTGAAACCTTATGCCTCAAATGAAATTACTGCGTATAACACTATTGCTGCTTCTTGTTTTATCTTTCACCCCCGCAGCTTGCGCATATAGCTATGAAAGAATCCTTGATGAGCCGTGGGACCATTCTCCTATCACGGTTTTTATCGATGATGAAAACGTGCCTCTCCACTACAGCCCAACCTACTACACACAGGTAGAAAAATCCCTGGAGTACTGGGAAGAAGGAGGCAACGGGAAACTGGCTTATACGCCTGTTTTTGAGTTCACGGACTCCGAAAAAGCCGACATCAGAATCCGCTGGGTCGAAAACCTGGAAAATGTCGAGGGTGCACCTGCAGGAGTGGCAGGGTATGCAAAGCCGCATCTTGTGAACGGGCGATTTGTGCGGGTGGACATTGTCCTGGAAGTCGGGAACTATCAGGGCAGGGGCTGGCGCCAGTACGGGGATGGAACAATGCTCGCCATCTCAAAGCACGAACTCGGACATGCGCTTGGGCTCGGGCACAGCGATGACCCCCGTGATATAATGTACCCTGAATACGAACTGCGGGACGATGTAAACCCACTTCTCCTCAGCAAGTATGCCTCTTTGCTTCGCACAGGAGCCCTGGCAGCCCTTGTGGCCCTTCTTTTTCTGGGTATAAGCTGGCGTTCCAGCAGGAAAAAAAGAAAGAAACTTGAAGATAAATACCTGAAATGAAATTTCTGAAATGGAATTGCTAAATGAAATCTCTGAAATGGAATTCCCTAAATGAAATTTCTGAAATGGAATGTCTGAAATGAAATCTCTGAAATGAAATCTCTGAAATGGAATGTCTGAAATGAAATCTCTGAAATGAAATCTCTGAAATGAAATCTCTGAAATGGAATTCCCTAAATGGAATTCCTTGATATGAAATACCTTGATATGAAATACCTTGATATGAAATGCCCTAAATGAAATGTCTGAAATGAAATAACTCAGGGTAGGGTGCGAAGTAATTCTGTAAAAGAGTTAAACGGAGGATCCTGAAGCTTCAAGGTTTTCTATGGCATGCTCCTTGAAGAAATTCCTGAAATAGTGGGGAAGAGCTTCCATTTCCACTATCTTTTCCAGAGGGGTCCAGGCGTACTCCATGTGTTCATAACTCAACTGCACGTCTGTCATATTGAACCCACCGTCATAGACAATGGCAATAACTTTTTTTGCTGGGAGCTCGAAAGTCACCTCTCCTGCAATTTCCCCCGGATTGATCGATATCCCGGTTTCTTCCTGGACCTCCCTTGCAACTGCTTCTTTCAAGGTTTCCCCTCGATCCACCTTTCCCCCCGGAAGGTCCCATTTTCCCGGGTTTGTGCGGGAATTTTCCGAACGCCTGAGCAGCAGATACTCTCCTTTCTCATTACGGACAAGGGCATAGACTGAAATGACGTAAGGTTTCTTGAGTTCCATACCTTAATATTTAAGGTTCCCCTGTTTTAAAGGCTGGCTTATTCAATATTTTTACATTCTTTGTAACTCTATTTTTTAACTCTTTCATATTTATTTTTTATTTTTTTCATTTTCAACTTTATTTTGATTTTTAAGGGTTTCTTTCAGAGGCGGGGAGGACAAGCATTTAAAATGGGAGGCTGCATAGGATAATAAAAATCCGGGGAAAGGAAAGTATTACCGGAAAAAAATGAAGGGGATTTGACATGGAAAACTGGACAGGAAAAACCGTACACGTTGACCTGAGTTCTGAATCGATAAGGACTTCCCGGACAGATGGGGAGCTACAGGACAAATTCCTGGGTGGTAGAGGGCTCGGGGTGAAACTGCTCTTCGACCTTACAGATCCCGGGGCTGATCCCCTTGGTCCGGAAAACCCCCTTATCTTTACTTCAGGGCCGCTGACAGGACTTGCTCCCATGGCAGGGCGTTTTGTCCTTACCTCGAAATCCCCTCTCACCGGTACCGTGTTCAGCTGGAATGCCGGAGGAAATTTCGGACAGGAACTGAAAAAAGAGGGCATTGATGCTCTTGTAGTCACAGGAAAGGCTAAAAAGCCGGTCTATATTGAGCTCGGGGAAGGAAATGTTGCGATCAAAAATGCAGGAAAACTCTGGGGGAAAAATACGGAAGAATGTACCGAAATTCTGGGTAGAAAGGGAAGCGTTGCCTGTATAGGCAGGGCAGGAGAAAAACTTGTAAGGATATCTTCTTTCGTATGTGATTCCATTCACAGCGGGCGCGGGGGTTTAGGGGCCGTAGCAGGCTCCAAAATGCTAAAAGCAGTTGTTGTAAAAGGCAAGGGTAGTAAGGGTGAAGAAGGTGAGGGCAAAGGGTTTACGCCAGCAGATCCTGAGGGCTTCAAAGAAGCGGAATCAAAGGTTTTGAAACTTTTTGAGGCAAACCCCGTACTGTCCAAAGGGCTGGCAAACTACGGGACCCCGGTGCTCGTTAAACTGCTCAATTACCTGGGCCTTATCCCCTGCAGGAACTTTTTAAAGAGGGGCACAGTGATTGCGGACCGGCTATCGGGAGAATATATCAGAGCCGGATTCGAGCTTGAAAAAGAAAGCTGTCCTGCCTGTCCCCTGGGCTGCATGCACAGGATCAAATCCACAAAACAGCTGGTCCCGGGCTACGACGGGCTCTGGGCATTCGGGTTAAACCTGGAAAACCCGGACTTTGAATCCGTGCTCAGGGCAAGCCGCATCTGCACGGACTACGGGCTTGACCCCGTATCTGCAGGTTCCGTCCTCGGGGCTTATGCGGAAATCGAGTCCTGCGTCCTCGATTCCCTGAAAATCGAAACCCTCCTTCTCGAAATCGGGGAGGGACAAAGTGAATTTGGGATGGGGGCTCTGGAGTACCTCTCTTCGAGAGGCAGGAAAGAGCTCAGTATGGCTGTGAAAGGGCTTGAAATGGCTGGCTTTGACCCCCGGGGGATCAGGGGGCAGGCCCTCGCCTATGCGACATCTCCTCATGGGGCCGATTACCTGACAGCCTTTATGGTTGGTCCCGAAGTGCTTGGAAAACCCCTTGGCCTTGACCGCCTGAGCCTGAGCGGGAAAGCAGGTCTCCTGCAGGTCTTTGAAAACCTGACAGCGGTGCTTGACTCCCTTTCCCTCTGCCCTTATTCGGTCTTTGCCCTGAACGAAGGGACCTGTTCCGACCTTCTGTTATCCGCTGCAGGAAAGCAGCTTTCCCCGGCAGAACTCCTGAAAATAGGGGAGAGGATCTGGAACCTCGAGAGGCTGTTCAACCTGAAAGCAGGATTCACTCGGGCAGATGATACCCTTCCGGAAAGGCTTCTGGAAAATTGCGGAATAATAGGGGGATGTAAAAGAAATGGTGATGAAGAAGGAGATAGAAATGTAGCTCCGGAAGGAAATGTAACTCGGGAGGGAAAAGGAACCGGGATCCCCTTGCCTGAGTTTGAAGCTGCCCTTCTGGAATACTATCATTTCAGGGGATGGGATGATGATGGGGTACCTTTGGTTCGAAAACTGGAGGAGCTGGGACTCAGGAGTTGATGGGAACATTCATGGAGATGAACAGAACACTCTCCGGGCTCGGAACCGCTGACTTCTTGAAATAACGATCTTTTACATAAATTCCGGGTTTTTGTCCTCAAAATGCCGGGAATTTTCCGAAAATCCGGAGGGATTTCTCCTGAATTCCCTGCAATTTTTCCGGGAGACAGATTAATAACGGGGTCTCTCGCATAAGCATTATATAGTCTAGGATAATTAATCGTATTAGTTTTGACCCGTTTCCGGTTTAGATGGACCCCGGGTTTCCGTTACATTGCCTTTAAACTGTCACAAAAGGCATGTAAATACATAATGATAAGGATGAAATCAGGGCAGCATGTCTGTAAAAAGCCCTGCACAGAAAGCCTCTGTCGGGCATCTCCCTTGAAAAGTCCCACAGCGGCGTTTACGTTAACCAATTTAACCGTTACATTGCGAAATTTAAAGGAAGAATCATCATGAAAGAACAGGTAGAAGTTAAGAACCTCAAAGAAGGCAAATACGTAATCATCGACGATGAAGCATGCGTCATCAAGAGCATCTCCAAGTCCAAACCCGGGAAACACGGGGCAGCCAAGGCAAGGGTCGAAGCAATCGGACTTTTTGACGGCCAGAAGCGCTCCTTCATAGGGTCCGTTGCAAACAAGATCTACGTGCCCATCGTGGAAAGGAAGAACGCTCAGGTCCTCTCAATCACCGGAGATGTAGCCCAGCTCATGGACATGGCGGACTTTACGACTTTCGAGGTCACAATCCCCGAGGACTTAAAGGAAAAGATCAAGGAAGGAGAGGAAGTCTCCTACATCACCGCTCTTGGTAAGATCAAGTTCGACATCAGGACATAATATTCCGGAAAAGAATAATGAAAAACTCAGGTTTTTATCAACCTGAGCCTCTCTTTTTTATTAACGTAATTTTATTCGTATATTTATCAGCATTATTTAGGTAGATCAGAACATGTTTTTTCCCAATACCTTTGTGGACTCCCTTGCAGATTATGAGTCCGCACGCTATGTAATCTTCGGGGTGCCCTTTGACAACACCTCCTCGTACAGGGCGGGAAGCCGCTGGGCTCCGGACGCAATGCGCCAGGCTTCTGCAAACTTTGAAAGCTACAACCCCACCTTCGATATTGATCTTGCGGACCTCCTCATCCACGATGCAGGAAACCTCGATACTTCGGCATCTGTTGACGAAACCCTGCAGGACCTTTATGAAGATACAAAAGATCTCCTTTCCGATGGGAAACTGCCCATCATGCTTGGAGGCGAACATTCCCTTAGCTTTGCAACGGTAAAGGCCTGTGCAGAGTCAGCAGGGGACGACTTCGGGGTCCTTGTCTTGGACGCTCACTTCGACCTCCGGGAAGAGTACCGTGGCTTCAAGCACAACCACGCCTGCGTTTCAAGGAACATCCTTTCGGAAGTCTCGAAAAACCTCGTATCAATCGGGGTCCGCAGCGGCCCGGAGGATGAATGGGTCTTTGCAAAGGAAAACAAGCTGAAATATTACACTGCCGATGACGTGGAAGCAATCGGCATGGTCGAAGTCCTGAAAGAAGCCCTGGAATGGCTGGACTGCTCCCGACTCTATCTTTCTCTGGACATGGACGCCCTCGACCCTGCATATGCTCCAGGGCTCGGAACTCCGGAACCTTTCGGTCTGAGTGCCCGGGATGTAAGGACCGCAGTCAGGACTCTTGCCCCCTTCTCAATGGCTTTTGACATAGTGGAAATTGCCCCTGAATATGATTCCGGACAGACAGCAATGCTGGGCACAAAACTCATGCGGGAATTTATCGCAGCCCACGCTGCAAGTCACAGGTAAACATAATATGAAGGCCCAGGCGCGGGTCCGAAAAAAGTTAAGTCTAAAAGTCAAGTCTAAATGTCAAGTCTAAATGTCAAGTCTAAAAGTTAAGTCTGAAAGTTAAATGCAAAAACTACAGTCAAAAATACTGAAATTTAAAATCGGTAGGAAAAGAACGAAGCTTCTTAACTTCGTGGCTTTTCCACTTCAAGCATAATCTCTTGAAAATACCTGTTATCTCCAGGTGAGATTTATTTTCTTCTTGAGAGATTCTGCCTATTTTTCTCATCAGGTTTTACACATGCCTTGCTCTTCAGCAAATCTCAGACCGATCATGCGCGCCAGAGGGCGATGATCTTGTCGATGGCTATGTGGGTATACTTGTCACCCTTTACAAGAGTGAGCACGTTGTCTGCGCAGGCTTCGACTTTTCCGTTGAAAACGTCGGGACCGCCACAGTAGACATCAATTACTTCACCGAGATGGTGTTCTACGATAAAGGACTGCATTGCTTTACACCTCTTAGATTTCTTCTGTATATTCTTCCATGTATCGGAGTTTTATCCGTTACGTTCATTTTTCGTTTCTCTGCCCTTCCGCACATTTCGCGTCGGCTTAATGGTGGCGTTTTTGCACCTGTTAGCTGCTCTTTATAGGGTTGGCATTCCGGTCGATTTCCTGGAAACCCGTTTTCCCTTCTGTTTTCCTTTATATCTGTGCAGTTTCGGCGCTGGGAACTTGCCTGCCTTACCTGTACTCAAAAAAAATCGAAAACCTTAAATTATACTATCATTAAGTACTTTCAGGGATCCGTGAAATCCCCTTTGTATTGAAATTGTACCTTTTGCTAGCGACTTTATGGGATCACTGCGCCCATATGGCTATGACCTTATCAATGGCTATATGGGTATGTTTCCCATCTTTTTCGAGAGTAAGTACGTTATCTGCACAGGCTTCTATGTTTCCTCTGAATACGTCCGGTCCGCCACAGTAAACATCTACGACCTTGTTGAGGTAATGCTCCACTATAAATGACTGCATCTCGTTTTTTCCTCCGGTATATACATTTTTTACGGAATGCGGCAACTACTGTAAATCTACAGGTGCCTGTAATTTTAATTATCAAACTCATTCCTTATAAATTTGTTTAAAAACTAAATTTGATTTTCGGGGTGCAATGCCCTCTTCTATTCATTGGAAGGTTCTCTTTAGTGCCTGGAAATCTGTTTCCAGCGCACGCTGTTGTTTACCTGTAAAATCGAAAGAATAATATATACACGATTCTGTTCAGGTTTATTTGCGTTGGTAGACTCGGGAAAGTTAAGTTTACTTTAAAAAAAGACAGAATGACCATATTTTTGAAAAATCAGGTTAAAAATATGCACGTTGTTGGGGAAACTATTTGTAGTGTCTCTTTTTCCCCTCCCGTGTCAGGGCACTTCAAGCGAGTAAACAAAAACTTTTTACAGGGGAAAATATTTTTTCCCTGGATGGATTTTTGATTATTTTTTGTCTACTTTTTTCTTTTGAATTTCTATCCGGAAAAACTTCTCAATTTCCAGCTTCCTCATAAAGTAAGATATCTTCAATTCATACTTCAAAGAGTCGGGTAAGTTTGTTCAGGCACATCGCGGCCATGCTCACAAATATGACACCTATCGCAAGTACCTGATCCGGAAATACATAAATGGAACTAAAAAAGAGATTAAGAAGAGGGGCTTTTACCCTTCTTCAAATGTTTGTAATGGTTCTACCTGTTCAGTCTTCTTCTTCAGATCCTACTGGCTCTGCCATCTGAGACTGGGATATGGCGGAGTTGGCTTCCGGGGCAAGGCTCGCCTCTTTTGTGAGAGCGGCAATCAGACAGCCTCTGGCAATTGCGTAGATCGGGTCTCTGGAGTCGCCACCGTTTGAGGAGCTTATATACCTGGTCTTCCTGACGCTGGAAATCCTTATCGGCAGGTCTGCTTGTGCCAGCCTCTTTTCAAACATATCAACAAAGCCCTTGGCCCTGGTGCTCCCGCCGGCGATTGCGACCTGGAACTCTGCATCAGGAGGTGCGGTCTCGGAGAGTTTGCGCTTGAGATGCTGGAGGACATAGGTCAAGAGGGCATCGTAGTAGACGGCAAGGGCTCCCTGAACGCTTCCGATCTCGTACTGAGATCCAATGGCGAAGTCTGTTTCCTTTATTGCGGTGATCCTTTCCTTTGCCATCCCGGTTGCGATTGCCACCTGTTCGTCTATCCAGTCGCCGCCGCGGGCAATGCTGAAAGAGACAATAGGGGTTGCCATGTAAGCCACGGTGACGTTTGTCATTCCGGCCCCTATGCTTACCCCGACACCGGTGAAGTTGGATTCGCTGAGGTCGGAGTAGACCACTGAAAGTCCTTCATCGATCAGGTAAGTGTTGTAACCTAGCTGCTTTGCAAGTGCCTCTACGGTTTTGCTGTGGTAGAGCACATTGAGCTGGTTGTCCACGGGGTTTGCAGGGACGGAAATGTACGCGATTTCACCCTTCTTTTCAGGAGCTCCAAGTACCCTTTCGATGATAACTTTGATCATCGAGATGGATTCCTTTTCCTCGGGGCTGATGATACCTTGCTTCATAGGTCTTCTGATGCTTTTGTTGAAAACATTGGAAAACTTGAAGGCATCCTCCCCGAGGATATTAAGGTTGTTTCCTCGGTGGGTGTAAAGTACCTTTCCATTGTCAAGCATGTGCTTTGTCAGGTCGTTGGATTCCATTTCAAGGAATGCATTTCTCTGTTGCGCAAAGGAAATCGAGCCGTCCCCTTTGTCCGCACAAATAATGTTCATGGTTCCTACATCAAGTCCTTTAGCCATTTTTGTGCCTCTTGAACATCTTCATTTTACTACTGAATATGCCTTTCTTATTGCTACTTTGCGTAGCCGGATCTGTATTGATGGCCTGAGCAAGCAGCATTGATGCCGAATCAAGCCCATCATCGCTAACTTTTAGCTTTCCGCTTCTTGCAAGCCGCAAGCTTTCAACTTCTGAAATGTCGTCCTTGACAACAATCCTCTTTTCTTCTGAGTCAGTAAGTGCTTTTCCGAGAATAAAGTCATAATCTTCTTTTTTAATTCCCAGGTCAAAACTTGAAAAACCGTCTCTTTCGGATAGGGATTCTTCAAGGGTTCTCTGGACCTCTCTTTCGATCTCTTCTTCACTATACTTCTGCGTATTTTCGGCTTTCTTCTCAAAAAGTTGTCTTGCTCTCTCTTCAATCTGATTCAAAACCGAGTTCGCAAAGGCGTTTCCTGCGAGCAAGCAGGTCCCTGCGACATAGGTGCCTGCTACGTAGGTAACGTTTGGATAGTGCCAGCCGCCGGGATAGAGCATAAGAAAAGCTCCTACCCCTACAAAATTGAGGACAAGCCCTCCTCCAATCACATAGTAGTGGTACTCCTTTGGTTCCTTGATCATCAGGTTAATACCTGTAAGGATGAGGGATAATCCTAAACCCATGGAACTATAGGTTACGATCACCCCCGGATCAGATCTAGTGAGGTGTACGGAGAGAGCATAAACAATGCCCGCTAACGCCAGAAGAAATCCTGAAAGCATGGTCACAGACGAAAAATAGTGGCTTAATTTTGATTTCATCGTATCCACTATGTAAAATAGTGAATGTAGATAAATATGTTTTGGTTTTTTTACTAAGACACTTTCACATATTTAAAATTTAGTTCGAAGCCTTACTATTTGAAAAAATACGCATTCTTCCGCTCTCATATATCGACATATGCTAAATCCATCTTCGTTTCGTATCTCCGCTCCACCCTCATATCCTTTGATTTACTGTGCAAGTTTTCACTGAAAACCATCTTATTTAAACACATAAGTCTTGAAATAAAAGGAAGAACTTATATAGAATTATCTTTAGAAAGATATCTCCTCTTAAAGATCCCATATTATTTATATATTTTTTAAAGTTCCTAAATTTTTCTGGGGTAAAAATTCATCTTGAAAAAAATCACCTGATTGTCAGCTGGTCTGCTTACTTCTTTCCGGCAAACAAAGTCTCAAATTCTTCTATTTTTTCGGGAGGGCTGATGATGAGCAGTAGGTCGCCCGAATTAAGTACGGTTTCAGCTTTCAAGTCCGGAATTATCCTGTGATCTCTGGAGATGGCAAGGACTGATACCCCATATTTTTTCCGGATATCAAGTTCTCCCAGGGATTTTCCTGCAGCCTGCGAACCTTCCTCCAGCCTTACACTTCGAATTTCCACATCGGCAAAATCGAGAGCAAGGTCACAGATCCCTGTCCTGCGAATTCCGGGACTGCGGAGCATCCGGTAATGGTCGGCACGAAGTTCGGAACTGAGGTTTTCGATCTCATTTTCCGGGACAAGGTATTTGTTAAGCACTCGTGAAAAGAGTTCTATTGAACTTTCAAACTCGTCCGAGATAACATCGTCAGCCCCAAGCGAGTAAATCCGGTCCAGTTCGTTCAGGAAATGGGTTCTTGCAATGACATGTACGAAGGGGTTATGCCTCCTTATTACCTCAATGATCCTGCGAGTACTGACAGGGTCACCTGAAGTAATAACCACGGCTCTTGCAGTTTTAATGCCCGCGTGTTCCAGCACGGCTTCCTGGGCTGCATCCCCATAAAGAATAGGCTCTCCCTTCAGTTTTTCCTGTCTGACGGTCTCCGGGTTAATATCGATCACCTGGTAGGGAATCAAAGCCTCCCGGGCAGCGGTTGCGACATTTTTCCCATTGATCCCGAAGCCGATTATGATCAGGTGGTTTTCAGGCCTTTTTTCAGCTTTTCCTTTCTCCAGTTCCCCATACCTGCCGTGTTTCAGCCATTCAGGCAGCGAAAGTCTTTGTGAAAAAGCCGCAACTCGGTGCCCCATTCCCATGGAAAAAGGGGTCAGGACCATGGAAAGCACTGTAACGGCAAGAAAATCCTGATATACTTCCGGCGAGATCAGCCCATTTGCAAATCCCACATTTGCTGTAATCAGCGAAAACTCCCCTACCTGTGATAGGGAAAAACCGACAAGGAGCATTGTATGGAGAGGGAATCCTATAAGAAAAGTTGCCAGGGCATTTATGAAAGTTTTCAGGAAAATCACAATCAAGGTCGCTCCTATGACAAGAATGAGGTGCTCTTTCAATAAATCCAGGTTGAGGAGCATCCCTATGGAAATGAAAAATATGCTCATGAACATGTCCCTGAAAGGGATGACATTTCCAAGAGCCTGGGCTGAATATTCGGATTCCGATATGATGAGCCCTGCAAGGAAAGCTCCGAGGGCGAGGGAGAGCCCGGCCAGAGAGGTCAGCCAGGCAACGGAAAGCCCGATTACCACAACACTAAGCAGGAAGAGCTCACTGTTGCGTGTTTTTGCCACCTGGTACATAACTGAGGGCACAACAAAGCGGGCACTTATGAAAGTGAGCAGGATGAGTCCCAGTCCCCGGAAAATGAGCTCAATGAAAACATTTCCGGAGGCCTGTGTTCCTGCAAGAAACGGAGTCAGAATGATGATCACCACTGCAGCAATGTCCTGGAAGATCAGGATCCCGAGTGCAATTCTTCCGTGAGTGCTGTATATTTCCCCTTTTTCCTGCAGAAGTTTCAGAACGATTGCCGTGCTGCTGAGGGCTATCAGAAACCCCATAAAAAGGGCCTCTTCCGGAGGATAAGCTACGAAGAAATAAAAGAATAAAGCAACGGCAAGCGAAGTTATAAAACCCTGAAGCCCTCCTCCGAGCAGCACTATTTTCCGGATTTGCAGAAGATCGCTCAGGGAAAATTCGATCCCTATAGTAAAAAGCAGGAGTACTACTCCTATTTCAGCCAGGAGTTCAATTTCTTCTCCCGACGTAATCAGCCCCAGGCCAAAAGGTCCGGCCAGGATTCCTGCTATTAAAAAACCAACGAGAGGGGCAATCTTCAAACGGGAAAATGTATAGACTACCGGAATCGAAAGTCCAAAAATTATCAATAGGTCCTTGAGCAGAAGAAAAGTCATCACTTATAGATTGATTTTCAATTAATTATAATATGGCATCAATACCTGAATCCAAAATTTAATTAAAATGAACTTGAATTCATATCTAATACATCTTAACTAATTGTGTAACTTATATATTGGATAAATTATTCAAAATTAAACTCATGTCTGATGTAATTCCTATGTACCATACTTTGATGAAATGTAATCCCTGTGGTACTTTTTCGGAATATAATTCCGGTGAAATATAATTTATGTGATATACTGTTGGATGAAATCTAATCTCAGGCGTTGTTTCCCTATTTGATTGCCGGTTTAATGTGCCTGAAAAAGTTCATATAAGGGAGTTTGTCCGACTTTCACAGATCCTGTATATTTTAAAGCGATAAAAATAAGAATCCTCAGTTTTTTTAATTTTTATAAACAATCAAAGGGGCATGAAGGGATTTATTCCCGATTCATCCCTGATAATTTGACTATTTTTCGCTTAATTTGGTCTAAAAAAATTTAGTTAGAATCCATTCTGTTTAACAGGAGTATTTTGGGATCAATTGGAGTTAATGGGAGTATTATGCATATAATTGGGTTTTATTTGGACATTATATGATTGCTTTGAAATAATGGAGTAATTTGAAGATTACTTGAATATAATGGGGACTTCTGAAGATTAATCATTTTTAATTGGAGTATTTTAAGATCGTTTGTGGGTAATGGGGGTATTTTAATATTCTTTGCAAATATAGGGGGTATTTTAATGTTCTTTGTAGATAATGGGTGTATTTGGGGATTAATTTGAGTTAATTGGCTCATTTTATAATTAATTGTGGGTAAAAGATGTATTTTAATATCTCTTCTGTCTAATAAGGGCTTTTCAGAATCCAGTGTAAATAAAAGGTGCTTTTAATTATTTCTTTTTGAAAAATAAGCAATAATATTCCTCTATTTGGTAAAAAACTATATATCATATGTATTTAATGATTATATGGCCGATTTAAAACCTATTTTCTTTAACAGAAGTCGGAAAGATACAATATTTGTAATTAATATTTTTGGGGATTTTAAGGTTTAATTCACTTTCCGACTCTCACTTGAGGTTCTATTGTGAAGTCAATAATCAAAGAAATTTATGGTGTAAATGATGAAGTATATTCAGATTGGAAATGGCAGTATAAACACCGTATTACGACAGTTGAAGAGCTTGATAAATTAATATCTCTTTCAGATCTCGAAAAAGAGGATATAAAGGAGGCTCTTGAAGTATTTCCCATGGCGATTTCTCCCTACTATGCCTCCCTTATGGATCCCAATGATCCGACGTGTCCTATCAGACTGCAGGCGATTCCTCAGGCAGCCGAACTCCAGACCTTTGCCTGGGAGTTTGAGGACCCGCTATGTGAAGATGCGGATTCTCCTTCGGAAAAGAGTTGCATCACCCACAGGTATCCGGACAGGGTTCTCTTTCTCATTTCAAACCGTTGTGGGATGTACTGCCGGCACTGCACAAGAAAGAGGAGAGTGGGGAATCGCGAATGCGACTTTTCCGAGAGGATGATCCGGGAAGGAATCGAATACGTAAGAGAGCACAGGGAAGTCAGGGACGTGTTGCTTTCCGGAGGTGATGCTCTTCTTGTTTCCGATGAGAGGCTCGACTGGCTTCTGGACGAATTATTTTCAATCCCTCATGTGGAGATTGTAAGAATCGGGTCAAGAGTGCCTGTTACCCTCCCCCAGAGGGTAACCCCTGAACTGTGCAATATCCTGAAAAAGTATCCTTCTGTTTGGTTAAATACCCATTTCAACCACCCGAAGGAAGTCACCCCTGAATCAACAAAAGCCATCGAAATGCTTGCAGATGCAGGAGTGCCCCTGGGCAACCAGTCCGTTCTCCTGAGGGGAGTGAACGACTGTCCCTTCATTATCAAGAACCTGTGTCAGGAAATGCTCAAAATAAGGATCAGGCCTTATTACCTTTACCAGTGTGACCTGTCCTACGGGCTTGAGCACTTCAGGACAACAGTTTCCAAGGGCATAGAGATCATGGAGATGCTGAGAGGGCATACCTCAGGGCTTGCGGTCCCTACTTTTGTAGTGGATGCTCCCGGAGGCGGGGGGAAGATCCCGGTGGGTCCGAATTACCTGATTTCAAGTTCGGATACGAAGGTCACTCTCAGGAATTATGAAGGTGTCATCTGCGTATACCCGGAGCCTGAGTACAAAGGGGAATGCCCCGAAAAGTGCCAGATATGTGACGACCATCCTAAGCTTAAGAACCAGATCGGGGTTGCAAAGCTTTACGACGACGAGAACAATACCATTGCCCTTGAACCCGAAGGACTCGACCGAAAAAATCGCTTCTAAAATGACTGAGAAGCATCTAAATAACTCTCTAAGAATACATTCATTTCTAAATCTGCAAAAACAAAGGGGGCTAAATAATCCTCTTTTTCGGTTTTTGGATGCTCAACCACCGAGATACTCAACCACTGAGATACTCAACCACTGAGGCGCTGAACTTTTTAGATGTTCAAGTTTTGAACATTTACCTTTTATAATAAACACCGGCTTTAAAATGCGCCAGCCACAAATCCGAGGAGGAATTTTTTATCGAAAAACAAACACCTTTAACCCTAAATAAGGAAGACGAACTTCCGGGATACTGGAAAAAAACAATACTCAAAATGCCGGGCCTTTCAGCAGACCTTGTGATTGATTATTACAACAGAAGAATTAAAGTAATGAACTTCAGGGGGCCTTTCGAGGTTCTGAACCCTTTCCTTAAAGAACTTGCAGATCTGGAAAAGATGGGGAAAATCATCGTATACACTCCTTCAAGAGAAGTGCATGCCCTTGAAGCTTGCGGATATGAAAAAGAAGGTATGATTACAGGTTATTTTGCCGGGGAAGACTGTCACATCTTTTCTACATTTCCGGAAAAATCCAGAAAGGAATCTCCCTTTCCCAAAAAAAAAGACCGGATAGTAGAAGAATGCCTTAAAAAATCCGGATCCCGGGAAAAAAATGGGGAACGCAGGGTCATGAACACAAAAATAAACACCCTTCCTGAAGGCTATGTCCTCAGGCCCGCAGATGAGGCCGATGTCCCTGCAATGGCTGCCCTGTATTCCCGGGGATTTCAGCTATACCCGAGCCCCCTTCATAAGGAAAGCTATCTGCTGGAAGCTATGGGTTCGGGGGTCTTCTACCTGGTGATCGAAAAAAGGGGAAAAATCGTGAGTCTGGCATCTGCGGAAACGGAGCCTTCCATGAAAAACGCCGAATTAACCGACTGCCTCACAATTCCGGAAGAAAGGGGAAAAGGGCACATTAAATCGCTTATTCTGAGCCTTGAAAATGAACTTGCGGCCCGAAATTTTAAAAGCCTCTACACCCTGTGCAGGGCTCCCTCTCCCGGAATCAACGGGGCTTTTTCTTCCCTGGGTTATGCCTATACCGGCAGGCTTGTAAACAACTGTAAGATCATGGAAGGGTTTGAGGACATGAACATCTGGTGCAAACTGCTCCGGTAAATAATGAGGTTCTGAAATGGTTAATTTCCTCTAAATGGTTCACATCCGATAAGTGGTTGAAGTCTGGAAATGATTAAGGTCCTGAAAGGATGCGGTTCGGAAAAGGGCCTGTCCGGGTAAATAAATTTAGAACTTTGGCAGGAAGCTTTTCAGGGGATGTTTCGTATCTGGTTTTCAAGCTGGTCGGCAACATTCTTTGCCGTTTCTTCGGCAAGGTGCTTCCTGTAGGCTTTTATGGATACGATGCCTTTCGTGGTATCCTGCAGTTCAAGTTCCCCATCAACCAGTTTTTTTCCTTCTCCTGATCCGGTATTTCTGAATGCTACGGTAACGTTTCCTTCCTTAAATTTTTCAAAATACTGGGTGTCTTCTCCGTTGGAGGTGTAGAAATACATAATTTCAAGGCTTGAAGAAGCATAAACCGGCGTATATAGTCCTTCGGAGTCCCTGACATTTACCAGCAGGGCCTGGGAATCATACTTTTCCTTGAAGGTTTCTGCCTCCTCCACATCCATCCCTGCTTTTTCCAGTTCTGCCCTGATTTTTTCCCGGATAAATCCCGAAAGGGCTTCGTCACCTTCCACATAGAGATAGATCCTGCCCGGAAAGTCTACTTGAGTCTCTCCTGTAGAGTAAGCCGCTATTCGGGAATTTGCCCTGGTTTCGCTCTTTGCAGCCTTAAAATCCAGAACAAAAAACGAAGAAAGGACTACTGCCAGGATGAGTGCGGCAAGAAGTATTTTTTTCGTGTTTGTATCTTCTCCCATACTCTTTAAGTTAAAAGTTCATTTTTTAAAAAAGAATCGGGTAAAATGAGATTCGGTCTTTTATAGTACATGTCTAAAAAGAAGTGGGGGAATAAGCGAAATAAATCTCGCATAAAAATCGCACCTCTGAGTAATCACACCTCTGAGTAATCACACCTCTGAGTAATCACACCTCTGAGTAATCACACCTCTGAGTAATCACACCTCTGAGTAATCACACCTCTGAGTAATCACACCTCTGAGTAATCACACCTCTGAGTAATCACACCTCTGATAAATGAGAAATTCCGGAAAAGTTCCGGAGTTTCAGAGAAACACGATGAACAGCACATAGGCTAAGGTCATCATGCCAAGGGAGTACTTGAGCCCCGATGGGAGGCTTCCTGATCCCATTTTTCCGGCTACAAGCCCGGAACCGAAGCCCTGGAGGAGGGCTGCGTGGAAGAAGAGCATGGTGTATTCGTTCAGGTCGAAGCCACCCATGGACATTGCCGGGTTGCTGGACCCGTCCAGGGCAGGGAGGAAGAAAGCCGCAAGCACGTATACGATGACCAGGAAGACGCAGAAGGTCACGAAGATGATGAAAACGTAGATGAACATCTCGGCAGAACGTTCTTTTTTCAGGTTTTTCTGGACATCGGAATCTTCCGCAACGATGCTTATTACCTCGTGGATGTTTCCTGTGGACTCGCTGGCCTGGGCAATGAGAGTCATGCTGCGGCGGGTAAGATTGGTCCGGATACGGGATTCAAAGCGCTTCAGGGCATTTACCATATTTGAGTTCCAGCGGATATCTTCAACCATTCTTTTAATCTCAGGTTTTAGCCGGCCCATGTTTGACTGGGCGGTAATGGCAATGGCATCAGCTAGCAAAATTCCGGTCCCGTTGATGCTTGAAAGCCTTTTGAGAAACTCTGGCACCTGCTCTTCGATCTGCCTGATCTTCCTGACTTCAAGTTCGTGGAAGATGATGTAAGGGATGAAGAGGATGAGGAGGCTCACGTATATGTGGTCGTCCAGAGCCGATGCAATTTCTATGAATCCTCCGTAGTAAGGGCTGTTCTTCAGGTATGCGGAGATAAAATACCCAAATGTGAGGGGGGCGCTCACGACAAAAGCATACAGGGGTTTCTGGATCATTGCCCGGATAGGGTGAAAGAGGGTGTTTTTGATCCGGAAGAGTTTTTCATAAAACTCTATTTTCTTCATCAGCTCAAGGTCATGTTCCGTTTCCGGTTTTACCCTGACGTCACTGTAAGAATCGGGTTTGGTCCGGGTAATGATTTCCTCAGGCAGTTTTTCGGCATCTCCGGTAAGCATGTCCAGAAAAATAAGGAAAATGACTGTTCCGAAGGGAATTGCCCCATATACCAGGAGGTAGAGTTTGGTGGGACCCCCGTTATCTATAAGGTTCATCACCACAAGAATTATCATAAGGAAAAGGGGACCCACGACAAACACGGTGATGTATACCTCAGCTAGCAGCCCCAGGGTTTCAAGGAAACGCTTGTGAGCTTTGTTGGCTTCAGACTTGTAATGCTCTGTCTTATTTTTCAAATAGAGGGTTACATCTCCTCCACTTGAAACGATGGAAATAAGCCCGTCGACCAGGTCCTTGAAATGTTCGGAAGGCGTCCTGTCGGCCGCATCCCAGAGGGAGTCCTGCAGGTCTTTTCCGAAATACTCCATGTCCCGGATAATGTTTCCGAACTCCCTGGAAGTGTTCCCGTAAAGGTGGGCATGCTCCGCCAGGGATTTCATGATATCAAAAATCGTCATCCCGCCCCCACGCTGCAGAACATAGAGGAATGCGGTCGCGTGAGGCATGACGTCATTGATTGCCCTTTTCCTGTTATCGGCTTTCATGGGGGGGTAGCTCATGATTAGCCCGTAGGTGAGGGCCGCGAGCAGCAGAAAAAGCAAAATTCCTCCTACAAAAGTGAGGAGAAGGGGGAGATGGGCTTCAATAAATCCGGGAGTTTCAACAGCCCGGGTAACCCTCGAAGAAATGTGCAAAGTGGAAACTATGGATTCGGGAGTTACGCCCTTGAACAGCAGTCGGCCCAGAAAGAGACCTATAAACCCTCCAAAAAAACCCGCAAGCAGGGAATACAGGACTGCTGTAGATACGTACTGCTCTACAGGAAGGGGGATTTGTGCCTGCCTTAACTTAACCCTGAACATCGAGAAACGGTCTTCATATTCAAGGATTTTTGCCCCAAAAATTCGGAAGGCAAAGGTATCAATAGCGCTCATGCCACCGCCACTCCTCAGTCCCTGTGCAGGAACATTTCCCGCAAGTTACCATTCTCAACCGCTTCCATCACAAGCCCGGGATTGGTGGCGTACATGTGCACGATCAAAGAGATACTTACATAATCCCGCATATGATTCTCAGCCATGTAGGCAAGGATCTTTTCCCTGTCCTGGAATTCTTTAAAGAGTTTGTCCGGGTTCCAGCCCCTTGCCCTCATAATCTCGTTCAACACATAGGAATCCCCTGCCCGCTTGAAAGTGTCATGCTGGGGCTCCCAGCTATAGAGTTCGTTGATCCTGAGACTGCCGGTCCTCGCATCAAGCCCGGTTATTTCAACAATGGTCTTGGTTCTCCTCACCCTCACCTCATCCACGTAGGTCTGCATCTGGATGGAAATGACCCCAAGGGCCTGCATCATCACATGCGGGACATTGATGGGTTCGTTTTCAAGCCTGTTAACAACCGTCTGTACGTCACTTGCGTGCATGGTGGAATAGGTGGTGTGCCCCGTGGACATGGCCTGGAAAAGGGTCAGGGCTTCCTTTCCTCTTACCTCTCCCACAATGATGTATTCCGGACGCTGTCTGAGGGCAGCTTTCAGGAGTTCGTACATGGATACTTCCCCGGTGCCTCCCACTGTAAAGGACTTTCGGGTAGCTCCTGCAATCCAGTTTTCATGATGGAGCATGATTTCTCTGGTGTCCTCAATGGATACGATCTTGGCAAGCCTGGGGATGAACAGGGAAATTGCGTTCATGAGTGAGGTCTTCCCGGAAGCGGTCCCGCCTGCAAGGAGCACGCTGGTATTATTTTCGATGGCAAGCCAGTAGTAAGCCATCATTTCAACACTACATGTACTGTAGTTTATAAGGTCAATAGGGGTAATCGGGTCTCCCTTGAACTTTCGAATGGTGTAGGAACTGCCCCTTGTGGTGACCTCCTTTCCAAGGGTTGCCTGGATCCTTGACCCGTCAGGAAGAGTGGCGTCCACAATCGGTTCCCCTATGGAAATATGCTTCCCGCTGCGCTGGCAGAGCTTGACCACGAGAGAATCAAGTTCTTTCTCCCCGAAAATAACGTTTGTCACAATGTTATTGTGCTTCATATGGTAGAGGTAAATCGGGATTTCAACCCCTGAACAGGAGATGTCTTCAATGTTTGGGTCCTGGATCAGGGCGTTGATTCTTTCGTACCCGATAAAATTCCGCCGGATGAAATACATAATCTTATGGAGAGAGGGCAGTTCAAGGGTGTTGTAATACTGGTCAAAAAGGCGCAAAGCTTTGTTTGTGAGTATGACTTCTTTTTCCCTGCCAAGCCCCATGTCTTCCTGGGTCAGGGTGTCCTCGAGGTTGCCCCTTACACGTTCAAGAATAGCTTTCTCATATGCGGAAAGGGTGGGTTCGACCACGTTGTAAAACTTCATTTCCCTGTTTTCGATAATGCTAACAAAAGCGTAGGGTTCTTCTACCCAGTAGCGCTCTACTTCGGCAAAACCCACAGGGATTTCGTATTCCAGAAGAGGACCATAGGTTTCCGGGTCGTAAGGAGGAAGGGTCCTTATCTCTTCTTCCCTCAATTTTCTCATTATTTCGGTAAACTTATTTTTTGCTCCTTCAGGAGTCTTTACTTCTTCCAGGAATTCTTTTACTTTATCTCCTAACTTTTCGTCTCCCTTTACTCCCGCAATATCATAAACCAATTCTTTGAATTTAAGTGACGATCCGGCTTTTTTTTCTTTCTTTTTCTCTTTTCCTTTCCTTTTCCCTTTCTTTTTTCCTTTTCCCTCCTTCTCAATTTCTTTTCCTTTTTCTTCCTTTTCAATTTCTTTTCCTTTTTCTTCCTTTTCAACTTCTACTTTTTCTCCCTTTTCAACTTCTACTTTTTCTTTTCCTCTCTTTTCTCCCTCCTCTTTTTCCTTTTCTCTCTTTTCTCCTTCTCCTCCTTCTTTTGCTTTTTTTTCTCCCTCTGCTTTCCTCTTTTCAGGGGATTTTTTCAACTTGCTGGGATTATTTACTTCCGTTTTCTCGCTCATTTTTTTGGGAACCGTATCAATTTTTGTTTTTTCTGCGGGATGCAGCTTATTTTCAATCTCGGGTTCATATGCTGGAGGAAAAATTCCTTTCTTTTCGGTTTCTATAACAAGCCCGACTTCTATTCCAAGGCCGTAATTTTTGGAAAATGCGGATTCTTCTTCTGAATCAATGTCTTCCCCGGAGATGTCCGATAATGGCTCATCTCCTTTATTTTTGGTTTTTGAATTGGGGGTGCCCTCCCCCTTATTCGGATTTTCTTCTGTTCGCGGTTCCGGAATATCTTCGGAATTCCGGGGAGTTTCGACTCTCGAATCAGCAACCAGAATTTTTTTATCGGGCTTTTCTTCCCGGATTTTTTCCTTATCTCCCCCTGAAGCCTCCTCTTCAAACCCGCTGTTGTCGGCGGCTTCTCCGGTCAGAAGAATTTCGTCGTTACTCCCTTCAGAAGAGTCTTCTTCAGAGTCCTTTTCCCCCTTGCTCTGTAGCAGCACCGAATTTTCATCCGGAACCTCCTTTTCATCGGCTTTTTCAGCCTGGAGGTCTCTTTTATTGTCCGTTTCATCCGAGCTCTGATTTGAGCTTAAAGTATTTTCTGAGAGATTCTCGTTTTTATTATCCATTGAGACTCATCCCACTAAGACCTGTACCCCTATACTAAAATAATTTTTACATGTTGTCGGTATAATCTGTCAATAAAAATTTATAACCTTTTTGGTGAACTTTAATATGCAATTTTATAAGTTTGTGCCTTTTGGGCGATTACACTTTGCTTGATATCCAAAAAGCAAATGTATATTATCATTATTATTTTTTTTAAACTTATATTCATAATTATATAAATAGTTTAACTCCGACATGGTTTACGTAGTCAAAAACAGTTGGCTTCATCTGGATAAATTCAATACTACGTGGGTGAATGCAAAATTCGGTGGGTGGATATAATATTCTGTGGATATATGCGAAACTGTGTAAAAGTTAAAAGTTTATGTAAAAAATTATGTAGGAAATCATGTAATATATTGAGATGGAAAGTCGGAAAAAAAGAAAATGTGGTGGGATTACATGCTTACCAAAACAAAATTATGCAGAGCTACAATCTTAAAAAAATAATATTGTATGGTGGCTAAAAAGATAAATAATTAAAAATTGTGAAGTTAATTATATGATCACAAAATGAAAGGAGAAACGTGAATAAAGAAAGGAATAAATAAAAGTCTCAAAGTTTGCTTCCTTTCCTTATTATTACCGACTCCCCGGTCATTTCTGCAGGTTTTGGGATATTCAGCAGGTCAAGCAGGGTCGGGGCAAGGTCGCAGAGTTTCCCGTCTTTCAGGGTATCGACCTCGTCGTTGCCCACGTAGATGCAGCGCACCGGGTTTGAGGTATGTGCCGTGTGGACATCTCCTGTTTTCCTGTTTTCCATCTGTTCGGCATTCCCGTGGTCTGCGGTGATAATTGCCACACCGTCCGCTTTTTGCAGGGCTTCAATGGTTTTTCCAACGCAGCTGTCCACGGCTTCCACTGCTGCGACCGCAGCGTTGAAAATACCTGTGTGGCCAACCATGTCCATGTTGGCGAAGTTCAGGATAATTACGTCGTACTTTCCAGACTCGATCCTTTTGATTATCTCTGTTGTTACCTCGTAGGCGCTCATCTCGGGCTGCAGGTCGTAGGTGGCGACTTTTGGGGACGGGATCAGGCAGCGGTCTTCTCCTTCATAGCACTTCTCGACTCCCCCGTTAAGGAAAAAGGTCACATGGGCATATTTTTCGGTTTCCGCTATGCGGAGCTGTGTCATTCCGGCTTTGCTCAGCACTTCCCCAAGCACGTTTTTCAGGGTTTCGGGAGGATAGGCGATTGGCAGGTCCAGGGTTTCGTCGTACTGGGCCATGCAAACGTAGTGCACTTTCGGGGTGGCTTTTCTGGGGAAGTCTTCGAAGTCTTCGTTTACGAAAGCCCAGGTAAGCTGCCGGGCCCGGTCAGGTCTGAAATTAAAGAAGATTACGGAATCATTGTCCTGGACGGTGGCCGTCGGGTTCCCTGCCGCATCGGTGATTACTGTCGGTTTTACGAATTCGTCGGACTCGTTCCTTGAATAGGCTTCGGAGACTGCGGCAACTGCATCAGGGGCATTGTAGGGTGCAAGTCCCAGGGTAAGGGTATCGTAGGCGAGTTTTGTCCTATCCCAGCGCCGGTCCCTGTCCATTGCATAGTAGCGCCCGGATACGGTAACTATTTTTGCAACTCCACCTTCCTTGCAGAAGGCTTCGAGTTCTTTGAGGTCCTCCTTGGCTGCCCTGGGGGGCACGTCCCGCCCGTCCAGGAAAGCATGTATATACACTTTTCGGAGCCCTTTTTCTTTTGCAAGCCGGATAAGGGCCTTCAGGTGGGTCATGTGGCTGTGTACACCCCCATGGGAGACAAGCCCCATGAGATGCAGGCCTGAGTCATGGCTTTTAGCGTTCTCTATTGCATCCAGAAGCACGCTGTTTTCGAAAAAGTCCCCTTTCCTGATAGATAGGTTGATGCGGGTAAGGTCCTGGTATACGACACGCCCTGCCCCGATGTTAAGGTGTCCGACTTCCGAATTCCCCATTTGCCCTTCGGGCAGTCCCACGGCTTCCCCCGAGGCTTCAAAAAAACAGGACGGGTATTCTTCCACCAGGTGGTCAAGGTTCGGGGTTCTGGCTGCCAGGACTGCGTTTCCTTCCTCGTCGGGCAGGTAACCCCAGCCGTCAAGGATCATGAGCATGAGAGGTCGTCTTGCTTGAGTCATATGCAGGGAATTTCCGCATCCGTCGATAAAAAGCTTGTTATGAAAATATACGTAATATATTTATATTGTATTGAAAATATATTAGAAGTCCGTAAATATAAGTATTAATAATTACATAATTCCCCAAAAGGTAAAAACGGGACCGCAAAATTAGTTGAAATTCACTGTGAACATTTATTGAAAATTCCGGTAAATCTCCGGGTAACTGGCCAGGAGGATTGAACTTCAGGATCGCCAGGATTACTGAGTTGGAGGAATGATTATTATGAACGGAAATATTGCTGACGTAAAAGTCAAGGACTTAACCGCGAACCCGGCTCCTCTGGGGCTGATGGGTTTCGGGATGACCACGGTGCTTTTGAATTTGCACAACGCCGGGTATTATGGCCTGGGTGCAATGATTCTTTCCATGGGCATCTTTTACGGCGGGCTGGCCCAGGTAATTGCAGGGATTGAGGAATGGAAGAAAGGTAACACCTTCGGAGCTACGGCTTTCACTTCTTACGGATTTTTCTGGCTCTCCCTTGTTGGAATTGTCCTGATCCCAAAGCTTGAGGTGCTTCTTGGGGTGGGCTTTGCAAAATTGGCTCCTACCCCGACGGCCTTTGCTGCATACCTTTTCATGTGGGGACTCTTCACTTTCTTCATGTTTATAGGTACGCTGAAAGCCAACAGGGCATTGCAGGTTGTTTTCCTGACCCTTACTATCCTGTTCTTCCTGCTTGCTGCCGGTAACTACCTGGGAAGTGCAGCAATACTCAGAATTGCCGGGTTCGAGGGAATCTTATGTGGCTTTTCGGCTATTTACGCTGCTCTTGGCCAGGTACTGAACGAGATGTACGGGAAAACGGTCTTCCCTCTCTAAAAACGCTGCTTTCAAGAATCGAGAACAATTTTTCCGGGTCTTCTGCCCGGATCTTTTTCCACATTTTTTTTCTACACCGTTTTTCCACATGCCATTTTATATTCTTTTTTACATTCTCTCCATCTCTTTGAATTTTTTGAAATTCATTTAGAAAATTATTTATCTATTAATACTTATCCGTAAATTTGTATTACGTGGGTTCATTTCGGGGAAAACGATTGAGGAAAGAAAATGGACACAAAAAATATTGACTGGAATGAAGTGTGGAAAGAAAAAATGGATGCCCAGAAAAGGGCTTGCCCCAATACCGGACCTGGAAGTATCTGGCAGGAAAAAGAAAGTGCAAGGCGTTTCTGGGAGATGTCTCTAAAAAACTGGACCCGGATGGAAAAAACTATGCAGGGGATGGCCTTAACTTCCGACTCACGGGTTCTTGACATAGGGGCGGGGCCTGGCACTCTTGCAATCCCTCTCGCGGAAAAGGTTGCGCATGTGACCGCGGTGGAACCTGCTGAAGGGATGATGTGCGTCCTTAAGGAAAATATGGAAACTTACGGAATTGAAAATGTAAATTGTGTGTACAAAGATTGGGAAGCCGTTAATGCCGAAATGGATCTTTACGGTCCGTATGACGTGGTTTTTGCTTCATACTCCCTCGGCATGAAGGATATCCGCTCTTCGATTCGGAAAATGATTGACGTCTCTTCCGGGTACATCTATCTCTACTGGTTTGCAGGGGGGACTTCCTGGGACATGCACTCCCGAAAGCTCTGGCCCTCTCTGCATGGTTATGAATACCAGCAGGGCCCCAAAATCGATGTCCTTTACAATGTTCTCTATGATATGGGAATCTACCCAAACATGGAGGTTTTCCCCTTTGAACACGTCCAGACCTTTGCAAGTCTGGATGAAGCGGTTGAGAACTTTAAACCCCATTATGCTGTAACGTCGGAAGAACAGGAAGAAATTCTCAGGGCATATCTCAAGGAGTTACTTGAAGACGAAAACGGAAACATTGTGATCAGGGGCTGGAGCACAAGGGTAAAATTGTGGTGGGAAAACCGGGGTCGGGAGGATAATAAGCTGTAATGCTCCGGGGCTACTATCTATGTTTATTTCCTTTTGTTTGCAGTTTTATGGTTTAATATACATTCAATTGCCATATAAATATTCAATATCCCTCAAATTGCTTTATCCCTGATCCATATCCCTTCAATAACTGTAGACCTTCAATTAAGTCCGAGGACGGGGTTTCTCTGCTGGTTTTCACAGCTGTTATGCAGCTTTTTTTCTTCAAACAGGTTCTTATTTTTGAACCCTGTCCCCTCCTTATGTGAAAAATTCAAGCTCTTGAACGAAGCAGGGTTGCCTTCCAGCAGAAAGGGGGCCAGCATGGGGGATGTGGTGTAAATTTCTTCTCTTTTCTTCAGGACTTCGACGGAGACTAGCACGTCCAGAATCCTGGCCGTGAGCCGGGAGTCAGTCCCGAGTTCTTCTGCGAGGTTTTTCGCACTTTTTGGTTCTATCAATTTTGTGAAAATTCCAAGTTCTACTGCCGTCAGGAAAATTTGTCCTTCTTCATAGTTCATTGCAATTTCCCGCAGGAATTTTTTACTGTCTGCAGAAGATAGCATCCTCTCTGCAAGCTTTCCCGGATTCAATCTTATCTACCACCTGGCTTTTCTTATTTTTTTAGGAAGATTTTCTACGTTTTACCCGTATTTCTTCCTGCCAAGACAGTTCTCCAATTTTTCAAAAATATCAGTTATGGGTTTCTGGGGGTTATCTCGGTGTGGGTTTTTTGTTTTTTTGTTTTTTATTTTTCGGGTTTCTTGGGCTCTTCCATTTATGGTCCTTTAGAGTAAACTGGTCTTTACGCTGGAGGACCAGCCAACATTATATAAAATATGTCATATCTATTCATAATTTTTATGATGTGCTCTCTGAAATAAGGCGTTGTCAAAGATAAAACTTTCGGAATATTTTGTGCAATCTCCCCTATTTTTATACTGATTATTTTTTACTTTTATTGAAAATACCTGCTCAAAAAATTGAAAAAACACTGTTCATTATTTATTGTTTGTTAGTTTATTGGTATAATGTTTCTCCTGTTTCCAGTTTAACACATCGTAATAATATTTATTATACTATTGTTATAACCGTTGTCTAGGTCCTTTATTATTTAGTTTATCTTCTACATGTTATACTGATCCTCCAATATTCTATTCGATTAATAATATCGAACTGTGATGCAGTATTAGTTTCATGGACTCTAATATATTTTTGGGAAGTTTTGAAAAGGTTTTAAGGCATAGAAAGTCAAACGTACCTGAATACAGGGAGCAAAATGCTACCCTTGAGCTACTAAAAAGTTCTGTGCTTGTTGCTTTTTCCGGGGCGCTCCGGATTCATTTAGCTTTTCTGCTATTGCACATAACGTCCAGTCTGCTTACCTGCTTTGCAGGTGGCCTTGTGATCTATACGGTCTACACCCTGGACCGGGCCCTGGAGTCCGCAGAAGATTCCGTTAACCGGAAGGAATTAAATGGTTCGAAGCGGGAGGTTGCACTTGCTGTTTCTCTTCTGGCTTTTGTCATCGGCGTTTTTATTCTTGCAAAAGAAGGGCTTTGTGCACTCGCGTTTTTGCCTTTTATAACCGGTTATCTCTATAGTAAAGGTATAAATATCGGTAAATTTTCCCTGAAACTCAAGGGAGGACTCGGGGTCAAAAATCTTGTTGTGGGGGCTACCTGGGGGATTTTCATTGCCGGACTTGCCGGAGGAAGTTCCACTCATATGCTGCCTGTTATTCTGGTCTTTGCCTTCTTCGGAATCAAACTCTTCATTAACTCTGCAATCTATGACTTCAAGGATGTCAAGGGAGACACCCTTGCGGGCATCAGGACCCTTCCGGTTGCCCTGGGAGAACAAAATACCCGCAATCTTCTCATCACACTTCATTTGACTTCTCACATGGTACTCGGAGTTGCGCTAATTCAGGGATTGGTTGCATTCGAACCTCTCATCCTTCTATACAGCTTCGTATGCGGACTCATGTGTATCGAAAACTACACCCGGACTGAAGAAGAGGAACTTCCTTTCCGGAAACTCGAACGGACCTTTATGGTGGACGGGGAATCAACCTCAATTGTAGGGTTGAGGGCAGTCGCGGGGGCTTTCCTGGCTTAAAGATTTCCTTATCTGAAATCCGATCTTAACTGGCATCTGACCTATGCGGATGGGATAATTCCTTTTAGAGATAAGATATCCCTGTGAAGGCTGCACTATCCTGTAAGGGATGGAGTGTCCTCATGAAGGAAAGGGGATTGACTGCTGTGACCGGAAACCCGGATAACATTCCCTTAATTTTAAAAATAGAGTTGGCAGAAGATCAAATGGTCTTCTGGCCCTGTCCTTTCTTCTTTCCCTTGCTCCTATTTCGGGGGAAAAGGAAACTTTTACAAGCTCCGGTTTTTAAAGGTTCTTTATTTCTACTGAGTTTTCTTTGTAGTGCTTGAAAAGGTCATCTCCCCATTTGATAGCAAGTGCATCGAAACCGACAAGGTCGTTTCGTGGGTCAAAGGTGCCGTTCTTATAGAAAAGGGAGAGGGATGTAAAGCGGTCTGTTACGATAAAAGCGACCCTGGCATTGTCGTAAACGTAAAAGCTCGTATTTTTGTATTCCAGGTATTCTTCGATTTCAGTGTTGTATTCGCTTTTCAGCTTGAAAAAAACATTTGGAGTTACGATTATGGAGATTGGGATGCCCTTACGTGCCACATCCAGGAACATCTGGGGGTAATGGGGAAGGAATATTGACGCAAAACCCATGAGACGGGTGGATGATTGTACGTTTTCTATGAATGTTTTGTGAGAGTCATAGATGTTTTCATGTTCATCTCTTACAACCCTACACTCCTTGAGTTCCTGGATTCTGTTAAGCAGGGTTTCGGGAACCCCTGTAAGATCGTGCTCTTTCCAGAAGTTTTCATTTGCTTCTATGGCGGCAAGGGTGTCCAGGAAAGGTCTGAAATACATTGCTGAAACCTTCCCGAGAGGAGTCAGCCAGTACATTCCTTCCTGCCGGAAAATCAGGTTTGCATTTTCCATCTCCTTCAGACGGGGCAGAATCTCAGGAGACCTTACACTGAAATATTCCTTGATATCGGAAAGGGTCCTTGGGCTCTCCTGAATCAGGAAGAGCAGGTCCTTTCGTTTTTCAGAAAATGTGAGGATACTTAATAATCCGTTGGATTTCACTTTGATCAACCCTCATTTCGTTAACTTTGTGATGGTAAATCCCGTCTTCCTGAATAAGTCTTCCAGGTGATATCTCTAAATTAAAGGGATTTTTTGTTTTATTCATCTCTTTTTCATTTCATTTGCTATATTTTTTTGCGGTGGCTGTTATATGTTAGTCGTATACTATTGCTAGAATGGTATATGAATTCAATCTATATTATCTTTTTTGGGAGTGTTACATATTCTCTGGCATTTTTTGTCTTTCACAGATAATCTGAAGCGGTAGTCCCAAACTATTAGATCACATTATTATTATTTTCATATACTCCGTAACTAATTTTATTATATTATTGGTGTACAGTTATTTTACTGATATACCTCAATTGGATCTAAAAAAATGATTTCTCTCTCAAAGAAATCAGTGATTAAAACAGTTTTTTCATTTTGGATTTATTATATATTCGATATCTTATAAACGATTTTTAGGAAATGGCCTGTAATTGGAGTGCAAGGTGTGTGGAATGCTGTGTATTGAATTTTTTTCGAAAAAAGAGCTTTCGTTATAATTTGTATGTTAAAACCTGTCTGTTAAAATTCTTATTTTAAAGCCATATTAAAATTCGTATGTCCAAAAATAGTGAAATGGTTCCCTGCCATTTCCGGCAGGGAAGGCTGCATTTTGAATTTTGCAGCTTTTCGATTTTTAAATTTAATGAAGGAAGTGGCGCATGCCGGTGAATACCAGGGATACATTGAGCCGATTTGCGGTTTCTATAACCTCTCCGTCCCTAATGGACCCGCCGGGAGATACGATATAGCGGATGTTGTTCTCTGAGGCATGGATTACGCTGTCGTCGAAGGGGAAGAAGGCATCTGAGACCATCACGCATTCGGACAGGATATTTTTACAGTACTCTTCGAAGGGAATACCCGACTCTTCGCGCTCGTAGATAACCTTCAGGTTTTCGATTGCCTTTGTGGCTGCCAGTTTGCGGATGGAGTCCACGCGGTTCGGCTGTCCTGCGCCCATTCCCAGCACCATAAAGGAACCGGGTTCGTATTCGTGGGCGATGATAACTGCGTTAGATTTCGTGGCTTTGCAGGCTTTGAGGCAGAATTCTGATAGTTTGCGCTTTTCTTCGGGATAGGGGGTCTCCGTAACGGATTCCCACTTCTCGTAGATCCCTATGTCCCGGGACTGTTTGAGCATGCCTCCGATTATGTATTTGTAGGTGCAATTCGTCCCGAAACTTTCCCTTATATCGGGCAGTTTAAGGAGCCTTAAGTTAGCACTCTTGTTTTTCAGGTATTCGAGGGCATCGTGTGTGAAATCCGGGGCAAGGATGATTTCCACGAATTTCCCGTTCAGGAACTGGGCAGCTTCAAGGTCGAAGGTTTCGTTTGTGCAGATAATGCTCCCGTAAGCCGAGATGGGGTCTCCGTCCCAGGCAGCCTGCAGTGCCTGCAGGAGGGTGTTTCCTGTTGAAAGTCCGCAGGGGTTGTTGTGCTTTACAATGGCAACAGCCGGGGTGGCATTTCCCAGTTCCTTGACTGTCTGAAGGGCGTTGTCGGCGTCCACGTAGTTGTTAAAGGAAAGTTCTTTTCCGTGCAGCTGGACGGCTTTTGCCAGGCTCGGTCCTTCCAGCCGGGGTTCTTTATAGAAACTGGCTTCCTGGTGCCAGTTTTCTCCGTAGCGGAGTTTCACGCCGTCGGTGAACTTCAGGCGTAGCACTTCTTCTCCGAGAAGGACTTTGCTCAGGTAGGTATCGATGGCCGCGTCGTAGTCTGCAGTATGCCTGAAGGCCTTGACCGCAAGCTCGGCCCGGGTTTCATCGGAGATGACCCCGCTGGAACGCAGTTCTTTCAGGATACGCCCGTAGTCTGCGGGGTCAGAGAGTACTGTCACCGAGCGGTAGTTCTTGGCTGCCGAACGGAGCAGGGTGGGGCCACCGATGTCGATGTTTTCGATAGCTTCCTCCAGTTCCACACCTTCTTTCGAGACCGTGACTTCGAAGGGGTAGAGGTTTACGGCCACCATGTCAATGAGTGAGATGTCTTCTTTTGAAGCCTCTTCCATGTGTTCCTCGCTTTCCCTGAGGCATAAGAGGCCCCCATGGATCCTTGGGTGCAGGGTCTTGACCCTTCCTCCCATCATCTCGGGAAAGCCCGTAACTTCCGAAACATCAGTAACTTCAATACCGGCGTCGCGAATGATCTTCGCTGTCCCGCCTGTTGAGATAATCTTCACGCCAAGTTCTTCGAGCCCACGTGCGAATTCCACGATTCCTGTTTTATCTGAGACGCTGAGCAGTGCCCTTTTTACCAAGAAATCACCAATATACTTGGTTTAAAAATCCCTAGCTATATAGCTTTTGGTCAACATATTTTATATAAAAAGAGTTCCCGTTTCAAGACAAAATCGGGGTACAATTCCTTTGATTTTTATTTCTGTTAACGTGAGTACGTGGATCTCTCCCACTTTAAGGATCTAAAGGCTTTTCTTAAAGTCTTTTTCTGAAATCTTTCTGGATTTTCATACAGAGCCTTTTCCTTCCTCATTTTATTTTTTTCCATTCGTCCCGTTTCCCACTATGGTTGTTTTTTGCTCTGGTTATTTTTTCCACCCCGGGTGTTTCCCCCTCCGGCGGTTTCCCATTCAGTATCACCTTTAAGGAAAAAGGTTCAGGTGAAATACTTATTGTTTAGAAATAGAGGATAAAGTAGCTTTTCCGGAATTTTTGGTTTTTTTAAGGGGTTATCGAAGCAGAAGAAGGGGTGTCGGATGGAAAGGGACTACGATATCATAATCATAGGAAGTGGGGTTGCTGGCACAACCCTTGCATACAAAGTTGCGTCATCAGGACTTAACATTGCTATCATCGACTGCAGGGAGTATGGGGGGACCTGCCCGCTGAGAGGCTGCGACCCGAAAAAAGTACTTGCCAGCGCATCCGAGGCTACGGACTGGAACAACAGGCTCATAGGCAAAGGGGCAGGTACTGAGGGGCTGTTGAGCATTGACTGGCCCTCTCTCATCAGCTTCAAGAGGACTTTTACGGAGGACTACCCCCGGAAGATAGAGAAAAGTCTCTTTGAGATAGGGATCGATACGTATCACGGGCAGGCTTACTTCGAAAATGAAAACACCGTTGCCGTGGGGGAAGACCTGCTCCGAGGGGTATACATCTTCGTTGCCACCGGGACAAAACCCCGCAAACTGAACATCCCGGGTGAGGAGTACCTTACTTCAAGCGAAGAGTTCATGGAAACGGAACAACTACCCAAAAGAATCGTCTTTGTCGGGGGCGGTTACATTTCTTTTGAGTTTTCCCATATTGCCCGGAGAGCCGGGTCTGAGGTCGTAATTCTGCACAGGAGTAAAAGGCCCCTGAAGGGTTTTGACTCTGACCTTGTGGATGTACTCCTTAAAGCCTCCAGAGCCATAGGAATCGAGGTGCATACCGAGAATCCCGTGGTTGGGGTGGAAAAAGAAGGATCTCATCTCCTGGTCAAAACCGAGTTTAAAACCGAATCTCACACCGGAACTCATACTTTTATAGCGGATATGGTCGTGCACGGGGCAGGGCGGGTTCCTGACATCGAAGGTCTGGAGCTGGAAAATGCCGGGATCAGGGTCAAGAACGGGGCAATCGAAGTCGACAAGCACATGCGGACCTCAAACTCCCGGGTCTATGCAGGGGGCGACTGCAGTTCCGAAGGGATGCCCTTAACCCCGATTGCCGGCCTCCAGGCAGGAGTTGCGGCGGCAAACATCCTGGACGGAAACCTTGCTGAGGCAGATTATACAGGCGTTCCGAGTGCTGTCTTTACAATTCCTACAATGGCTTCCGTGGGGATCACTGCGCCCATAGATAGTAAGGAATATAAGGTGGTCTTCAGGGACCGGAGCGGCTGGTATTCCACGCGGCGGACTGGCCTTGAGTTTGCGGCATCAAAGGTAATTATCGATGAGGAAAACGACCGGGTCCTGGGTGCCCACATCCTTGGCCCTAACGCCG
The DNA here is from genome assembly GCF_052056915.1 of Methanosarcina sediminis. GTDB lineage: Archaea > Halobacteriota > Methanosarcinia > Methanosarcinales > Methanosarcinaceae > MTP4. The sequence goes on along the minus strand of NZ_CP195119.1, from coordinate 1,773,374 downwards.
AAGAAGCGATCAACATTTTCGCCATGGTAATGCGGCTGGGTTTAAAAGCCTCGGACCTCAAGAAGGTCGTGTATGCGTATCCCGGTATTTGTTCGGATATAGTGCACATGGTATGATTCTGTATGCATGATGTGACTTTCCCCGCAAACCTGTAAATACCAGTTCCGGAAATGGATTGTTAGCATATTTTGTAGCATATTTTGTTAGCATATTTTGTTAGCATATTTTGTTAGCATATTTCAATATTTTTTCAAACTTACTCAAAAATCAAGGTTCAATCCTGAAAGGTGCCGCTTCATGCCCTCAAAAAGCCGAAAAGAAACCAAAAACCCCGGTTCCGATGAAGAATTCGAAATTCCTGACAACCGTCACAACTTCAACAAAATCTGGTCTATTCTCCGGGAAGAATACCCGGATGCAAAGCCAGCCCTTAACTACGGAAATCCCCTCGAACTCCTGGTAGCCACCGTCCTTTCAGCCCAGTGTACGGATGCGCAGGTCAACAGGGTGACCGAAGAGTTGTTTAAAAAATACCGGACTGTGGAGGACTACGCAAATGCGGATATCGGGGAACTCGAAGAAGATATCTATTCCACGGGCTTTTACAAGAACAAGGCAAAAAATATTATCGCGGCTGCCCGGCTTATTCTGGAACGCTATAACGGGGAAGTCCCGGATACCATGGAGGATCTCGTAACCCTGCCCGGGGTCGGGCGTAAAACCGCAAATATCGTACTTTCAAGAGGGTTTGGGGTAATAGAAGGTATTGCGGTAGATACCCACGTAAAGAGGCTCTCAGGGCGGCTGGGCTTTACTAATAATTCCGACCCCGTAAAAATAGAACAGGACCTTATGGCCCTTACCCCAAAAAATGAATTCGATTCGCTTTCTATGACCCTGATCCTTCACGGAAGAAAAGTATGTACTGCCCGGAAACCGAAGTGTCCGGAGTGTGTAATTAATAACTTGTGTCCTTCAAGTCTTATATTCATGGACCGGTGACTTTTCCTGACAATTTTTCGGATAACTTTTTCCGGATTATTTCTCCGGGTAACTTTGTGCTGTCATTGAATCATTTCTCTCCCGGGTTTTGCCCGGAAGAGATAATGATTTTTTTCTCTTGTTTTGGGGGGTTGTAGGTCCAATTTATCGCAAAATTTATCACAAAATTAACGGTTTAGGAAGTTTCAGGCTTTTTTGTTGAACACTTTCCCGAATCCGAAACTTATTGCAAGGACCGCAAGGGTTCCAATGGCAATTGCTGCCACTTCCCCGCCTTTGCCCATGCCCTCAATTGCATAGTCCGGCATGGGTGAGCCAACTGCAGGTTCTGCTTCTTCAAGTTCGGTCATCCTGGCTTCTTCTACCACGCCTCCTGCTGCGCTTTCCAGCCCGTCCGGGTCCGAGGAGGCAAGGAAAGGGGCAAGGGCTGAGAGCAGCAGGGCGATTGCAATCCCTGCGTAGAGGAATTTCATGTTTGAATTCCCGCTCATGCCGTGGCCTCCATGTCAAGTCTTTCGTTTCCTGCGGCAAAACCGTCTTCCAGGAGATCAGGGCGGGATTTGGCTATTGCAGAGATTGCAACTGCAGTGATCAGTCCTTCCCCGATGAAGCCTATGATCAGGTGAAAGGTGCCCATTGCCATGAGGCCCGGAACCAGGGGAAAGGTCCCTGCAAGCCACATCTGGACTGCGCAGGCTATTGCCGAGATAAAGAGCCCTACCCAGGCGCCTCCGAAGGCGGCAATGTTCACATTCATATTCTTGCGGAGCATGACGTACGTATAATAACCGACAAAACCGGAGATTACGCCCATGTTCAGGATGTTTGCGCCCATAGTGGTAATTCCCCCGTCCGCAAAGGCGAAGCCCTGCACGAGCAGCACGAGGGTAAGGACCAGGACGCCTGCCCAGGGGCTGGCAAAGACGATAGCCACAAGGGTTGCCCCAACCATGTGCCCGCTTGTCCCCATCCCGATGGGAATGTTCATTGCCTGGATTGCAAAGATTCCCGCTGCAAGGGCAGCAAGAATCGGTACTTTCATCTCGTCAAGTTCATTTTTTGCCCACTTCATAGACATTATGATAAAAGGAAGAGCAATAATCCAGTAAACTATTGCCTGGCTTAAAGGTATGAATGAATCAGGTATGTGCAAATTCTTCCCTCCATTTTTTTATGTACCCATTTTCAGGTCTGCCCGTTTTTATCCCGTTATTTAATTTTATTAGTGTTATCTTCACAGCGTTACTTAACACTGTTAATGTAGATTCGTATTACATAAATATCTTTTGATATTACTTCCTTTGATGATTAGTTAATTTACTCATATCCTGTAAACCTGCAGATGGGCTCTGTATTAATATTCGGATGTTTTTCCAGGCGATTATCTGAAAAAAAGATTTGAATGAAGGGGTGCACCCATCATTTTCTTCCTGAGTTGGGGGCTTCCAGCTTCGGATCTCTAGTCAAATAAAAAAGTGGATGCTCAGGACACAGCCGAGGCTTACAAACAAAAAGATTCCATCTTTAAGCCCTATTTTCATCCTGTAATATGCCTTCTCATGCCCGCTCCCGTATCCCCTGCAGAGCATACTGATGTAGGTTTTTTCTCCCTGCTCGTAGGAGCGTATGAAAATTGAGCTTATGCTGTGCCCTACCTGTTCAAGAACCCATTTTCTGGGCACATCTTTGTTCCAGATGTCAAAGAGCCGGGTCTGCTGGGCAATTCTTATGCGTTTCAGGACGGCCCAGAAAAGGAAGAGGTAGCGCACCATCATGCTCAAAAGCAGGGTGAACTCCCGGGGGACGCCCAGCCTGTCGGCTGCAGTTACCATATCCCGCATCCGGGTGGTGGAGGAAAGCAGGATTACCGCTGTTACGCAGACCAGGAATTTCATGAGAAGGGTGGTCCCGAAAGCCAGCCCTTCATAGGTGATACCGAGCCCGAAGGGCAGGTCCAGCGGATAGGGAGTGTAGCTTTCCACGAAAGAATGTCTTATGAATGGCTGGAAGAGGGCTATTCCGAGTCCGAAAGGCAGTACGGCAAGGATGCGCAGCCCGAAGTACCTGAGGTCCAGCCCTGCAAGAAGGACAAGGAGCAGTAGATACGTTTCCACTGACAGGAGGCGCACAATGTTTTGTTCATGGATTCGGGGCAGGCTTACGACGTAAACGATCACTAAAAGTGTGAAGATCAATTTTATCCGGGGGTCGAGCCGGTGCACGGGGCTGTTTTTGTATGACTCGCGCTCGATATCGGTAAGGGTTACCATTGAGTTATTCTCCATCCGGCATCTTTTTTCAGGTCTCTCTCAATCTCTCGTCTCTCAAGCACTCATTTTTCTCAAAATCTAATTTTTTCCAAATACTCATCTCATTCCGTGCTTTTAGTGTCCGGTTTCCATGATCCTCAGGATTTCGTTTTTGGCGGATTCGGCTGTGATCTGTATATTGGCATTGATCCCTTCCTGCCTCAACAGTTCGAAAACTTCGGCAACCCTGGGAAGTCTCAGATGGGCTTTCCCGAGGAGTTCGGGGTCACTGAATATTTCTTCCGGGCTCCCGTCAGCTTCAAGTTTCCCGTGGTGGAGGACGAACACCCTTTCTGCGAAATAGGGCACCACGTCCACGTCGTGGGTGGAGAGGAGCAGGGTAATCCCGAGTTCCCGGTTCATTTTCATTATCAGGTCCAGGACTCGGGTGGAACTGAGGGGGTCGAGGCCGGCTGTCGGCTCGTCGAGCACGATTACTTCGGGGCGCATGGCAAGGACCCCGGCGATTGCAACCAGTTTCTTCTGCCCTCCGCTGAGGTGGTGCGGAGCCCTTTCTTCAAAGCCGCTAAGCCCCACCATTTCCAGGGCTTCCTTTACCCTTGCCTCCACCTCGGCCCTGGAAAGCCCCATGTTGATAGGCCCGAAAGCCACGTCTTCTTCCACGCTTGGGGCAAGTACCTGGTCGTCCGGGTCCTGAAAGACGATCCCGACTGTTTCCCGGCAGTTCCGGACATTCTTTTTAGTAAGCTTTTCTCCCTTTACCAGCACTTCTCCTGAGAGCGGTTTCAGGATCCCGTTAAGGTGCTTGAAGAGGGTGGACTTCCCGGCTCCGTTGGCTCCCAGTACCGCGACCCTTTCCCCTCTGTATATCTTCAGGTTGATGTTGTCCAGGGCGTTTTCGGACAGGTGGGGGTACCTGTGGCAGAGCTTTTTTATCTCAAGGACAGGAGTCCCGTCTCTTTTCCCGGTTAAGTTATTAATGGGATCTTGTTTTTGCTTCATCGATAACTTCCTGTAAGTAGTGTCCCGTAAGTGCTGTCCCGTAAGTTGTGTGCCATTAGTGGTATATTATAAGCGGAATCCCGTAAGCTGGAACTCGCTGTTAACTTTTTGAAAAACAGTGTTAACACAAAAGAGGTTATTGTTTTTATTTATTATGGTTTGTGTTTTGTTGCTTTGTTTTTTAAGAACTTGAAGGCGGTGACAGGCAATGACGGATAATTATACAAAGCTTCCCCGCGTTTTTTCTTTTAATGCAGCGGATCGTTCTCCATGTGGACATGGACTCTTTTTATGCCTCCATCGAGGAGCGGGAAAACCCCGAACTCCGGGGAAAAGCTGTTGTGGTCTGTATGCTCTCGGGGAGAAGTGAGCTGAGCGGGTCGGTCAGCACCTGCAACTACATTGCCCGGGAGTCCGGTATCAGGTCCGGGATGCCCTGTTCAAGGGCAAAGAAACTTAACCCTGATGCGGTGTTTCTGCCGGTAAGGAAGGACTTTTATAAAGAGGTCTCGGACAATGTCATGGAAATTCTCAGGAGCTATGCGGATTCCGGGGAGAACGGGGATGCATTTGAGCAGATAAGCATTGATGAGGCGTTCCTGGAGACCACGGAAAGAGCTGGGGGGGACTTTGACAGGGCTTTCGAGCTCGGGACGCGAATAAAAGCCGAGGTCCGGGATAAAGAAAAGCTTACCTGTTCTGTGGGGGTCGGCCCGAACAAGCTTATTGCAAAGATGGCTTCTTCGGTGAAAAAACCCGACGGGATTACGATGGTGAAACCGGAAGATGTTGCCGCTTTCCTTGGTCCGTTGAAACTTACGAAGCTCTGGGGCCTCGGGGACGTAACCGCAGATAAACTCCAGGAAATGGGGGTCTCCACGGTTGGGGAACTTGCAGAGTACGACGTGATCGGGCTGATCTCGGCTTTCGGAAAGGTCAGGGGGACCTGGCTCAAGCAGGCTGCTTCAGGGCTTGATGACTCTCCCGTAAAGGAGCGGGAAGGTTCCGAGCAGATAGGAAGGATTGCAACGCTTTCCGAAGATACCCTGGACCCTGAACTGATCTATCCGCTGGTGGATAAGCTTGCCGAGGACGTTATTGCAAAACTGGACGCAAGGGGACTGGCTTTCAGGGTTGTTACCATAACTGCGATAAATTCGAACTTCAGGACGCATACGAAGAGCCGGACCCTGAACCATCCCGTCTCGGAAAGGGCAATTCTTCGGGAAACTGCCCGGGAAATTCTCGACGCTTTCCTTTCGGAAAGTTCCATTGAACTCCGGCGCGTGGGGGTAAGGGTCGGCGGGCTCCAGAAAAAGACGGGCCAGACCAGCCTTTTTGACTACGGAACCTGATTTTTCAGGTTTCGTCCTCAGGGATTCTGATTTTTCAGGTTTCGTCCTCAGGGATTCTGATTTTTCAGGTTTCGTCCTCAGGGATTCTGATTTTTCAGGTTTCGTCCTCAGGGAGTCTGATTTTTCAGGTTTCGTCTTTCAAGGGGCTTGAGCCTGGTAAAGTGCAGCTTAAAGGTCCTGAGGTTTACCTACCAAGAATTTTTGAAATTCTGACTCCCCCGGGGCAGGACTTTTTGTTTACCTTTTTTTCGCCCATGGCAGGGTGGATATAAATTAATAAATTAATATTTCAATGCTGTTTATATATGCATCTGCAACGGTTACAAGTTGCGTTTTGTATATTATACTTCCTTTTTTATGTTAACCCATGTGAAATATTTTTTCACAAAATTTATCACACAAGAAATCCAATATCTATATGGATTAATGATTAAAAATTGCGTCCATGACCTGAGTTTCCATTCCCATATTTTCAGATGTGGCTATTTTTACTGTAGATCCTATCTGCATGCGAATTTCCTGTAAAATGGCAAACTATAAGGATATTCGCTCAAGAATGGCAAAGAACGTATCAAGTGGTACAGGGAAGGACGGATTTGTTAGTAGACTGTTAGGAGAGGGAATAACATGCTGAGGAGACCGTTTACCATCCAGTTCCCGGAGAATCCGGACACGGGTTTTGCCTGGGACATAGCAACGAGCAACGGCCTTGAGGTTATGAGCGAAAGATACGTCTCCAACGGCGATGTAGCGTTGGAAGGCGGCTACCGCATATGGGAAATCCAGGTGATCTCCTCCGGAAGCCAGAAAATTACAGGAACATGCCGTAAAGGAAACCAGATAGTGAGCTGTTTTGAAATCAATATAGACGCCGAATGAAACCCCATAAAGGTTGCTGAATATTACTTTGAACCGGAACAGTTCCCTTTTCCGGAACAGTGACCTCGTACCGGAAAATAGCTTCAGGTGCCCGACCTGAAGCCGAATGCCCATTTTTACATTTTCCTGCTCTTTCACATTAAGCCGTAATTGCTGCTGTTTTTCTATTCCTTAGTTGGAATATGTTATCTTTTTCTTCATACTGATCAGCTTATACATGTGATCAGCTTACATGTGATCAGCTTACATGTGATCAGCTTACATGTGATCAGCTTACATGTGATCAGCTTACATGAATTTTGCAAGTGGACAGACTTCAATGCAGTTCCCGCAGTGGGTGCAGGTGTCCTTGATCTCTGCCCTGCCGGCTTTCATTTTTATCGAACCGTGTTCGCAGTGCCCTACACAGATCCCGCAGCCCTGGCAGAGTATTGCCCTTCTCACCGAGAGTTCCATCTTCCTCATCAGTTTTTTCACGAGTTTTTCGTTTTCACTTCTCCCGTTAACGTTTCCTGATGCAAAGACCTGGGCTCTGGATTCTCCGGCTGCGACCGAAGCCGCACCTTCGATGTAAGACGCCTTTCCGACGGCATTTAGCATCCCGCTCTCTTTCAGGCTTTCGATGTCCACAGCCTGCCCGAAACTCCCGTCCGCAGAAATCCCTCCTACCTTGCAGGGCCTGTAACCCGTGGTGACCTCAAGGTGGAGCTCTTCAGGGGTAGCCTGTTTCGGGAGCAGTTTTATTCCTTTCTTCTCCGCAAGTTCCACAAGGACTTTGGGATACCGTTTATAACGCCATAAGCCGTATTTCACCCATTCCGGGGAGAGCCCCATGCGCTCTGCATAGGCGAGGAGATGAAAGTTTAGCTTCTCCGCAAGTTCGGGGTGGCTTTCCTCGAGCTGGAAAAAGTCGGCAAGGGATGATGAGGGGCAGAGCCAGCAGCCCATCCGGTCGTAGCCTTTCTCGTAAGCGGGATTGTAAGGGGCTTTTGTCCTGAAAAGGTAGAGCCAGATGTGCAGGGCGGTCCATTCCTGGATTGGGGTGGCTCCCACCTGATTTCCTACCCAGGGGTTTTTCCAGACCTTCTTGCTCATGGCGCGGGCATGAGATTCGTATTGCCTCTGCCCGATGAAGCTCAGGCACCCATTTTCGTAATTCTCGTCGATCAGCCGGACTATGGGGCCCAGTTTGCAGATTTTGCAGCACCAGCGGGTGTCCATTGTCGGGGGGCCGAAAACCCCGATGGAGTCCCAGAACGCGTCTCCGGCACTGGTGATCTTAAGGGGTTTTCCGTAGTATGTGCCAACTTCCCGGACGTTTTCCAGGGTCTCCGGGAACTCAATTCCGGTGTCGGCAAACAGGATTTCGTAATCTTCAAGGACTTCGTCAACAAGCTGGAGCACGGCCAGGCTGTCCTTCCCTCCGGAATAAGATACGCTGACTTTCTTGTCTATGCTTCCGGCAACGTTTCGGATGAATGTGTGGGATTCTTCTATCATTGCGTCCAGAAGCTTTTCATTTGCCCTTACTGCGTCGTCCCAGCTCTGTCCTCCAGCAGGGATCTTTGCCTCAGCCGGGGCTTCGCTCCAGCGCGGCTTCACGGCATTCCCGCGTTTTTCATCACGCATCTCCTGCCCTGCCATCCGGGCCCTTCCGCAGCAGATAACGTCTCCTGTGGGGGTCAGCACCACCACTTCATCGTCTTTCCGGATCCCGGGGTCCGCGTCCAGCACTCCCGGGGCAAGGACACTTGCTCCTTTTTCCAGGATGAAGGGTACCACTCCTTCGTCTATGATAACCCATTTCTTCAAATTTCCACTCAAACTTTCCGGGTCCCTTCCATGGAAAAGCCGCCTTGCACCTTCGAGGCGGGGGAGGATGACCCATTCACAGCTTTCTATTTCAAACCTGATGGAGGCAAGGACTTTCCCGTCCACTACGATTTCGTCCATCCGGTCTTCATAGGGAGCTTTGTTCAGAACCGCAAGGTGCCCTTCGGGGATCAGGGGAGCATTGAACTGTTTTTCGGAAACCGAATTTATGCGCTTGATATCATATTCAAAAGCCGGGCGGATGTCTCCCGGAGGGGTGACCTCGACTTTTTGAGTCTTTTTGCCGCACCCACACTTTTTTCCAAGCACGGGCACATTGCAAGCCTCGCACCAGTGCAGGAGCATTTTGCCAAGGTATGCTGGTCTGGACATGTCACGCTGATTGAGCGAGGTTCACCTTTAAAAGGCTTTGGCTTTGAGCCCTCTCTCCCGGGGAACTACATCCGGAAATTTTCAGGCTCGGAATCCTTGATTTTTTTGAATCCTTGATTTTTTTGTTATTTCGATGTACTCACTGTTGCGTTATTCCCTTTCCTTAATACATACTATATATACAATAAAAATCAGAATTATAAAATACAAGGGGGGATTTTATGGTAATTATTAAGGAAATAGACCCGGTTGCATACGGCAAGATCCTTGCCATACTCTACGGGACAATGGGTTTAGTCTTCGGGCTTTTCACAACATCCGCCGCTTTTATGGGTTTTTCAATGCCCGATTCCCTGGGAATATTTTCCCTGATCTTCGGTAAATGGGCGGTAGTCAGTCTGCCCGTTTTTTATGGGGTCTCGGGATATTTCATAGGGCTTATAACCGGGACACTATATAATGCGGTGGTTGGTTCGAAAAAAGGTTTCCGCGTGGAATTCCTGCGCTGACCTGAGGGTATTTCCGGCACACTGGAATCCCGGGTTTATTTAGAAGGAAAGATATTCCGGTGTTTTCAAATTGCTGCCTTTTCCATTTTTGCCAATTCCTAGAAAAATTTTGACATGAGAGAAGAGCCGGAACTGCAGTGTTCGGCAAAACTGCAATGGCTGCAGAGTTTTCCTTCTTTCTTTTCGGGCATGAACCCGGCTTTTATTTTTTCCACGCGCCTGGAGATTTTCAGGACTTCCCTGCGGTCGGCACTGCGGACCGTTACTCTTCGGAGGAGGCCGAATGCCGCATACTCTACAAAGGCAAAGGGGACTTCTTTTCCTGATTCGTTTTCCAGTAAGAGGGTGAAAGCTGCTGCACGCAGCCTGTCCGAGGCCCATACGCCCTGAGTGGGGCAGTTCCCGGGCCTGATGATGGAGGGGACAAGGGTGCCTTCGAAACAGACCAGTTTGGAAGGTACGCCCTTCAGGTTCAGGCGGGCGGAGGAGAGTAAAGACTCGGTTTTCACGGGAGTGACTGCCGCAAGCAGGGGTTCTCTCCCGTATTCTTCCAGGGCCAGGAGGAGGTTGCTTGTAATTTCCTGAAGCCGGGCTCTTGCAGCTGCCGCAGCTTCTTCAAGCATCTCCTGCCCCGTTTCTTTGAGTTCCCCCGGAAACAAAAGTGGCAGGTCCTTTTGAGCCCTGTCCAGGGCGGCATCGAGTTCGTGGTAAAGGCTATCGGCGTTCAACGAACACTTATTCAGAATTTCCGGATAAGTCAGGGCAAGCTCTTTCAGGAGCATCCTTTCAAGCCTGGAAGCATTCATCTCGGCAATAAGTTCAAAACCCCGGCTGGTAAAGTACACCCGCCTTGGGCAGCTAATATATAGTATGAGGTCAGAAACGCTCATTTCCGGACTTCGGGAATCTGCAGGCATTACATATTAATTTATGATGAATGTAATATAAATAATTGAAGGAAGAACCCACTGTAAACCGGATATGTCTTATAATATCGAGCGGAGATTTTTTTTGTAAATCAGGTGCAGACAAATTCCCGACAATTGCCGAAACCACATTCGTTAAATATATATGGGACTGTTTCATCATAGGGTATGTGAGTCATGACATCCAATGAATCCTCAGAAAATCTTCGAAACCGCCTGGCGGAAAAAATGGCTGGAGAGATCACTCTTTCAGATAAGCCGGGAGAGTCACTGAAAAAGTGGAGGTTGAACTTTGAGATCTCTCAGACCGATATTGCAAATTACCTGAAGGTTTCCCCCTCCGTTATCAGCGACTATGAAAGCGGGAGAAGAAAGTCCCCCGGGACTCTTATCGTCCGGAAAATCGTGGAGTCCCTTATCGAGATTGATTTAGAGCGGGGCGGAAAGAAGATCCATGCTTACGAAACAATGCTAAGTTCTGAAAACAGCTCGAAAGCTATTTACTCTACATACGAATACACTATCCCCATACAGCTTGCAAAATTGGTTAACCTGATCGAAGCTGAAGTGGTCTATAAAGGATCTGAGAGGCCTCTTTACGGTTTCTCCGTGATCGACAGCCAGCGTGCAATCCTGGAACTCTCTTCCCACGAGTTCCAGAAACTCTATGGCTGGAGTACGGACCGGGCTATGATCTTTACAAAGGTGACAACCGGGAAATCTCCCATGGTAGCTATCCGGGTCACCAATCTCAAACCCGGGGCAGTTGTGCTCCAGGGGCTTCGAAAAGAAGAGGTCGAGCCTGTTGCCGTTAAGATGGCAGAGGTTGACCGCATCCCTGTTCTTGCAACTACCATGGATCTTGACCAGATTATCCAGACTCTTAAAAAATACAGTAAGTACCACGTGAAGGAATAACCTTCTCCGGTAACTTTATTCCCTGAATTTTTTCCAAAAACAGGTGAGAATATGACCATTGGAATCGTATCATACGGTGCATACGTCCCGAGATACCGTATAAAAATCGAGGAAATCGCCCGGCTCTGGGGCGATGATGCAGAGGCCCTGAAAAAAGGACTCATGGTATATGAAAAATCCGTTCCTGATGTTGATGAAGACGCAGCTACCATTGCAGTTGAGGCTGCAAGGTCTGCAGTGACAAGGAGTGATATTGACCCCTCAAGAATCGGGGCGGTTTATACGGGCTCGGAAAGTCACCCCTATGCCGTAAAACCCACAAGCACAATTGTCGGTCAGGCTATCGGGGCAACCCCTGCAATGACTGCAGCAGACTTTGAGTTTGCCTGCAAAGCCGGAACTGCGGCAATCCAGGCTTGCATGGGGCTGGTAAGCTCCGGGATGATTGACCTTGGCCTGGCAATCGGAGCTGACGTTTCCCAGGGAGCCCCCAGTGACGCGCTCGAGTACACAGCAGCCGCGGGCGGAGTTGCATGCATTATCGGAAACAAGGAATCCGAACTTGCCGCAATCATTGAAGATACTTATTCTTTTACAACTGACACCCCTGACTTCTGGAGAAGGGAAGGAATGCCCTATCCGGAACACGGAGGACGCTTTACGGGAGATCCCGGCTATTTCAGGCATGTTACAAACGGGGCCAGAGGGCTTATGGAAAAGATGGGGACAAAGCCTGATGATTACGATTATGCGGTTTTCCACCAGCCAAACGGGAAGTTCCCGACAAGGGCCGCAAAGATGCTCGGTTTTAGCAGAGCCCAGATTGAGCCCGGGCTTGTGGTCCCGAAGATCGGAAATACCTATTCCGGTTCTTGTCTCATGGGCATTGCGGCAACCCTGGACCAGGCAAAACCCGGAGATCGGATCTTTGCAACGGCTTTCGGGTCCGGGGCAGGGTCCGATGCTTTCAGCATAACGGTCACCGACAAAATCGAAGAGATCCGGAACAGGGCGCCGACGGTTTCCGAACTTATCAAGGACCCTATATACATTGACTATGCACGATATGCCAAGCACAAAGGCAAGATACGCCTGGCCTGAAAACGGGGTGAGTACATGAGAGACGTAGCAATTATCGGAGTAAAGAACACGAAGTTCGGGGAACTCTGGGAACGTTCCCTGAGGGATATCGTGGTAGAGGCCGGTATCGGCGCAATCGAAGATGCAGGGGTAGGCGGGAAGGACATTAACGCCCTTTATGTAGGTAACATGAGTGGTGGCCGCTTTGTCGAGCAGGAGCACATCGGAGCCCTGATCGCGGACTATTCAGGACTTTCCAGGAACCTGCACGTCCCTGCCACGAGGGTGGAAGCCGCCTGTGCTTCCGGAGGGCTTGCCCTTCGCCAGGCGATTATGACCGTCGCTTCCGGTTACGGCGACATCGTGGTTGCGGCAGGAGCCGAAAAGATGACGGATGTCGGGTCCGAAGAAGCTTCCTCAGCCCTTGCAGCAGCAGCCGACCGGGAATGGGAAGGCATGGCAGGAGCAACTTTCCCGGGACTCTATTCAATGATCGCAAAGCTGCACATGCATAGGTACGGGACTACAAGCGAACAGCTCGCCGAAGTTGCGGTGAAAAATCACAGGAACGGCTGCCTGAACCCCATTGCCCAGTACAGGAACGAGATCACGGTCGACCAGGTGCTGAACTCTATAATGGTAGCAGACCCCCTGCACATCTTTGACTGTTCCCCCATTACGGACGGGGCTTCGGCCCTTGTGCTGGCTCCTGCAGAAGTCGCCCACGAGTACACTGACACTCCTATTTACATCAAGGCCACAGCCCAGGCAAGCGACACCATAGCGCTTCATGACCGCAGGGACATAACAACTCTGGACGCATCGGTGATGGCTTCAAAGCGGGCTTATGAGATGGCAAAGGTGGGTCCCGGAGACATTGACCTTGTTGAAGTGCACGACTGCTTCACCATTGCCGAAATCTGCGCCGTGGAAGACCTAGGTTTTGCAGAGAAAGGCAAAGGGGGAATCTTTACCGCTGAGGGTGAAACCGCAATTGGAGGCCGGATCCCTGTCAATACCTCAGGTGGTCTGAAAGCCTGCGGACATCCTGTCGGAGCCACCGGTATCAAGCAGGCTGTGGAAATCGTGACCCAACTGCGCGGTGAAGCCGGAAAGCGCCAGGTAGAAGGTGCAGAGTACGGGATGGCCCACAATGTCGGAGGGTCAGGAGCAACAGCAGTAGTACACATATTTTCGAGGGAGAGGTGATATTCGATGTCAGTACCCAGATTCTGGAGAAATCTTGATAGCCGGTACAACCTTGAAGGCACTCACTGCACGGAGTGCGGTGAATACTTCTATCCGCCCCGCAAGACCTGCGTGAACTGCAGGCGTCTGGGGCAGATCGAGGCTTACAGGTTCAAAGGCACAGGTGAAATCGTCACTTACACGGTTATCCGCACCGCTGCCGAAGGCTTTGAAGAGCAGGCTCCGTACGCCCTTGCCATCATCAAACTGGATGAGGGGCCGAGCCTCACCGCCCAGGTGGTCGGCTCCCCCGAAAAGGTGCACATCGGGATGCGTGTGAGTTCTGTCTTCCGGAAACTTGGCGAAGGCGGCGACCGGGGCATGATCTACTACGGGACCAAATTCATCCCTGCTGATGCGTGACCCGGTCAGATTTCAGTTCCGGGTTCCTGTGGATTGAATCCGGTAACTGATCTAACATGGGGGGTCGAATCCCAGGGCTGACCTGACATTGTGGACTAAATATTGTGGACTAAATATTGTGGACTAAATATTGTGGACTAAATATTGTGGACTAAATATTGTGGATAGTTTAACATAGTGGATTGAATCATGTAATTTTAAATCTCGTGGATAATTGAACACAGTGGATTGAACTGGAGATCTCAAGAAAACATGATTGAAGTGGAAGTCAAGGCAAAAGCGGATCTTTCTAAGGTCCGTTCTATCCTTGAAAATATAAGGGCAGTAAAAATAAGGGTTGAGGATCAGTCCGATACCTATTTCGCTGCTCCATACCGGGATTTTGCAAAAACCGACGAGGCGCTGAGGATCCGGAACCTGGACGGAAGGGCTGTGTTGACCTATAAGGGCCCTAAACTGGACAGCGTCTCTAAAACCCGGAAAGAGTTTGAAACCGTTGTGGACGAAAAAAACACCACCGAAATCCTCCATGCCCTCGGTTTTTCGGAAGCTGGGGCCGTTAGGAAAAGGCGTGAAGTCTTCAGGGCCGGGGACATTACCGTCTGCCTTGATTCCGTTGAAGGTCTCGGGGAATTTCTGGAAGTGGAAATTGTTGCCGGGGATACACAGGAACCTGGCCCGATCCGGCTCAAACTTTTCGAGTTTTTAAAGCAGTTTGGGGTGAGTGAAGAGGACTCGATTCGTACTTCCTATCTTGAAATGCTGCTTGAAAATCCGGAAGCCTGAATTTACCCGCTTCTTTTTTTAAAGGCTAAATTGCTGAATTTCTCAGTGGGCGATTATTATCAATGCTCATTTTTTTACAAAAGTCTTAAAGATTATATAGGTGGATCCACTTATTCTATCTAACTATATTTTTTATGTGTTAATAATGACTTTCAGACCTAAAAATGACTTCAGAGCCGGGGGTAAACTGTGAACGCAGCCGGGATTTTCAGTGATAAAAAAGCTATCTCTCCTGTTGTCGGGGTTGTTATGGTTACTTTAGTAACCATCATTCTTGTAGCTGTGCTCGGGACCGGTTCTCTCACAGGAGTTTTGCAGGGCTACTCTACAAACCTCGGAATAGGCAGGATTGACGGAGGAAGCCTTGAAGGAGATACAATAACAATCAGCCACAGCGGGGGAGAACCCTTCCCCTTCAAGGAAAATACGGAGGTACTTCTAAAAGTCGAGGGGGAGACATTGAACTTAATATTTCTCATTTGTACGGAGTCCCCCTCAACGCGGGTGAGACTTTAGCCCTTCAGCTTTCCCCTGCAAACCCGGAAGATGCAGGAAAAATCGATAATATCAAGCCGGGAGACACAATCTTCCTTGTGGTCGTTGACGGGACCAGAAACTTGTGATTTTAAGGCAGGAAGTTGTGGTGTGAGTATTTTGCACTGCAATTTTTTATGACGGATATACATTACTCATTTTTTACGATTTTTCCCCTACCCTGTCTTAAAAGTTATATAGATGGATCTACCTATACTATTTGAAAATGATTTTTATGTGTGCAATAAATAGTTTTTATATGCGTTAAAAAATGGTCTTTATGCTTGCAAAAACGGTTTCTATATGTGGGGGTGGAAGTAATGGCAGCAAGTATTTTTAACGATAAGAAGGCTATCTCGCCTCTCGTTGGGGTTGCCATGGTTACTTTATTAACTATTATTTTTGCAACTGTAATTAGTTCCAGTTCTCTTACAGGAATCTTGCAGGGTTATTCGACAAATATTGGAATGGGCAGGCTTGACGGGGGCGACCTTGAAGGGGATACAATAACCCTCAGCCATAATGGCGGAGAGCCCTTCACTTTCCTGAACGACACAAAGGTGCTTATCGAGATTGAAGGGGAGAGTCTCGAACTCAATATTACCCACCTGTACGGCACAACTATCAGGGCAGGGGACACGGTGAATGTTTATCTGACCCCCCTGGAACCTGAAGACACGGGCAAAATCGATACGATTAATAAAGGAGATACGATCTTCCTGAAGGTCGTGGACGGAGACCAGAAGCTTGTAATATTAAGGCAGGAAATTATTGTATGATGATTCTAAATTTCGGAACAGGTGTCTGAAATTTCCGTTAATGTTCTTGAATAAAGAGAAATTCTTGAATAACGAAATACTCGTGAATAAAAAAGTTAATACTTCTGATTCCTGGAATCAGAAGCATTTTTTAATAATCTTCCGGTAATTCCGGACCTTACCTTATCCTTACCTTATCCTTACCTTATCTTTACCTTATCCTTGAGCCGGGTTTGAGCTCCTTGTCGGGCATAAGGGCGGCAACAATGTCTCCGCCATCATCGGCTGCGAGCATCATGCCGTTGGACTTGACTCCGCAGAGCTTGGTGGGCTTCAGGTTGGCAAGTACGATTATGTTCTTTCCTACCAGTTCCTCGGGGTCGTAGTAGGGGGCCATGCCTGCGACGATCTGCCTGGGTTCGGGCTCGCCGATATCCACTTCGATCCGCAGGAGTTTCTTTGATTTCTTTATTTTTTCGACCACAAGGACTTTTCCAACCCTGATGTCGAGCTTTGCAAAGTCGTCGTACTCGATCTGGGGGAGGGTTTCTTCCTCTTCCCCGGGCTTTGCTTCAGTCTTTTCTTCTGCTGCCGGGGGTTTGCCTTCGGATTTGCTCACTTCTTTTTCTTTTCCTTTTTCGTCTTCCTTTGCTCCTGACTGCTTTGCAATGGCAATCCTTACCCTTTCGCTGGAGATCTCTTCCATTTCTCCTATTTTGTCGTCTTCGAGCTTGGTAAAGAGGATTTTCGGTTTTGCAAATCCACTGCCAGCCTTCAGGGGAACGAGGGCATCGCTGTACTGTGCCTCGTGCACGTCTCCTTCCAGGCCGAGGCCCTTCCAGGCATTTTCCATGCTTCCCGGGAGAACGGGCTCAAAGAGCAGGGTAAGGGCTTTTCCGAGCTGGAGGCAGTTGTAGAGCACTTGCCCGCAGGCTTCCTTATCTTCCTTGACAAGTTTCCAGGGCTCGTGGGATTGGAAGTAAATGTTCCCGAATGATGCCAGGGCCATAGCGGTGTCCACTGCTTTCTTGAACTCGTACTCGTCCATGGCGGCTTTGACCTCGTTGATCGCAGTTTCGATCTTTTCCTTAACTTCCGGCTCGATTTCCCCTTTGGGGATTTCCCCGTAGTTCTTGAAGGCAAAGAGCATTGTCCTGTACAGGAAGTTTCCGAGTACGGCCACGAGCTCGGTGTTGATTTTTTCCTGGAGCACGCGCCAGGAGAAGTTCAGTTCCTTGGTATGGGAAGTGTAGCTTGCCAGGTAGTAGCGCAGGATATCCGGGTGGAAGCCGTGGTCCAGGTAGTCTTCCCCGACCCAGACCACATAGCCCCTGGTCTTGGAGAAGGTCTTGTCCTCGATCTTGACCATGCCTGAGGCCACAACGTCCGTCGGCACGGAGTAGTCGGCGCCTTTGAGCATGGCAGGCCAGAAGATGCAGTGGTGGTAGGTGATGTCTCCTCCTATGAAATGGATGATCTCCCCGTCACCTTTCCAGTACTTCTCCCAGGAATCGTTGGCCTGGGTAGCCCATTCTTCCGTGAAGGCCATGTACCCTATGGGTGCGTCAACCCAGACATAGACCACCAGGTCGTCGTGGCCGGGGAACTTAACCCCCCATTCCAGGTTTCGCGTGATGCACCAGTCTTCCAGGCCCTGCTTTACCCAACCAAGCGCGTAGTTCCTGGCGTTGGTGGTGCCTCCTAGCTCGTTTGAAAGGTAGTTCATCAGGTAGTCACTGAATTCGGAAAGCTTGAAGAAAAAGTGCTCCTGCTTGCGGTACTCGGCAGGCCCTCCGCAGATGGTACAGACAGGGCTTTTGAGTTCTCCGGGTTCCAGGTGCTTTCCGCAGCCCTGGTCGCATTCGTCTCCACGTGCGGTTTCCCCACAGTGGGGGCAGGTCCCTTCCACATAGCGGTCAGGGAGGAAACGGTCGCACTTCGGGCAGTAGGCAATTTCGATAGTCTTTGGGTAGACGTAGTCCTTTTCTATCAGCTTGTTGACTATGTCCAGGGTCCTGTTGTGGTTTTCAGGGTCGTCAGTGGTCCCGAAGGCGTCAAAGTTAACCCCAAGCTGCTTGAAGGTCTCGTCAAAATGTTTGTGGTATGTTTCTACAAGTTCCCCGGGAGTGATCCCGAGCTGCTCGGCGTTAACGACAATGGGAGTGCCGTGTGTGTCCGAACCGCAGACGAAGGTAACGTCCCTCCCCTCCTTCTTGAGGGCGCGGACAAAGATATCTGCGGGTACGTAAGTCCGAAGGTGGCCTACGTGGGCCTTTCCGTTGGCGTAGGGCAGGCCGCAGGTAACAAGTACGGGTTTATCGGATGATTTTGACATTCTAATCTCCATGTATTATTTTACGGATATATCCCTCTTGGACGTCTGCAATTCTAAAATATATTTCGCTTATTGCAGGTTTAAAGGGAAGCTTTTTGAAGGGATAGTTTATAGTTTTATGTGTAAAAAGACGATTTCGGTGCTTTTGGCCGGGATGTGGAATCCTTTCAGACCTGTTTTAAGACGGGTATAATGCCAGGAAAATTAATTTATCGGCATGGTCCTATGAATTTTTTATTAAATTCTTCGGAGGAAAGGTTCCCTGAACTTATATTTCCGATGTATTACCCTCGATTAGTATCTTCGATGTATTACCCTCGACTTAGCATCTTTGATGTATTACCTTCGACGTAGTATTTTCGATCTATTATCCGGAAATGGTTTCAAAAGAGGTCTCGGAAAGTAATATTAATAATGAATGCCGAAAAGAACTCCTATTCGGATGTCCTGATGACAGAGGGTTTTATTCCCGATTTCCGCCCTTTCCGTTTTGCTTCCGGAAAAATTCTCATTTCCTTAAGTCAGGGGCTTGAATACGTAATTGATTCGTAATCCGAAATCGATTCTTAATTCCAAATAGGTTAATATTGATGTTTAGCGACGCGAGAGTTAAATCATGGATTCAAACACCTCTTCTTCCCCGGTACCTGAAAAAAAGAAACGCAACCACATATCTTACGTGGTCGTGGTAATCGCCCTGCTTCTGGTCATAGGGGTAAGTATGATGGCAATTTTTTACGGCTTTGGCTTTGAAGGGGACCTGGGTACCTCGGATAAGGTGGCCGTAATTTATGTCCAGGGCACCATGCTTACCGGAAACATCCCTTCCGGGCTTGGGTATGCAACCTCCGAAGAAATTTCTGAAAATATCCAGCGGGCTGTGGAAGATGAACAGGTCAGTGCCATAGTGCTCCGGGTCAACAGCCCTGGGGGGTCACCCGCAGCTGCCCAGGAAGTTGTAGGCGAGATCCAGAAGGCCCAGGAAGAAGGCGTCCCTGTAGTGATCTCTATGGGAGATATGGCTGCTAGTGCTGCTTACTACATCTCGGCTCCGGCGGACTACATTATTGCAAATCCTTCCACAAGCACCGGGTCGATCGGGGTGATCTGGATCTTCCAGAACATGTCTGCTTTCTATGAGGAAGAGGGAGTTGAGTTTTACATCTCAAAGTCCGGGGAACTGAAAGACATGGGTGGCTCCTGGCGCGGACTCACTGATGAGGAAAAAGAACACGCTGACAGGGTGGTTCTCGAAAGCTACGAAGACTTCGTGGCCCAGATTGCCGAAGGACGGAACATGACGCGAGGTGATGTAAAGGCCATTGCCGACGGGCGCATATATACGGGGAAAACGGCTAAGGAACTCGGACTTGTAGACGAAATGGGAAACCTTTACGACGCCATTGATAAGGCTGCCGAACTTGGAGGCATCGAAGGGGAACCGAGGGTCGTGTATATGAACAGAGCAACCCTCTCAAGACTTCTCCTGGGCTCGGAATCGTCGAGTTCCGATGCTTTGAGTTCCGATGCAGTCCGGCAGTTTGTTAGTTATTATGAAGAAAGCCCCTACGGGAAAATCCAGGCATGAAGTGTTAAAAAGATCTGGAACTATAGTCCTGGACATAAATATTTACACTTTATACTATAACCACGGAAGACACCGAAAACACGGAAGTATTGTACTCCCATATCCTTTATTCCGTGCTTTCTGTGGTTAAAATTTCACTTGAGATTGGTGAAGGAATTTGGGTCATTGACTATAAATGAAGTACCCATATTTTTTCAGTTTTTACTCCTCTTTTTACCGCTTTTGTCCCGTTTTTCCCCTTTTCAGCCTTCTTTTTTATTCATTTTCAGCCTTCGGCCTCATTTCCGGCTTTTCTCCTGCAGATTTTGTCCAGGAGGAGGATGTTGTCAAGCATAAGGGAGCAGCTCCAGCCCAGGGGAATTGCCCAGGCAGGCCTGCCTGTGGACTTGTCCACCTGTTCAGGGAGGAGCCCTGCACTGGTAGTGCCTGCAAGACTCCATTTAAGGAACCTGATCCCTTCCTCGGTCAGCTTTTTCCGGGTCTCTTCATACTGGTCTTTTTCTTTTTCGTAAGGAAGGGCCAGGGCCAGGGCAAACATGGCTTCCGAGAGCCAGAGGGTTGTTACAAGCCAGGGGTTCCCGTTGATGTAGCTGTCGTTTTCGTAGCGTCTGATCCCGTAGTGCCGGTTTACCGGGCTGGAAAGCTTTTTCTGGATGTTTTCGATAAGGAAGAAGATCATGTCCCTTTCCACCGGGTTTCGCGGGGAGAGCATCCCGAAAGGAATATAGGTGGCAAGGACGCTTGCATCCATCGTCTTGTCCAGCTTTTCGTTTACAACTCCCTTTGCAAAATAGCCTTCCTGGAGCCAGAAGCGGTCGATGGTAGCCTGCTTTATAAATTCAGCCCGCTTTTTCCAGCGCCTGGCCATTCCCGCCTCTCCGTTTTCCTCAGCCAGGTGGGAAGCTCCCATGAGACCTGCATAGATCGAGGCGTTCGTATAAGTGAAAATTCCGTAGTATGTTTCCCAGAGGTCCATGCAGCTTTCATGCAGCCCCGTTTTTGTCCTTTTCATCAGGTATTCGGCAGCTCGCAGCACCGAAACCCAGACTTCCTCCAGGAACTCTATTTTTTTCAGGCCTTCCAGGATCCTGTAATATACGTCCATGGCATAGAGGGTGGAACCGGTTTCGTCGATCTGGGTGGAATAATCAAAGTTGCCCCAGGAAGGAGCCTTACTCCCGTCCAGCCAGTAGCGCTGGAACCAGGAGCCGTTGGGGAGCTGGGTCCTGATGCACCACTTGAAAAACCTGTCACAATATTCGGGATAACCTGAATGTTTCAGGGCGAGCACCAATTCGGAACTGTCACGGTTCCAGCAAAAACCGTACCCTCCGCATTTCTCAAAGTTGGAATCAAATTCGGGGGCAGCCACAAAGGAGCCGTTTTCGTGGTCGTTCATAAGGTAGAGCACGAGCAGGGAGCGGTTGTAGGCGTTGAAAAGTTCCTGGCGGAGGTTGTTATAACCTTCGAGGCCTGGCATTTTCAGCACCTGTTTTTTGGACAGCCACATAACCCAGTGTTCTCTTGTCTTTTCGAAGATCTGTTCAAGGGGCAGTTTTGAAAGTTCCTGCATCCGTTTGTAGAGGAGGTTGCGGGTAGGAGCTGCGCCAATGAAAATCACAAACTCGTTGGTGCCATCAGCTTCCAGTTCGAGGTCCCAGCCCGCAGCGTTGTTTATGTTCCCAATGTCCTCCTTATTATTCTGGAGTTTCCCGTCTTCCATGTCGTACCTGGAATTCGTCCACCAGATGGTGTCCATCGCTTTTCCTACCTGCCATTCCGAAAAATCTGGCATGGAGTGGATTCCGATATAGTAGTCTTGCCAGTACTGTACTATCAGGCGGGCTTTTGAGTCGCAGTAACCTGAATTTTTCTTTGAGGTCTCCCCTACGTTGAAGTTCGAATAGTAATAAAACTTCCCTGATATTTTTTTCTGGGACTGGATCTTGAACCTGCGGATTAGAACCGGAACATCAGGGTGAACCAGGTCCAGGATCGAAATCCGGATTCCCGAATCATGGTAAAGCTTTGTGGACACGATGTTTGTGTCCTCTATGTAGTTCTGAATTGATTGCCAGTCGTTGCTGTTTGTCCAGAGGAGAGTTTCTCCAGTATGGATACAGGCAAGAGACTCATCAATATGCTGGGCGTGGTCTCTCCGTGGGTAAAAAAAGCCGAAAAGTTCCCCCTTCCTGCCCATTGTCACGAGCAGTTCTGCATTTCCCAGAATGACATTGGGTTGTTTGATCACCTGCTAACCCCTCTTGTGATCACATGTTCCTGGTTTTCACCGGATGGGGCAGGGGAGATGATATGTTCGCAGACCTCATGCCCCGTGGCTTTGCAACTAACTTCCCTGACCCTTATGTTCTTCCCTGAGTATTCGGTCAGGTAGCCTGCGAAGTATCCGCTCATGTAGGCACATACCGGCTGGTCCGTTTCCCCGTAGACGTCTGCAATGAAGGATTCTTTGACAATGATTTTTCCTTCAAAGGTTTCCGGGTCGCAATCGATTTCCAGGATGCCCCAGCCAACGGCCCTGTAAAGTTCTGCCAGGATGCTGGCGAAGTTTTTATCGTCAAGGGGCATGATATTCCTGAAATACTTTGCAGCGTGGATCCCCCCCCGCAGGCCGGAAAGGGTGAGCAGACCCTCGGCATGTGGGGCGCTATCATTCAGAGTCCTGATGATATCTACAAGGGTGGGTGCCCGTGCAATGATTCCCCTGACTCCGATCACATTTAATGGGAAGTCCACCAGATGGATCATCCTGTGTTCCGAAATCCCATGTTCGACTTTCTCTACAGCTTCCAGTTCTCCTATCTTTCTGGCAAGGTCATCAACGTCTACGTCTTTTCCGATTTCCGTAAATATTGAGTACTCTCCTGTTTGCTGTGTGATGTTGTCGAGGTGCCCGAACTTGGTCTGCACCTCATGGCTTTCCATAAAATTGATTATTGATGATAACGAGCCAGGATCTTTTGAGTAAGTGATCTTAAACCACGCGATCTGTGTATTTTCATTATGGCCTGCAAACATGCACAAGTCTCGAACCATAGACTTTGCTCCCCTGAATTAGTTATGTATACATTTGATTAAGCTATTGTGCTGAGTTTTCTGAACACCCTCGCCTTGAAGTCCATTAATGCGGCCATGAAATTCACGCCGGCATCATAGGGAGTCGGGTGTACGCTGAAGTAAGAATGAACGTCCCCGTCCCCGAGCCATTTTGTGCACATGTAGTAGTAGTGGTCCGAGGTCAGCAGGTGCTTCCAGATGTTAAGGAGTTCCTGGTCCCCGGTTTTTTTCACAAAAGGTTCAAGGAGTTTTATTTCTTCAAAACAACGTCTTTGCATATCGTTTCCCAGCCAGGCGCTGGTGTCGCGTTCCATGTCCGCCCAGGAAATTGTGGTAAAGTCCCCTACATCGATTTCCGCTACCGGAGTATATTTTTTCACAACTTCTGAGGGGGTGTCGAAATTCAAACGAGTCTCTAAGACTTTCTCCGGGAAGTTTCTCAGAAATGCAAAGATGCCTGTTTCTTCCCACTGGTGCTCCCCGAAAGTCTCATAATCCATAAAAATGTTGATGCAATCTTCCCTGATGCCGGAAGCCCATTGAGCCCATTTTTCCGCAGTCAGGGGGTAGCCGTCCCACCAGCGGGCCGAAAAACGGTACCCTATATCGTCGCTCAGCTTGTAGTTCCTGACGAGGATCGGTATTCCCGAACCCGTTGCTTCGTACACAAAGTTCGGGGACCTCCAGCCGAGCATGTGGTCCGCACCTTCCGTAAGGACTGCTTTGTATCCGAGATCCGAGGCAATTTTCCCTATCGTGTTATTGTAAAGTAGCTCTGTATTCCGGAACACTTCGGGTTTTACTCCGAGAAGGTCTTTCATGAGCCTGCGGTGTTCCCTTATCTCTTCAATAAATTCCGTTTTATCCTCAAAAAGGCTTGAGATTGAATGGTAGCAGGTCTCATCCAGGAACTCCACAGCTCCGGTTTTCGCCATCTCTCTGAAGTCTTCGAGCACTTCTTCTTCCCAGAGTTCGCACTGCTCCAGATGGGTTCCTGTAACCGAAAGGGCGAATTTAAATTCTCCCCTGTGCTCGTCCAGGGCTTCCAGGAGGACCCTGTTGGCAGGTAGGTAGCATTTTTCTGCCACTCTCTTGAAAATCTCGCGGTCTCCCCTTTCATCGAAATAGCGGAAAAAACCGGTTCTGTCATCGGGCCAGAACCAGCGCAGCCGGAAAGGCTGGTGTATCTGGAAATAAAGGCAAAGGGATGTCATGCTTTCTCCTCCCAGACAGTCCTTTTCTCCTGAATATCTCTCTTCCCTTGACCCTCACTTTTCTCCTGAATGTCTCTCTCCTCTGGAAAGGAACTTTCTTCTGTAACTGTTCTCTTCGATGTAGCAGTCTTTTTCTCCGGAATTACCCTTTTTTCCGGAACAGTGCTTTCCTCCAGGACGGCTCGCCTGAAATCCGAGAGTATGGAATAATAGTTAACAGCCTTCTCGTATCCTTCCCTTATATTTTCCCCGGATTTCATGGAAAAGAGGATGTCGCCTTGCTGGAGGTAGCCGAAAACCCGCTTCAGTTTTCCGTAGTTAGGGCTTCCTTTCCTACCTACCTCTTTAAGTTCCTCTCCTATCTGTACAAGTTCCCTCAAATAGAGCTGCTGGGCCTTATTCCCGAGAGCATTATGCATCCCGTAGCGGATCGTCTGCTCGGTTTTCAGGGTGGGAAGTTTTACGGGCTTAAATCTCTTTACAGCTTCCGAAGGTGTAAGCATGCTGATCCCCCTTTCTTCAAGTTTTTCCGGAAGCTCCCGGATAAAGTCGGCAACCAAACTCTTTTTCCGGTGGTGGAAATAGAGGCTACTGTAGTTGAAATAAAGTGTAAGGACCTCTCCCTCCATGCTGTTTATCCAGTCCGCGAACTTTTCCGGGATCAGGGGGTAGCCTTCCCAGTCTTTTTCCGAGAAACGGAGTTCGAGGTCTTCACTCAGGTTTATATGCCTGAGCAGGGTCGGGAGATCATTTTCGTAGACATATGCCGGGTCATATCCGTTAGTTAGATTTGAAGAGCCTTCGGCAATAAGGCATTTAAACCCCATCCCCGAAAGTAGCTTTCCCACTTTCCCGGAAAACAGGAGTTCGGTGTTTACGAAAGTCTCAGGGGCAGCCCCAAGCATTTCCTTGCTTATTTCTCTATGCTTCAACACTTCTTCCCTGAACCAGGTCGGGTCAGGGTAAAGGGCACTCAGGGAGTGATAGTAACAGTTCCCTGTAAATTCCACGCCTCTACTTTCTCGGAGGTCGCGGAAAGAATCAACAAGTTCCGGGTCCCACCTGCATTGTTCCAGGAAAAGTCCCGAGAGGTTCAGGGCATACCTGCCTCCTCCTTCTATGGATTCCAGCAGCAGGTCGTTAAGGCGCAACAGCTCCCTCCCTGTTTCCTGAAACCGCATAAAAATGTGCTTCATATCGAAGTATCGGTTGGGTTCAGGTGTCCCTGAAAAACCTTCTACAGGCCAGTACCATTTAGGACTGTAAGGCAAGTGCACCCCCCCGCACATGCATACCGCTTTCATAACATAATTATGATGTACGGTTGAGGTACTAAAACCTATTGTTTCCCACGCTGCCGGATTAGAGGGCGCTAAAAGGTCAGGTACCCCGGATAAAATCCGTAGCAATCACTGTAAAATGATTCTGGTCAAAATGATCCTGTGAAATACGACCCTGAAAAAACGATCCTTGTTAAAACGATCCTGTGAAATACGACCCCATTTTAAATGATTCTGGTCAAAATTATTCCGGAAAATTATTCAGGATAAAAAATTAAGTTTGCAAAAAATTATGAAATGGGTGATGGGAGTTATCCCATCATAAAATCGGTCAGGCTTTTGTATGCTGCAGTGAGTTCTTCCGGGGAAAGGGATATTTCAAAGTCCTTTCCTTTGATCTCCAGGGCACCCTCGATGACAGTCCCGATTATGGTGTAGGGCACGTCTTTCAGGATTTCCTGCAGAGCTTCCGGCTCGGAAGTGGCAAGGATGGCTCTTGCAGGGGTTTCTGCAAAGAGGAGTTCATCTGCCTGCAGGTCTCCGGAAATTTCGCTCAGGTCCACTTTCGCCCCAAGGGTTTTGCACATCCTGGCAAGGCCTGCTGTAAGCCCTCCAAGGGAGAGGTCATGGGCAGAGCTCAGTTTCCCGCTTTTCACAGCCTTGATGACAGCTTCTATTAATCTCGGGGCATTTTCCGGGACTTCCGGAGCTTTTCCGGCTTCCTGGGCTCCGAGGCAGGAATAGTACTCGGAAGCTCCCATTTCGGGAGTTGTTTCTCCTACCAGGACAATGCTGTCCCCTGCTTTTGCAAAGAAGCTTGAGGGGAGATGGGTTTCAAGGTCCATCTTCCCTATCATTCCGATGGACGGCGTTGGGGGAATTGCGGTTCCCAACTCGTCGCTTTCGTTGTAGAGGGAAACATTTCCTCCCACAACAGGAATCGAAAGTTCCCTTGCCGCGTCTCCGAGGCCCAGGACTGCTTGCTTGAACTGCCAGTAGATTTCCGGGCGTTCGGGGTTTCCGAAGTTCAGGCAGTTTACGATAGCCAGCCCTTCCGCTCCTTTTACGGCAAGGTTCATGGCGTTTTCGATAATCGCGGTCTTTCCACCTGCATAGGGGTCAAGGAGAGTTGCCCTGGGCTGGCAGCCGCAGGAAAGGGCTATTCCTTTCTTGTCGGTGATCCTGAGGACTCCAGAGTCTTCTCCAGGAAGAACCACGGTCCTGAGCTGGACCTGGTGGTCGTATTGCCTGTAGATCCATTCTTTTGAGGCTATATTGTAAGAAGAAAGGACTTTCAGGATCGCCTGTTTCAGGTCTGCCGGACTGTCAGGTTTTTTGCCTTCTTCCCGGGCTTCCGGAGCTTTCGAGGGCCTCTCAAAAGTCGGGGCTCCTTCGGTAAGGAGGGCGATCGGGATGCTGGCAACGGTTTCTCCCCTGAATTCTATTGTGTAGTTCGGCTCTTCGGTAAGCTCGCCGATAACTGCACCGTTAAGGTCATACTTCTCGATCAGGGCAAGCACGGCGTCCACATCTTCGGGAGCCACTTCAAAGAGCATACGTTCCTGGGACTCTGCAAGCAGGATTTCAT
Organism: Methanosarcina sediminis; assembly: GCF_052056915.1. Taxonomy (GTDB): domain Archaea; phylum Halobacteriota; class Methanosarcinia; order Methanosarcinales; family Methanosarcinaceae; genus MTP4. The sequence continues at coordinate 1,746,456 of NZ_CP195119.1, read as the reverse complement.
AGGCGTTCATGTTGGGTTCGCGCTGGGGTACGGCATCTGCAATGATCCGGGCTCCCAGCTTGCCTTTGGCAGCCATCTCCGAGCTTGCTCCTCCGAGACCTGCGGCCCCGAGGTCCCTGCAGGACTTTACATAACCCTTTCCGGTGGCTTCCAGAGTCATTTCAATGGCAAGTTTTTCGGTATACGGGTCGCCTACCTGGACGCTTGGCCTGTCATCGGCTTCGGCAGATTCCGAGAGGTCCCTTGAGGCAAAAGAGGCTCCTCCAAGCCCGTCCTTTCCAGTGCTTGACCCCGCAAGGACCAGCTTGTTCCCTGCTTTTTTAGCGATGGAAGTTATGACTTCCTCTTCCTTGCAGAGCCCCACGCATACCACGTTTACCAGGGGATTTCCACTGTACTGCCGGTCAAAGAAGGTCTCACCATTAACCACCGGAACTCCGATACAGTTCCCATACCCTGCGATTCCCTTTATGATTTGTTCAAAGAGGAAGAGGTTTTTCGGGGTGTCAAGGGGGCCGAAGTAGAGCGGGTCCATGAGGGCAATAGGACGGGCCCCCATAGAAATAACGTCTCTTACAATGCCTCCAACTCCGGTGGCTGCTCCGTTGTAGGGGTCAACGTAGGAAGGGTGGTTGTGGCTTTCCATGGCTATGGAGAGCACGTACCCGTCTTCGAAATTAATAATTGCAGCGTCGTCTCCCGGGCCTATCAGGACATTTTCGCCTGTGGTGGTGAAGGTCTTCAGGAGGGGGGCGCTTGAACGATATGAGCAGTGTTCACTCCACAGGTTTAAAAAACAGCCCTGCTCTACCAGGTTAGGCTCACGCCCAAGTTCTTTTTTTATGATCTTCAGGTCTTCTTCAGGTAACATTGCCTTGCCTCTGATTCTTAAAGCCTCTTTCGGATGTTCCAGGAATGCCAGGAACCGGGACCTTCCGGGCTGCTGACGGACCGATTCAGGTCTGGTTTCCGATCCCTTACTAATACCGGCTTCTTTTCCTGGTTCCCTGCAGGTTCGTTTATTAAGGTAACCCGAAAATTGAGGTTTGTTTTTATAATCTGTCCCTGAGAATACAGGGTTTTTGATTGGTATTACTAGACTATGTCGTCATAAAGGGACAGGGATTAGATAAAGATTTCTTTGCGCCTGATAGAATGAGTCACGGATACCCTGTTGGCTTTAAAAAGAAACCGTTGTCTGTAAAAGCCTGGTAAGACAATGGGTAACTAAACCTTGCCTTCAATAGGTTATGTCCGCCAGCAAACCTTGCAGCTAAAAAAGTCTGTAAACCCGGTCTCCAGAAAATGTCCGAAGATTCAATCAATATTCAATCAATATTCAATCAATATTCAATCAATATTCAATCAATATTCAATCAATTTTCAATCAATATTCAATCAATTTTCAATCAATATTCAATCGATCAAAATTCTCCGTAAAATCAGTGGCCGGAATAAATCTGCAAGGCAAACTATCAAAACAGTAACTTTTACCCTGGGTGATAACCGGGCCTCAGGTAAAAAAATAAAAATTGATTTTCTCTGGAGTATATATGATGTTTAGATTTGCTGGATAATTTTTTCCACTTTTGCTCCATTTTCGGTCAGGGAGTAATTCTCCTCCTTTTTAGAGACCAGTTCTTTTTCCTCCAGTTCCCCCAGGGTTTTTTCCATGGCTGGGTATACGATATGCAGTGTTTTTGCGATACGTTTCCCTTCCATTTCTCCCTTCGAGGCGAGCAGGGAGAGTACTTTTTGCCGTGCATTGCTTCCGTTCACAAAACCTATTAACTCGTTCATTGGGCACCTCCCGAATATGCCTTATCTTTTTGTCCCATTATTTTTTCACAACTTTAATATGATTATTTTTATATATAATAAGTGTATATATCCGTAAATATAATGGGCTATATAAATCTATGGAGTTTAAGCTATATTTAGCTTTTCGCCGCTGAAGCGTGTTTTTTCCAGTGGAATGACAGTTTTGTTATATTTTCTTTGCCTGGATGTTTTCTTTTTGTTGCGTAGATTGCTCGTATGATGATGTTTTTTACTTTGCAGACCGGTGAAAACACCCGTTAGACCCCCACGTAGCGTTACATAATGTAAAATAACATGATCAATAATATAATATATTGGAGTAAACAATAAAACCATAAAGCTCCGGTTCAGGTGTTATGCTTTTTGTAGATCTTACAAATTTGTACTCTGTGTGCAAAATTCGGCATAAGAATGCCTGAAAATACCATTAGGCTTTAATACCTTCATCGATAAGTACTTTACATCCACTCATTAATTTTTAGATGTAATGTACATATATATTTATTACAAATTTGGAGGATATACCAACAAATGAGCAGCGGAATGTGCCCGGTTTGCGGGCTTCCAAATGAACTTTGCATTTGCGAAGAGGTTGCGAAAGAGCAGCAGCGGATCACAGTGAAAGTCAACAGAAGAAGATATGGAAAGGAAGTTACGGTTGTAGAGGGTTTTGACGCCAGTGAAATTGACCTTCACGAACTGTCCACTTACCTTAAGTCAAAGTTTGCATGCGGAGGTACCGTAAAAGGGAATACGGTCGAACTCCAGGGCAACCATCTGGCCCGCATGAAAGATGTACTTATGGAAAAAGGGTTCACTGCTGAACAAATCAAAAATTAATGGCTGAATTTTCGCTCTTCAGGGCTAGAGCGGGCCTTCTGATAAAGCAACTTCTCCGATTACCGGAGTTGCACACATATTTTTTATCGGTTTTTTTCGGCAACTTGCAGTGCCCTGGTGTTGCAGTAAGGAGAGTTCAGGCTCTTCCAGAAGAACTAATTTGAATAAATAATGTGCAGTAGTTGGGAATGCCGATATCCGTATTTAGCCTGTGTAAGTGAGGTCTCTCATGAAAACAACATGTGAAGTAATGGTACAGAAAGTACTGCCTGCTATCCGGGCTGAACTTTCGCGGGTATTGATTTTCGAACATGGCTGTACTCAGCAGGATGTAGCGGAGATTCTGGAGCTTTCAAGAGCCGCAGTCTCCCAGTATGTGAGTGAAAAACGTGGAGCTGAGGTTGATTTCTCGATGGAGACCCAGGGAGAAATCCGGAGGTTTGCAGCAGTTCTCCTGGACAAAGAGTTGTCCTCTCAGGAAAAAGTCCAGGGGATGTGCAACGTATGCAAATTTGTCCAGAAATCCGGCTGGCTGTACAAAAATGCGCCTGGGGTGGAATCCTGTAGCATTTGTGGAGACATTGATTCCGAGTGAATGCCAAAACCTGTATCAAATGCAAAGGTAAGGGTCTGTGCGGGCGTCCTCGATGTCCTATTCTTGAAAAATTCAAGTCCGTACAGTCAATCTCTTCCGAGATATCCGGAAACTCCGTTTTCGGAGCTTCTCCCCCGGCTCTTTTTGTAGGTAGTTTCGGTTACCCCAGGGTCTCTGCGGGCCCCCTGATCCCTCCCTCTGCACAAGAGGGGGATGCCCTGCTCCTTGAGGACCCTGCCAGATGGGCGAACATGCAGATAGAGGACATCATATCAATGCGTTCCCGCCTGGTAAGGGCAAACACGACCCTCCATGTAAAGGATGCCCGGGGCAAGGAAAATCCTCTTCTGGCAAAGGCGCAGGAACTTGCCCTTTCCAAAAACCCCGTGGATACGGAAGCCTGGTTTTTCAAAGCCCCGAAACAGGAGCTTAAATTCGATGCGGTCCACACTCCCATGGGCCCTTCAGGGCTTGTAAAGAACTTCGAGCTTGCCGAAAACCCAAACGTCCCGAAAAAAGTAGACTATCTCGTCTACGATACCGACGCCCTGGCAAAAGATGCAGTACTCGAGCTTTACAAAGGTGACGTTTCAGGGGAACAGATAACCCGCCTCTTTTCTATTGGCCTTCTGGGAAAAGAGCGAAAAGTCGTGCCCACCCGCTGGTCCATCACCGCCGTGGACGACATGGCCGGAAAGGAACTGGCGGACAAAATCCTGGACTACCCCTGGGTTTCCGAAATCACGCTCTTTAGTGGGACCCATTTCGGGAACCACTTCGAAATCCTCCTCCTCCCGAGAGTCTACTCTTTCGAACTAATCGAGGCCTGGCTCCCGAAGACCGTCTGGTCCGGAGAATCGAGCTGGGTCGGGGAAGACAGTGAGGGGCTGGACGGAAAAAAGAAGTATTCTTCTCTGGCAGGAGGTTACTATGCGGCAAGGCTTCCGGTACTTGAGTACCTTGCAGGGGTCAGAAGGCAGGCTTCGGTCTTCATCCTCAGGGAAATCACTCCCGATTATTGGGCTCCCCTGGGTGTCTGGGTAGTCCGGGAAGGGGTAAAAAACGCCCTCAAAAACCCGCCGCAAACCTTTGATTCCCTTGAAGCCGCAGTTTCGGACCTTACAGGAAGGGTACGCACTCCCAGGGACGAATGGATGCAAAAAGCCAGGATGCTTTCGGATTTCTGCTTCCAGACCACACTGAATTCTTTTTTTAAAATTTAAATTCAAAATGTAAATTTAAAATCGGAATTTTAAAATGTAAAACTCGAAATGTAAAACTCGAAATGTGAAATTTCACTTTTTAAGGCTGCTGAAAAATAGGGCTGGTGGATGGTAAATCCACCTGATAATCAAAAACAAATATTAGTTTTTTGCGGCTTATTCAAAGATTTCGGGTACGATGCGCCGGGCAACTTCTTCGTAAGCCTTTGAAATGTCGCCTTTATCGAACCTGAAGACGTCCTTGTCCATGGACTGTTTTGTTTCTTTGTCCCAGAAACGGCAGGTGTCACAGGATATTTCGTCGGCAAGGATGATTTCCCCGTTGCTTCTCCCAAACTCGAGTTTGAAGTCGGGGAGCATGATTCCCCGCTTGTCCAGATAGGGCACAAGCAGTTCGTTTATCCTGAGGGCAAGCTTCCGAATGGTGGCGATTTCTTCCCGGGTAGCCAGGCCAAGGGCCAGAGCTATGTCGTCATTGAGCATGGGGTCGCCTAACTCGTCGCTCTTGTAGTCAAAGACCAGGACCGGAGACTCGAAAACAGTGCCTTCTTCTATGGGATATTTCCTTGTAATGGAACCTGCGGCAATGTTCCTGACAATAACCTCTATTTTTATAATTTCTACTTTCCGCACCATCATTTCGATATCGGAAAGCATCTTTATATAGTGGGTGCTGATCCCGTTTTCTTCCAGCATCTCAAAGAGTTTTTTTGAGATATGGGAGTTGTAATACCCTTTCTTTTCCATTTCCCCTTTCTTTTCTCCGTTGAAGGCCGTCAGGCTGTTTCTAAATTCGGAGATGAGGACGTCGGGATCATCAGTTGTGTAGATGGTCTTTGCTTTCCCGGAATAGAGCTGTTCTCTTTTCATGAAGTGATCCTCTCAGGATTATTCTTTATTCCCGGAAACAGAGGGACTTCCGGACAATAATAGAATTTTTAAATCTTTAATGAATTTTTATTGCTGATAACAGGATTTGTCTTTTCAGGAGCGCTTGAAGCATTTCCATATACGAAAAAGTTATTCGAAACGAATGCCCCTGGCTTTTCCCAGAAAGATGGAGTAGACGATAATGTCTTTCTGCTAGATAAATGTATCATCAGGGAGCTGTTTTAAATCCGGGATTCTGTCTGCCGCTTAGTAAATTATATCATGGAAGAAAACCTATTACAGGGTTTAGCCACTTAAACAAGGACTTCATAACTTACCGCACTTAAGGGCTCAGCACTTGAGAGTGAATTATCCTAAGCACGTAACAGGTAAAAAACATGCCAGGTACCATAATTTCTATAGTAGAGCTGTTGCTTACCGCAGAGATCTATAACCGCTACTCTGAGCTTGACGTGAATGATCTCCCAAAGGAGATCCGGAAACACTACTGGAGCAGCGCGGAAAAAACCGTCCCCAAACCTATTCTGGTTTCAATTTCCAGGGTTGAAAAATTATACGGCATTGAAAATGTTGAAAAAAGTGTCAGGAATGTGCCGTTCATAGTTACCGACAGGTCCAATTTTGAAATCCGTTTGAGCGCTTTTGACCTTGCAGTGGAATGGTTCGAAAAGCAGGACGAATCCCCGGGGAGAATTGAAAATAACCCTGTTCTTGCTTACTACTTTGGGGAAATCAGGAAACTGGAAGCTGCAAGCTATGTCGAGGCAAAGGCGAAGGCAAGGCCAAAAGAAGTTGATAGGGAATGGATCGAGTCCCTGATTGCTGAAATCCGGAAAGAGGATAAGGGCGAAGACATGCTCAAACTGGTGTCTATCATCGCCCCGGAAGACGTTAAGCAGAAAGTCAAGGACCTTGTCCTCACAAAGGAGCAGGAAGAAGAAGTCGAAAAAGTCCTGAAAGCGATCAAGCACCGGGAGTACCTCCGGGAAATCGGGCTGCATGATATAGGCAAGCTCCTGTTCGTAGGACCCCCCGGGACCGGGAAGACCTCTGTTGCAAGGGCGCTTTCCGAGCGGCTTTCCATTCCTTTCGTGGAGGTCAAGCTTTCTATGGTCACGGACCAGTACCTTGGCGAGACTGCAAAGAACATTGACAGGGTCTTCCTGCTGTCCAAGAAACTGAATCCATGTATCCTTTTTATCGATGAACTGGACTTCGTGGCAAAGGCCCGGACCTCGGATGAGAACGCCGCAATCAAGCGGGCTGTCAACACCCTCCTGAAAGCAATTGACGAGATCAGCCTTGTAGAACACGGTGTCCTCCTGATTGCCGCTACCAACCACCCCCGGATGCTTGACAGTGCTGCATGGAGACGTTTTGATGAAATCGTTCACTTCCCTCTGCCGGACATCGAGATGCGCAAGGAAATTCTGGACCTTGTGACCAGGTACATCGAAGGGGACCTGGATACGAAGGAAATTGCAGAAATGACCGAGGGTTACTCGGGCTCGGACCTTCGAATGGTAATCCGGGAAGCTGTTCTCAGTGCTCTTCTGGAAGAGCGCAAGGTGCTGACCCAGCAGGACCTGCTGGAAGCCGTGCTGGACTTTGACGAAAGGGCAGAGCTCAAGTCCGAACAGTACGGCGGGGATTAAGTGCGGAGCCAGCAAAAACAGGTCTGCAAAATGAAGGTGTCAAAAAGAGATTCTCGAAGAGTTTCGATGAATGAATCTGTCAAATGAGGTTTGAATAATGAGTTTAGCAAAATGAGGCTCAAAATATGAGACTCACACTTCTTGGGACCGGGGATGCCATAGGGACCCCGAAAATAGGCTGTACCTGCCCTGCCTGCACGGATGCCCGCAAAGGTGGAAAGAGCCAGCGCCTGAGGTTCTCGATCCTTGTGGAATCTTCCGAGGGCAGGATACTTATTGACACGAGCCCGGACCTGCGGCAGCAGCTCCTCAGGCAGAAGGTCTCCTGTATGGACGGGACCTGTGTGGACGGGGTAATCTGGACCCATGGGCATTATGACCATTACTCGGGGTTCGGGGAGTTTTACAGGGTCCAGCATAAAGTCGATGTCTACGGGATTCCCGAAACCCTGGACTACATCAACCAGTTCGTATATTTCCTGAAACCGAGGTACCATTACGTGAAACTCTACGAGCCTTTCGAGCTCATAGGGCTGGAATTCACCCTCTTCAAGGTCAACCATCCTCCTGTCGACATTCCTACCGGGGTTGTTATCCGCGAAGGGGATAAGAAAGTGGTGATAACGGGCGACACGAACAAGGATATCCCCGAAGCCAGCCTCAAACTCATGAAAGACCCCGACCTCCTGATTGCCGATGCCATAGTCCCCCCCAGGATCCACATCAAAAAACATATGAATTCCAAGGAGGCCATGGAACTTGCCGGGGAACTCAATGCTAAAGAGGTGGTGCTTACGCACCTCAGCCATTTCTTCCGCCCCCATGATATCGAGTCGGTGTTTTTGCCCCTCGGCTACGACGGTCAGGTCTTTGAATTCTGAGGCTGAAGTCTCACTCTCTTTTCTTCTTTTTCCTTTTTCTTCACATTTATTCTTCTTTCATCCTCTTTCTCTTTTTTCTCCTTTTTTACTCTCTTTCTCCCTTTTTTTTCTTTTTTAACTCTCCCTTTTTCTGTTTTTTTCTGTTTTTTTGCACTCCCACTGGTTTTTCTATTAATTTTACTTCTTGCTTTTCTTTTTCTGTCTGGAAAGGCCTTTCGCTTTCGGCGCCCGGGGCAAAAAAGGGGTAAGATGGCTAATCCGGTTATACGTTCCAGAATTCAGACTTTCGAGCCGGCAACCCTCATATTTCATTCAGAAATGTCAACCATGTAACGGTGGAAGATCAGACAATCAGGAGAGCAATCCTGACCGGAAGAGAAGAGGAGGGGCTAACCCCTACCTCATTCCACTTACCCGGATTATGCGTACTTCTTTTTAAGGGCATAAGCCGCTCCAATAACCAGAACGACTACCAAATACCATACAGGGCTTATATGCGGGGTTTTTTCGGGCTTTGCCTGAGTGTTTGTCGGTGCAGGCTCCACCTGGGTGGCAGGTTCCACCTGGGCTGCAGGCAGCTCAGACGCCGGGGCAGAGGCTCTGACCCCGACGGCAAAGAGAGAGAAGCCCGGGGTTTTTGCACGGAACCGTACATAGTTTCCTTCCTCGTTAAGAATCTCCGTATCGAGAGCCTCCCAGTTGCCATTGTGGTACCTGTAGAGCACGACGTCTTCGGGGGCAAAACCATTTTCGTCGAACCAGGTTTTCAGAACCCGGAAGCTCAGGGTTGCATCTACGAAAGCGGAGTCATGCCCGTTGGAATGAGTCACCTCGTCGTACTCATAGGCCGTTATCGGTGGAGGAGCCACCCCGGAAGGCAGTGTCGTGTTCTTGACGGTGAAGTAATCATAAGGAATCGTCTCTCCGGCTGTGAAGTTTATTTCGTAGATTGCGGAATCACCTACCGGAAAGGAGACGTGAGTTCCTTTCAGAAATTTTCTTATGCTAGATGACTGTCCCCTGACGTTTTCGATGTCGACATCATCAGGAGAGAGATCGAACATCACCTGTATTGTAGTCTTTGCCTCGACGGAGACGGTCTTGTTGCCGCAGAGGTCGCCGATTACGAGTTCGAGGATATGCTCCCCGGCCGAGAGATAGATGGAGGTATTGGTGGTGCGGGTTGTGTTTACCCCGTCGACATAGACGAAGGCGTCTGTAGGCGTCGAAGATACCAAAACCGTGCCGCCGTACACCAGTGGGAAGGCGTCGGTACCAAAGCCATCGATTGTCAGATTCTGATCGCAAATGCCGTCAAAGTCGACATCGGTACCCCACTCCGAGATGTTCAGCGCAGGGTCGCGCAGCCAGACGTTTCCTCCGAGATACGGCCCGCCGGCTATGTTGGTCCCGGCTATGGAGGTCGTTTCGTTCAGGGCTGATGCGGTGGATAATTCTGCATAGAGGTTATTTTCATTGTCAAAGAGACAGTTTTTGATGACGGCATTGGCATAAGATTTGAAATAGATACCTCCGCCATTATTTGTCGCCGTGTTGTTTGTGAATGTCGTGTCCGTCAAAGTGGCATAGCCATTACTTAATACCGGACTGCCGCCATCAGCTGCCACGTTGTTCGTGAATGTCGTTTCTGTCTGGGGGGGAAGGGCTAAAATCTCGAAATACGCCCCTCCGCCATCCTGTTTTGCCGTGTTGTTCTTGAATGTCATGCCCGTCAGGGTGGCATTGGCAGATTCCCAGAAATACACACCTCCGCCATCTTCTGCCTTGTTGTTCTCAAAGGACGTGTCGGTCAGGTTGGCATTGTTAGAAGTATCGAAACCCGCCCCTCCTCCATAATTTGCCGCCGTGTTGTTCGTGAATGCCGTGCTCGTCAGGTTGGCATTGTCAGAAATATAGAAATATGCCCCTCCACCAGCCTGTTTTGCCGTGTTGTTCGTGAATGTCATGTCCTTCAGGTTGGCATTGTCAGAAATATAGAAATACGCCCCTCCTCCATTATAACACTCTGCTGTGTTGTTCGTGAATGTCGTGTCAGTCAGGGTGGCATTGGCAGATTCCCAGAAAAACGCCCCTCCGCCATTATTTGTCGCCGTGTTGTTCGTGAATGTTGTGTCCATCAGGTTGGCATTGTCAGAAATATAGAAAAGCGCCCCTCCGCCATCCTGTTTTGCCGTGTTGTTCGTGAATGTCGTGTCCGTCAGGGCGGCATTGTCAGAACCTTCGAAATACACACCTCCGCCATACTCGCCTTCTGCGATGTTGTTCGTGAATGTCGTGTTTGTGATCATGCTGTTGTCGACGTACTTTAGATAGGCCGCACCACCACAGCCCATAGGGTATTGACCGGTCACCGTATTCCCTGTAAAGACGCAGTCTGTGACGTTGAAGCCCCGGAGGTGGTGATCATCGTCCGTTCCAGTGACTTTGACCCCGGCGCCGTTGCCTTCAAAGCTGTTGCCTGATATGTTGAGGCCCTGCAGGGTGACGTTGTTGGCTGTGACTGTGACCGCCGGGGCGCTGTTCGAGGTGTTGGTTATGAGCGGGCGGGCTGGCGATCCTTCCCAGTGCGTTATCAGGACGTTGTCCTTGTCGATGGTGAACCCGCCCTCATAGGTGTGCCCTTCCACACCCCAGATGCGGATGGTGTCGCCTTCACCGATCGAGAGGATTTCGGAGACATTGGTGTAGTTGCTTCCCCCCAAGTAGGAGACGTTCCAGACCTGTGCGGCCGCAGGAGGCAAGGTGAGTGTGAGCGCCAGCAGGAGTATGCTGGCGTAGGTGAAGAAAGCTCTACTCTTGGTTCTGTTTATGAGAATTCTGAAAAATATGCGATTGTTCATTATTACCACCTTCTATAAAAAATAGAGAACTTTGAGCAATGATTAGAATTTGAATTGTTATTATACATTCTACAAAATTATATTTAACTATTCCGAATTTTTTAAAGAGCAATCATTTTGGTGAACTCGAAAATAAATTTCATGCACAATATATTTTTAATAACATTTGGAATTTCTTTTTTCACTCTGGGATGCCTGGTCACTTTTGGCACCCGGGGAAAAAACAATGTAGATTACCAATTCGGTTATGTGGGCAAGAATTGGGGATTTCAAGCCTTTTGCTGTCCCCTTTTGCCCAAATATGTCAACTATACCGCTGTAGGCAGCCAGCCCCCTTTCGCAGCATTATTTATCCTTCTGGCATCTCTTTATAGAAGCGGGAAATAAAAATAATCATGAACCCGAAAAGGATTCGGAACCTCAAACCCGGGGACGCCGGACGCGGACCTGTTGCTTACTGGATGAGCAGGGACCAGAGGGTGGAAGACAACTGGGCTCTCCTCTTCGCCCGGGGAATGGCAGAGGACGCGGGGGTGCCCCTGGTGGTCGTTTTTTGCATGACGGATGAGTTTCTGGGGGCCGGGTTAAGACAGTACCAGTTCATGCTGGAAGGGCTGCAGGAAGTCGAAAGTTCTCTTTTCCTGAAAAATATCCCCTTCATGTTCCTCCGGGGAAGTCCCGGGGAAGAAATCCCTTCTTTTACGGATAAACACGGAATTGGTACCCTTGTTACTGATTTCAGTCCGTTGAGACCCAAAAGGGAGTGGACAGAAAAAACCGCTTCGAAGCTTGAGATTCCCTTTTACGAGGTGGATGCCCACAACATCGTACCCTGCTGGGTTGCGTCAGGGAAACAGGAACATGCGGCTTACACTTTCCGCCCGAAGGTCAACGCTTTGCTTCCCGAGTTTCTGGTCGAGTTCCCGGAACTGGAGCCAAACTCCGAATTCCCGAAAACTTTTGGCGGGAATACGGAAATGATGCTGCCTGAACGGTTAAAGGTTGCAGATGCTGACCCTTATTTTGAACCCGGTCACTTCGTCCCGGGAGAAAGCGCCGCCCTGGAAGTGCTGGATACTTTTCTCACCGAACGCCTGGACTCTTACAATGCTCTACACAACGATCCTACAAAGGACGTATCCTCGGACCTCTCTCCTTATCTGCACTTCGGGCAGATCTCAGCTCAGAGGGTTGCTCTCGAGGTCGAAAAAACCAGGGTAGACGAGGAATCGAAGGCTGCTTTTCTGGAACAGTTAATTGTGAGACGGGAACTTACGGATAACTTCTGCTACTATAATCGGGCGTATGACAGTTTTGAGAGCTTTCCTGCCTGGGCAAAGGAGACTCTGGCTGCTCACAGGCAGGACCGGCGGGAATACCTGTACACGCAAGAAGAACTGGAGTTTGCAAAGACCCATGACCCTCTCTGGAACGCAAGCCAGGTCCAGCTGCTCCGTACCGGGAAGATGCACGGGTACATGAGGATGTACTGGGCAAAAAAAATCCTGGAGTGGAGCGAGTCTCCGGAAAAAGCGCTTGAAACTGCCATTTACCTCAATGACAGGTACGAGCTTGACGGGAGGGACCCTAACGGCTATGTAGGGATTCTCTGGAGCATCGGAGGGCTTCACGACCATGCCTGGAGGGAAAGGGAGGTTTTCGGAAAACTTCGCTACATGAACTATTCGGGTGCCAGACGGAAGTTTGATGTGGACGCTTATGTGGCCAGGTATCTTCCCGATGAGTGACTTCAGAAAAGAGGGTTTTTGGTCCCTTGAATTCATTTTTAGACGTATTTGCTGCTTTGTGTCCGATAAGAAGTGTTCAGGCTCCCTGTAATACTATTTGTTTTTTTCTAAGGTGTTATTGCCGAAAATAAGTCCGGAATAAGTGAGTTTCTGCCATTTATAAATATAATAAAAACCATATTTATATTTGTATTTTTATATTAGTTTGGTATAAAACAGGGTCAAACAAAAGGGAGTGCTTATTATGGTAGAAAAGACTGCTATTGACTGGATTGCACTGGTGCTTGTCATCGTGGGAGGCTTGAACTGGGGCCTTGTTGGCCTCTTCGGGTTTGACCTGGTGGCAGCTATCTTTGGGGAAATGAGCACAATTTCCAGAGCCGTATATTCGCTTGTGGGGCTTGCAGCACTTTATATGGTCTACTTCGCAACGAAAAACTGAGGCCTGAAAAGCAGGTTCTAACCGAATAATCCGGATGGCCTACTATAGGCTGGATTTGAAATCTTTCTTTTAGAATCCTTCACTATTAGAATCTTTCACCATTAGAATCTTTCACTTTTTTATCTTTGTTTTACTTTTTTGAGCAGCGAAGCTTCTATGAGGTATTCTATTAATTAGCCTTACCCGGTTTGTATGCCCCTTCCGGGATTTGAGCAGGTCTGAAAGCAGGTAGGGGGGTGAGAAGTTTTTTTACTGCCCTTTAAGGGCCTTAAGTTCGGAAAGCACTTTTTCGGCGTGGCCTTTCACTTTTACGTTGCTCCAGGTCCTGGCGATCCGGCCTTCGGGATCTATCAGGAAGGTCGTCCGGACCGTGCTCATGACTTCTTTTCCCATGAAGTTTTTCATGTGGAATACATCATATGTTTTGTGAATGTCAATTCCCGTATCGGAGAGCAGGCAAATGCTGATGTCTTTTTTCTCTATGAATTTCCGGTGCGATTCCTCACTGTCCCTGCTGACCCCCAGGATTACGGCATTTTCGGCTTCGAAATCTCCTTTCAACCTGCTGAAGTCCATGGCTTCCAGGCTGCAGCCCTGAGTGTTATCCCTCGGGTAAAAATACAGGACCACCCATTTTCCTTTCAGGTCTTCCAGACAGTTTTTGTTCCCGTCCTGATCGGACAGGCAGAACTCCGGGGCAGGTTGGCCTGCCTCTAAAGATGTCTTTGCCATATTTTTTCCCTCCAACCTTTATGCGATTCAGGTCACACCATCCGTGATAACAGCAATAATAATTTAAAAATTATACACCTTAAACTTATCTATTAAGTTGTATTTTATATGTGTTGTACTACATTGGCTCATCTTTTCTTATGCATCCTTCATAAAACCTCAGCCGGAAACCCCTGGGTCTTTAGCCCAGGGGAGGAATGCGTCAACTGTACCATCTGAACTAATGTAGTACTTCTCGCACTCAGTCTCCTATATTTTTTCTTAACATTGACACTATCTGAAATTTTGTTTCCAAAGAGATCTGAGATTGAAAAATATCCGCTTGACCGTTTGCCACGAATGAAACCGATTCCCTTTACCGTTTTTACAAGATCGAATTTCCTGAGCCCAAACAGCTTTCCGGTAGGTATTTTCTTCTCTGACCTCTTCCCTTTTCTTTGCTGATAATCTCCCGCAGGAACGTGCTTTTTGAAGTAGACCGTATCATCCGGTTCTAGCATCTGACTGTCCCCACAACAGATAGCAAGCGCATCAAAATAATGAGTTTTTTCGAGTCCCAAAACCTGTTCTCTTTTGAATTTTGTCTCGTAGCCGAAAACCTCTTCAAAATTCCAGCCGGATTTCTTGATCCGGGACTTGACAATACCAACTTCCGTGGCATGTTTCGTGTTTGACCTTCTCCCTGAAAGCTCAAATTCCCCGGAATGCAGGGCTTCGTGACAGGTTTCACAGAGCGTAATCAGATTTTCCGGGATATCTGTCCCCTGTTTTGACCTGAAAACGATGTGATGGCAATGTAACCGGGAATCCTTTGACTTTCCCCTGCAATGCTGGCAGGTGTACCCGTCCCTGTGCAGGACGTAAGCCTTGGCATTGTAGAAACCTTTAAGGTCCCCTTCCTGATACCCTGTTCCGGAAACTTCCGGGTTTTTGATTTTGTGGATATCAAAGGAAGCAAGTTCGACCTTCCACTTCGTTACCGGAAGCATGGATTCCACAAACCGTTTTTCCCGGAAATGAGATTCGAGTTTGCTTTTGATGGAAGGAGCTAACCTTCCTTCTCTTCTCGAATTTCCCCGGTTGTCAAACCTTGCTGGCCTGTACCTTGTCTTCCGGCTTCTCCGGCTTCTCCGATACATTTTCCGTTGTTCCATCTTTTTCGAAACGTTTTCTCTCAGGTAGATTTCGGACTGATACAGCACTTTTCCGGAAGTGATGGCGGCGCATCCTACGGCTTTCGAGCCGGTATCCATTCCGGCAGTTACGGGCTGAGTGTAGCTACTGCTTTCGTAAAGTAACTTGATTGTGAAGGGCGTGGTTCGGATCACTTTTGCCTTTCCGGTTTTGAGCAAGAGCCTCGCCTTTGCCGGATTTGTGGGCATGAGCGGGGTTCCGTCTTTGCTGAGTACAAATACAAACATTTGTAATTGCTCCTATTGAATAGGGTTATGCGTAGCCGGGATTGTGGACTTCCACTTTGTGAAGTGGAAGTGTTGCAGCGAAGCCGCAACAAGTCAATCACGGTTTCCGGCTTCCTCTCGATCAGATATGGAACGGTTTGATGATGCAAGCACTGTCCCTACCTCTCAGGACTGCTTAACTTGCCTCCTTAGAGCCTGAAACTGAGGCGGCATTCCAGGGTAACTAATTCGCTCCTATCGTTTCCCGATTTTCCTAAGCTCCGAATCGGGAATCTGGTCAACCAGGGCTTGTTAGACAAGCCCCTGAGTCTTTAGCTCAGGGGTAGTTGACTATGCTTTCTTTCTTATGCGTTTTTATTGGTTCACTTTATCACTTCACCCTTTTCGCCCCCAGGCTAAGAGTCCTGCCTCAAGTGCCAGGACTGGCCCGATGATCCATCCTGCCCAGAGCAAAAACCCTCCCAGTCCCAGGATTAAGAAATACAGGGGGTCTGCAGCCCTTTCTTTTCCGTATCCCTTCCTCCTAAGGCTCAGGTAAATTGCAGATGCTCCTAGCCCCATATGTGCAAAGGCCATGAAGAGGGCAATAATAATCTCGGGAGTATAGGCGCTCTTGCTAAGTGAAACCAGCATCTGGAAGAGGAAAGATATGCCTGTGCCCAGGAAGAGGAGCCCGGCAAGAGCCCCTGACCACCGCCCCGGGTCGTAATCAACCACCTCTGCCTTTGTACGGAGAATAAGCAGGAAGCCCACGGCGAGTGTGAAAAGCAGCGGGGAGAAGATGAAGGGGAGGCTCTGGCCTTCCCAGCGGTAGATCCTGACCTGGTTCAGGGGGATGAACAGCCACTCCTTAAGGGAAAAGCTTTCCAGGTACCCCAGGACCACGCCGTAATTTCCTCCTCCGGGCGGGGAATTGACTGCCGCGTAATAGGTCCCGCTTTCGGGGGCTTCCAGATCGAGCCTGGCAAGGGAATAGAAGGCGCTGGGGGTGAAACCCTCGTAAGTTGCGCTTTTGGGGCGGCTCCCCGGAACTACCAATGCCCCGTTTCCTTCGGGAATTTCCACGTTTTCGGGCAGTTCTGATGCCTCTCCGCTCTCTTCTTCACTTTCTTCACCTTCTTTTTCTTCTTCCTCTTCGCCTGCAAGTCCCGGCCCCATCAGGACGAGATCAGGAAAGCCTCTGGTCCGGGGTTCGACAGGGATGATGAGTCCCAGCAGGATTCTTTCTCCCTTCTCCATTTCAAAACTGTAATACCTTACATCTCCTCCCCCGGAAAGCTCCCCGTAAAGGACTCGGGATTTCAAAGGATCTTCTACGTAAATAGCCTCTTCAAGGCTTTTTCCTTCCCCGTCGAACACAGGCACGTGCGCAAAAACCGGTGAGAGCAGGAAATATGCGGTTAGTAGCGTCGTTAGCAGCACAAATGCAGGTCTGAGTAAAAAGCCGGAATTCCAGAGCCCCCACTTTTTCATGTATTATATTTTTCCGGGAAGCTGTAAATAAGTATCAGAAAAATAAATATCTGAACCTGAATACTGAAAAATAATTTGCAGCAAAGGCTTGAGCCCCGCGGAACAAAAAACTTTAACTTCCCTTAAATCGGCTTCGAGGTTATACTTATGAGGATATGGGATATTCCCCCTGAAAAAATGTGCAGGCAGCACCTGCTCGGCGAGCACCGGGAACTTCACGCTCTCTGGTCCATCATTACCAATAACAAAAAAGCCTATGCCAATCACCCCGAGACCCTACGCTGGCGGGGTAAATTAAAGGCTCTCTTCCTGCGGCACGAAGCCCTTGTGGAAGAGATGGGACGGCGGGGATATAAACACCATTCTCCACTTGACCCTGAGCTTGCGACGGGGAAGGCTGTGCAGGACGAACTTGTATATCCGTATGAGGAGCAGGTCAAGACCCTGAGGGAAAGAGGTTGTGACTGCAGGGTCTGAACGGTTGTTTTCTAAGTTCAGTCTTTTATACGGTGCATAGGTCCATACCCCTTTCTGGGTGTTCTTCTTTTCTCTGTTCTCAAGCGATTCTTTATTTTATATTAATAGTTTACGTTACTTTTATATACTATTTTTTCCTATGGAGAGATAGAGACATATTTCTGAGTAACATACCTCAGAGAACTCATTGTCAACAGAGAACTCATTGTCACTGACCCTGAGTTAAAGGCCCGGGTTTTCTGCGGAGGTTTTTATGAAGCTTGTGCTTGATGAAGAAGAAGTCGGGGTCCTTGAATGCATCAAAGAGGTTCAAATCGACTGTGGTTTCCATATTCGGGATGTTATCAAAAAGGCAAAAGCCAAATATGGATTGTCCAGGACGACGGTGTACGAAATTGTAGGTTATCTGGAGTTTCACGGCCTGGTAAGGACAAATAAAGCCGGGAACAGGGAACTCGATAAGAATGCCTCATATTTTGTAATCTGTTCGGGTTGCGGAAAGGAAATTCCGGAAAGTGAATACATCAAAGATAACGGCTGGGCAATCTGCGAAGACTGCTATCTCGAAGCTCACCAACAAATCAAATTTGCAGACCCTATGGCTGTGCGCTCCAAGAAACTTTTCCGAAAGCAACATGGGCTTGAAGGAACTGAGGGGCTGACGGACCTGCAAAAAGAGCTCTATGACTTCATCCTGACCGAAGGGGGCGCTACAGAAAAAAAAATATCAAAGCTTTTCGGGCTCACTTCTCAGGAAACGAGGAACCAGTTTGCGCTCTTGAGGCACTGTGAGCTTGTAAAGGGGAGAAAAGTGGGGAACGAGATTTACATGGTCCCATTTGATTCTTAATTAATTCGTAGGTATTGAAGGAAGTGGTATTACGACAGAAATTATCGATATGAATGAAAAGATGGCAGCTATGACCGCACAGATCCCGGGTGTAATGAATGCGCTCGGGGGGCTTCACTCCGAAGTCGTCAGGGACGGGGCTCTCAGTGCCAGAACAAAAGAACTTATGATGGTGGGAATTGCAGTAGCCCTGCGCTGTGAGTATTGCCTCTGGAAGCATGTTCCTGAAGCTGTAAAAATGGGCGCGACCCGTGAGGAAATCCTGGAGGCTGTCAGCACAGCTATATTGATGGCTGGTGGGCCTGCAGTGGCTTACGGGTCTGTAGTTGTCCTCGAAATTCTGGATGAACTGAATGTGTAACGAATTGAATGTGTAACGAATTGAATGTGTAACGAATTGAATGTGTAACGAATTGAATGTCTGAAAAGTTGAGGTGATATAAAGATGGCAGAAGGAAAAACTGATCAGGTCATTTGTGAGGCCTGCGGTTGTGAACTGGAAAGGGAAGATCGCATCGAAGAAGACGGCAAGGTTTTTTGTGAAGACTGCTACATAGCGAGCCATCATAAAATCAAGGCCTGCAATCCCTGGGCAGTACGTTCCAAAAAGCTCTTCAGGGAAGAAGCAGGGCTTGAGGGGACGGACGGTCTGACCGACCTGCAAAAAGAGATTTACGAATTCATCGTCTCAAAAGGTGGGGTAAAACATGAAGAAATTGCAAAAAAGTTTGGAATTTCCCCGCAGGAAACCGAGAACCAGTTCGCTCTCCTTAGGCATTGTGAGCTGGCAAAGGGACAGAAAAGATCGGATGGCGTATACCTGGTGCCCTTTGACAGCTGATAAGCCTGGAAAATGTTTTTTCCTTTTTCCGTTTGTTTTTCCCGTTTGTTTTTTTCCGTTTGTTTTTTCCCTTTTTGAAAAAATAGTGTCAGATTCGGCTTTTTTCCTGACGTTTGCGAAGTTAATACTTCTGTTTTTTCCATAATCTACAACAGTTTGTCTACAGAAACTGTTTCATCCTTGAAGTTAATATATAATTGGTTTTTCTTCCAGCTAAATGTCTCAATGGTGGTGTGGGTAATGGATATCTCAAAACCTTATTTCAATTCTGAAATCGAAACAATGGATCGGGGAGAACTTGACGCTCTCATCGAAGAGCGCGTTCGCTACACGGTGAAATATGCGGCAGAAAATTCTCCATTTTACAGGAAATGGTTCGAAAGGCACGGGGTAAAGCCCGGGGACATCAAAGCCCATGAAGACCTTCTGGAACTTCCCGTTATCTCCGGGAAGACCATCCGGGAAAACCAGCCTCCTGTAACTGATGCTTTCCTTTTCAAGAGTGTGGACTGGAAAGACGTGTTCACCATCCACGAAACCAGCGGGACCAGCGGGACGCCCAAGGGTTTTTTCCTGACCTGGGAAGATTGGGAACGGTATGCAGAAAAGTATGCCCGGATCTTTACGTCCCAGGGCTTCGGCTCCGGGGATAGGGTCGTGGTCTGCGCTTCCTACGGGATGAACGTCGGGGCAAATACCATGACTCTTGCGGCAAGCCAGATCGGTATGGCAATTATCCCGGAAGGCAAGTGCACTTTTCCCCTGAGGGTCATCGAATCCTACAGGCCGACAGGTATCGTGGGCAGTGTCTTCAAACTCCTGAACCTTGCCCGACGGATGCGGGCCGAGGGACTTGAACCCCGGGAATCGGGGATCGAAAAGCTTGTGGTAGGAGGAGAGGCTTTTGCCGAAGAGTCGAGGAATTACCTTGCGGAAATCTGGGGCTGTCCTGTCTACAACAGCTACGGGAGCACGGAAGGGACCATGTGCGGGGAGTGTAGTGAAATTTCGGGGCTGCACGTGCCCGAAGATATGGTCCACCTGGACGTCTACGACCCCGGGATTGAAAATTTCGTGCCTGACGGGGAATGCGGGCGCGTTGTCCTGAGCACCCTTCTGCCCGTGGGCGCAAAAGCCGGGAACCTTCTCCTAAACTACGATACCGAGGACACAACTGTCGTGATCACCCGGGACCCTTGCCCCTGCGGGCGGACGCATATGAAAATTATGACTCCCCAGAGGGAAGCCGAGACGGTCTGGGTGGCAAACACTCCCTTTAACCGGGTCGATGTGGAAAGGGGGGTCTTCCAGCGCGGGAATATGGACTATCTTACAGGGGAATACGAAGCTTTTCTCTATGGGGACGAGGACGAAGGAGAAGTTACGCTCAGGGTCAGCATGGAGTGCAAGAACCCGGAGACCTGTGACAGGGACTTTATTAAGGAAAATTTCCTTAGGGCTTTCCTGCAGTACAGGCCGTTATTATCCCGGGCGTATGATGAGGGTTTTTTCAAGATCCTTTTCAATTTCACAGGCCCCAAAGGGCTGGAACTGCATAAAATTAAGGGCAGGCCAAAAAGGCTTGTGGACCGCAGGTGAGAAAAATGATTTGCTTCCCGGGGCAGCTTTCCCGAGGGGCCTTTTTTGAAACCTCTTTCCCTGAAGCGTTTCAGCTTGTTTTTTGGGGTGACTGGTCCTTTCCTGAAAAACCCTCAAGAATTTCAAATATATAATCTTTTTACAGTGGTTTTTTCATTTTCAGTATATATCTCGGTTTGACTTCTTAATATATGCTTATTAATAAATCCCAAACATTAATATTACAGGAAATTGAACTAACCCGCAAAAATAACTTTATTATCTTAATTGTTCTGTGAAAAAAACATATATTATATTAAGTATGATAAGTTAAAGTATTATTAAGTATAATAACTTCTAGTATTTTCTTGCATAAATCCGACAGTAATGGTGATACGATGGAAAAAGAACTTATGAGGATAGGGGTTTCCCTCCCCGACACCCTTTTGAATAAATTTGATGAGATTATTGATCAGAGAGGCTATTCCTCCCGTTCGGAGGGGATAAGGGATGCCATCAGGAACTACATTTCCTACTATGAATGGATGGGAGATATCAAAGGTCATCGTGTCGGAACCGTCTCTGTAATTTACGACCACACAAAGCGTGGGCTTTCCAATGCCCTTGCCGACATCCAGCACCACTACACCCATCTTATCAAGTCTTCGGTGCATATCCACCTGGACCATGACAACTGTTTCGAAGTAATAGTGCTGGACGGAGACGGAGAAGATATCAAGGAACTTGCCGAAGCTATCATGTCCCTGAAAGGTGTAAAGTTCTCAAAACTTACCACAGTGGCATCCAGTGAAAATATCTGAATGCCTTTTCAATTTCTATTTTTTAATTTTTACCTTTTCCCGGTTTTAGTCTTTAACTTTCAGTCTTTAACTTTCAGTCTTTAACTTTCAGTCTTTAACTCTTAGTCTTTAACTCTTAGTCTTTAACTCTTAGTCTTTAACTTTTAGTCTTTAACTTTTTTCAAAATGGTTTTCAATAGATTTCAGGAGCATGCTCCCGAATTCCGTTAGTTCATAGATCTGGAAACTGCGTTCTCTCCTGGAGTCCACAAGCTCCGCTTCTTTTAAGAGCTTTAGGTGATAGGACAGAGCGGAATGCTTCTGGTCCGTGTTTTCCACAAGGACGCATACGCAAAGGCTCTGGATCTCCAGGGCTTTGAGTATCCGGAGGCGGGTAGGGTCTGCGAGCACCTTGAACAGGCTAACGAGTTCCCCCACGTTTTCGCTCATTGCTTCATGTACGGCGTCCAGTACATCTTCTGGAAGGGCGTACGAGTTTCTGACTTCGATAAGCTTTTTTTCAGACATTTATTCCACTTAATAATACTGATTAGGGTAAAAGTATTTTTTAAATAAATCTCTTTCTAAATATTATTTTTCTAAATATCATTTCACTGATAATTTAAATAATTTATATGTTAATAAATTGACAGTTATCTCTTTGTCCGATTTTAAGATATTTAATGTTTTTGAATCGGAATCCCCCGGTGAAGGGTTTGCAAGAGAAATTGTACATTGGAGTTATACGTTAAAGTTATGCATTGAGGTTATACGTTTGAGTTATACGTTAAAGTTATGCATTGAGGTTTATTGTAATTGTAAAGTGAAATCGTATATTGACGTCGGGAATATGTGAAGCTGTATATTGAAATGGTGCAGTGGAATCATATGTTGAAATCGGGCAGGAAGTTTTGCGGCAAGTAGTTTCTTCCTGCGGGCGCCGCGTATAAAAGCCCGGAATTTAATGATTATTCTATATTCAGGGATTAGAAAACCACGGATGATGATATCATGAAAATGTGGATAAACGGAAAGAATGAAGATTCCTGCAGTTCGGAATATATGGAGGTCCGGAACCCTGCAACAGGAAAACTGGTCGATAGTGCGCCGGCTGGCTGCAGGGAAGACGTGGATGCCGCGGTTGAGGCTGCTGGCAGGGCATGCGGTCCCTGGGCTTCCCTTTCCCCGCAGGAAAGGGCAAGGTTCCTTTACAGGGCTGCGGGGCTTGTGCGGGAACGTGGGGAAGAACTGGCCTTGCTCCTTACCTCGGAACAGGGAAAACCCCTTCCTGAAGCCAGGAACGAGATCCGGGGCTTTGCTTCGGTGTTAGAATACTACTGCGGGCTGGCAAGTACGCTGAAAGGGGAGTTTATCCAGGGGCCGGGGAATGGTTATTCCTTTACCCTCAATGAGCCCCTGGGGGTCTGTGCGGCAATCATTCCCTGGAACATGCCTGCCCTGATCATGGGCTGGAAGCTCGGGCCTGCCCTCGTATCGGGCAACACTGTGGTTCTGAAGCCTGCAAGTTCTACCCCGCTTACGAACCTGAAGCTTGCATCCCTCCTGGGGGAAGCGGGGCTTCCTGCCGGGGTGCTGAACCTTGTAACCGGGCCTGGCTCAGTTGTTGGAGAGGCAATTGCCGGGCACCCGGACATCAGGAAACTTTCCTTTACCGGGGAGTCAGGGACCGGGAAACGCGTTGCAGCCCTTTCGGCGCCCACCCTGAAGAGGCTGACCCTGGAACTGGGGGGTAGTGACCCCATGATCGTCTGTGACGACGCAGAGCTTGAAACTGCAGTGGACGGGGTGCTCAGAGGCAGGTTTTACAACTGCGGGCAGACCTGTACGGCGGTAAAAAGGCTCTATCTTTTCGATGGGATCGCAGAGGAATTCCTCGGGCTACTTGAAAGAAGGGTTCGCAGCCTGAGAGTGGGAAATGGCATGCTGGACGGAATCAACATGGGGCCCCTTAACAATGAGGGGCAGCAGAACTACGTTGCGGAACTTGTAAGGGGTGTGGAAGAGCGCGAGGAAGGCAAAATCCTTATAGGCGGAAGGATCCCTGCCGGAGGGGGTTACAGTGACGGTTATTTCTTTGAGCCTACCCTGATAAGTGAGGTTTCCCCGGATTCGCGGCTTTTGACAGAAGAGGTCTTCGGGCCCGTGCTTCCGGTTGTCAGGGTACAGAACCTGGACGAAGCAATTGAAGAGGCAAACAGGACAAAGTATGGGTTAGGGGCATCCGTCTGGACAAAGAACATCGATAGGGTCCGGCAGGCATACGAACAACTCAAAGCAGGTACGGTCTGGGTTAACCAGCACCTCAAGGTTGCCCCTGAACTTCCTTTCGGCGGCACGAAGGAAAGCGGGCTTGGCAGGGAAAACGGACCTTATGCTCTTTCGGACTATCTGGAAAGCAAAACCGTGATGATAAGGACCTGATCGGAACCTGGACCTGGAAGAGGAAAAATTGTCAAAAAAGAAAGCTTCTCCGATGAACCGGTCTCAAAGGCCGGGTCCATCGAAATTAAACTGAGTTTAAATTAAACCGAAATTCTGGTTTTATGCCCGTTTTCAGTTTCTGCAGGGTTCGACGCCTTACGGTATCTCTATCTGCAGAAACCGGTATTCGTAAAAGTTATGCGGTACCTGTGTGAAATGCCTGGAGAACTTACTGGTACTTGGGCAGGAGCTGCATGAACTCGGCAGCTTCCATAACAGGTACGCTGTCGATTATACAGATATCAGTCCAGGGCAGGTTGAAGGCTCCGTAGGCTTCTGCACTTTCCGCTTCATAGAGAATGAAGTAACGGTTGCCGGAAAGGTCAATCCACTGGTTGATGATATCAATTCCATCAGGAACTTCAAGCTTCTTGAAGTGTTCCATAACTTTATCGCGTTCCGCCGGATCCCAGGTACTAATGTCCAAAAACAACATCTTTTAACCACTCCATTTTCTTTGTTACACGAATGCTGCCAACTACCCCCTGACCCGGAAGCTCAGGCAGCGCTTTACCGCTCCCAGGTTTCCATATTTTTTATGGGCTCCGCTCCAGTGAAAAACAGTATTGCTTCCCCCTGTAACCGCTCTGCCGGAGCAGGTATGCGGCATCTGAGCCCCAAAGGCCGGTCAAATGCGACCTTTTTTAAAAGTTTTTTAAGTATTTTGTTGCCTTCCTGCAGTTTATCATCCCCCAAAAACCCCTCTGAGTATGAACGATAAACCCGGTTAGACAGGCTTTCCTGTGGAAATAAGTTCCGCAGGTAATTTACATTATAATATCAGCCCTTAGCCTATATAATTGTTAGTTCTAAAAAATTTCTTAATGATTGCTCGCAGAGTTTCTAAGGATGGAAGAGCCTGTGGCCGCGGGACTAACGATCATCCCGGGATTTTTATTCTGGATCACACACATTTCTGGATAATGTGCATTTTCGGATAAATATGTCAAAAAGCTCTCTCCTTCTTTCCCCAGGGTCCTGTGTATTTGTTCAGGAGAAAGCTGGCGAGTTCAAAGGAAAGCCGGTGAAAAAGGCACTTGATTAATTTCCCCGGGCTGAGTCTTGTTCATAAAAAGAGGGGCAGGACACTCATGAAGCCGAGAATCATGCAGAAATAGGAAAAATCAACTTTTCGAGCGACTTTTAATAAGATGTTTATCGTCAGCAGCCCGAAAATAAACGAAAAAACTACTGCAAGAAGGGAGTTCAGATCTACAACAAGAAGGCCCATTATCCCTATTCCTATCTCGGAAGCAAGGACTGCCGGAATACTCATTAAAAAACTTAGCTTAAGAGCTTTTTCAGAATCAAATTTCCTGAAGAGAAGGGCTGCTACCGTAATTCCCGACCGGCTGATCCCGGGGAATGCGGCAAAACCCTGAGCTATACCTGTGAACAGGGCGTCTTTCATCCCTGGCTCTTTTTTTGGGTTTTTTGCACCTGCCGAAAGCCGCTGGAAAAGGCCGGTCAATATTAAAAATACCCCTACTGCGGCAGTTGCGCCTTCCCCCGATATTTCGGTTTTTTCCGTAATATAAAGCATGATTGGAAGCCCGATTATCCCTGTCATGAAAGTGGATATTATTAGAAAGCTTATCAGAAGGTCTTCCCCGGCTCCGGCTGGTTCGGAATCAGGAATCTCCTGCATCCTTGTTCGGGAAACAACCCCTGTAAAATATTCAGGGAGCCTTTTAGTAATTAAAATTACATCATCTTTAAAATAGACAAGAGCTGCCAGGAGGGTGCCCAGGTGCAGCCATACGGCAATTGGGATTGCTTCCGAAAGCGATTTCCCAAAAAAGTTGATTAGAACGAGGGATGTCATCCCCTCACTGCTTACAGGCAGCCATTCCGCGATCCCCTGAATGGTTCCGAGTACAACAGCTTCAAAAAATGTTAACATATATTGTCGATATGTCTGGCCGGTATATATATTAACCCGTCTTATTTCATAAATAGATTATAGATTAAAGCTTCGTTGATATTAAAGTGAAGCTTTATTCCAAGCAGCCGGGGAGGGAGTTGTCAGGGTGCATTACGATCAGGAAACGGGCTCTGTTTTTGAAGCACTTGGATCTTCAGAGGCAGGTTTGAGCTTCGAGGAGGCCGAAAAAAGGCTTCTGGAATTCGGGAATAACGAGCTTGAAGAGGAAAAACAAATTTCAGTCATGAAGCTCTTCATCATTCAGTTCAAAAGCATTTTGATCCTGATCCTTATAGCTGCAGCCCTCGTCTCCGCCGTTCTTGGTGAACTTGTTGACGCAGTCGTGATTATGTTTACGGTCTTTTTGGCGGGGGTCCTTGGTTTCTTTCAGGAATACCGGGCAGAAAAGGCAATAGAACTCCTCAAGTCCCTTACAGCCCCCGAAGCCCTGGTAATAAGGGATGGGCATGATCAGAAAATTCTTTCAAGGACCCTTGTGCCCGGAGACCTTATCCTGCTCCAGGCGGGCGACCGCATCCCTGCAGATGCAAGGCTTGTAGAGGCTTTTAACCTCCGGGTTGACGAGGCTGCCCTGACCGGGGAGTCCCTGCCCGTCCTTAAGAATACCGGGGCCTTGCCTCTCGAAACGCCTGAAGTTGACAGGACAAACATGGTCTACACGGGCACGGCTGTGACTTACGGCAGGGGTAAAGCCCTGGTCACGGCAACAGGCATGAGTACGGCTTTCGGGAGTCTTGCAAAGCTTTTGGGAACAATCGAGAGGTCAAGGACTCCCTTGCAGGAAAGTCTTGACCGTTTCGGTAGGTGGATTGGCGCTGCAACTCTTGTGGTGGTGTCTTTTGTCGCAGTCCTTGGGATTCTCAGTGGTTTTCCCCTTTTTGACATGTTCCTCTGGGGAGTTGCCCTTGCTGTTGCCGCAATTCCCGAAGCCCTCCCTGCGGTTGTGGCTGTGGGTTTGGGGCTTGGGGTCCGGCGTATGGTCAAAAGGAACGCCCTTGTGAGGAAGCTTCCTTCCGTGGAGACCCTGGGAGCAACCAATGTTATCTGTTCGGACAAGACCGGGACCCTTACCCAGAACAAAATGACGGTTGAAAGAGTCTATGTGAACGGGAAAAAACTGAAAGTCACAGGCAGTGGATACGAGCCCTCCGGAGAATTTTTCGGAGGAGGCGGTTCTGCTCCGGTATCCGGGGACGAACCTCACCTCAGGAGGCTGCTGCTTGCAGGTGCCCTCTGCAACGATGCGGACCTTGTCAAAAACGAAGGTTCCTGGGAGATTAAAGGGGACCCAACCGAAGCCGCTCTTGTTGTCGCGGCAGCCAAAGCCGGGCTTCGAAAAGGGGAACTTGAAAAAAAATACCCTCGGGTGGAGGAGATCCCTTTTTCTTCTGAGAGCAAGAGGATGACTACTCTCAATTCGACTCCCACTTCAGTCTCTAATTCGACTTCCAATTCGACTTCCAATTCGACTTCCAATTCAACTGAAGCTACTTCCAGCAGTTTCGATAGTTCTCCTGGGGCTGGGGGACCTGATGGGCTCGTAGCCTATTCCAAAGGAGCCCCTGAAGTAATCCTCGATTCCTGCACGAAAACCTTTTTTGAGGGTGTAGAGAGACCTTTAACTCCCGAACTCAGGCAGGAAATCCTTGATATCGTTGGGGACATGGGGGATCAGGCTCTCAGGGTTATTGCTGTTGCTTACCGTGGCCTTGAAGAAGAAATCCCTCTGGAGGAGGTAGAGTCTGAAATGGTCTTTGTGGGGCTTATGGGGATGCGAGACCCTCCGCGGGAAGAAGCGAAGGCAGCAATCAGGACCTGTGCGAGTGCCGGCATCAAGACCGTAATGATCACAGGAGACCATAAGGTCACGGCCTCTGCTGTTGCCCGGGAACTCGGGATTTTCAGGGAAGGAGACCTTGCCCTTACCGGAACCGAACTGGACCGCATTGAGGACAGTGAATTTGAAGATATGGTGGAGCAAGTCTCGGTCTATGCAAGGGTATACCCGACTCATAAACTCCGGGTCGTGGAAGCTTTCAAGAAGAAAGGCTATGTAGTAGCCATGACCGGGGACGGGGTAAACGACGCTCCTGCCCTGAAAGCTGCGGACATGGGTATTGCCATGGGCATAACAGGCACCGACGTGAGCAAAGAAGCCGCGAGCATGATCCTGACTGACGACAATTTCGCTTCGATTGTCTCCGCAGTCGAAGAAGGGCGAAACATATTCAAAAATATTAAAAACTTCATCACCTACGGCCTGACAACCCATCTCGGGGAAGTCCTGATCGTCCTTGCCGCAGTCCTGGGCTGGCAAATCCTCCCCCTGATAGCCGTGCAGATCCTCTGGATCAACCTGATAACAGACGGGCTGCCTCCAATGGCTCTTTCCGTGGAACCTCCCGACAGGGGTCTCATGAGACAGAAACCAAGAAACGTCGAAGAGGGCCTTATCACCCGGCGGGAAATAACTGCAGGCGTGGGAATAGGGGTTTTGATTGCTATCCAGGCTCTTTTAGTCCTTATATGGGCTCTTGAAAGTGGATTTTCCCTTGAAAAGCTCCAGACCCTTATATTTACCCTGCTGGTCCTGTCCGAGATGTTCAACGCCTTTAACTGGCGCTCGGACAGGTATTCGGTTTTTGCTCTGGGGCTCTTCACAAATAAACCCCTTATCTATGCCATAGGAATCACACTGATTCTCCAGCTCCTGGTAATATATACCCCGGTCCTGCAGACAGCTTTCAGGACCGTGCCTCTCTCACTTGCCGAGTGGGGAGTAATCCTGCCTCTGGCTTCGACCACATTGATTTCCATGGAACTTATGAAGTTTCTGCGCTCCAGGCGGTACAAATGATTGGCTGTACAGGCTAAAAGGTGCTACAAATGAACTCAGGTGGGAATTAAATTCCTTTACGCTGATTTTTCCTGAGGGATTCCTAAAGCAAACATTTTGAAAAGTTTTATATATTTTTCTATGTACAATATGTTGGAATGAAATCTTTTCAGGTGTTTTCCTGAGTAATGCTCTCTGGGTAATGCTTTCTGAGCACTCAGTTTTCCTGAGAGTTCGGATGTCCGTGCTCAGGCAAAGATATCATTTGGTCTAAAAACCGGAAATTCCGGTAACTGAGGTGGTTGAAACGGAGGTTTCGAACTTTCTGCAGGTAGGGTTTATACCTTATTTTGAAGTATTAGTGTTGTTAGTGTTTTCCTTTTTTTTCATCAGCTGGGTCAAGAGTATTATCAAGGAATTTTTAAGCAGAACCGATATCCCCCGGGATATCCAGAACATTTTGAGTAGAGCTGTGGTTTATGTTCTCTGGTTCATCGTAATAATGTGTGTTGTGTCGGAGCTTAATCTCGGGGA
Source organism: Methanosarcina sediminis (assembly GCF_052056915.1). Taxonomy (GTDB): domain Archaea; phylum Halobacteriota; class Methanosarcinia; order Methanosarcinales; family Methanosarcinaceae; genus MTP4. Next base: position 1,717,510 of record NZ_CP195119.1, on the reverse strand, counting down.
GCTTTTGAAACCCATCATAGGGGGCTCGGTCATAATAGCCGCCGCTTTTGCCCTGGCTGTAAAGGAAATCCTTGCCGATGCCGTGGCTGGGCTTTTTCTTCTCTCTGATCATCAGTTTAACATCGGGGACAGGGTCGAGACGATGAAGTATAGGGGGGAGATCATCAACGTTACCCTCAGAAAGACTCGGATAAAAACCGATGAAGGGACTATTGTTGTACTGCCAAACGGGAAAATAGATTCTTCCGGCTGGCTGCTCTTTGATAAGGATGCTGATGGGGTGTCTGATTAACGGGGTGCCTGATTAACGGGGTGCCTGATCAACAGGGCGGTTGATTAATCTCCGTAAGTATTTTTCTTCTTCAGAATTGCCCATTTCAAACAGACCGGGGACACGATTATTGATGCTGCAACCATTATCACGATAGCCGAAAAGACCTCCTGGCTGATGATTCCCAGTTCCCTCCCGATGGAGAGTACGACCAGTTCGACTCCTGCCCTCGGCATCACTCCTATCCCGAAGATAAGGCTGTCGTAGAAATCGAACCCCACGGCTTTCGACCCCAAAAAGCCCCCAATTAGTTTTCCCGAAAGGGCAGCAAGGGTTACCAGCAGGGTGAAAAGCCCGTTTCCTTCAAGGGCTGCCAGGTCAATTGAATAGCCAATGAAGGCAAAAAAGAGGGGAATCAATATTCCATGGGCAAGCCCGCTGACTTTGCTCTGGACGTCCTCAAGTTTTGCAAGGGGAATTTCCGAGATCATGATGCCGCCTACGAAAGCCCCTATGACGGCATGGAGTTCAAAGAGTTCTGCAAGGTAGGCGGAAAAAAGGGCTACCATGACCACGAAGGCAAAGATGGCTTCTTTTGCGTGCATCTGCTGGACGCTCTTGAAGAGGTGGGGGAGCAGGTACTGTCCGAGCAAGTACATGATTACAAGGAATGCCAGAATTTTCCCTGCAAGCAGGAGGATCTGGGCAGCCGGAGGTATATGGTTTAAGCGGGCGAAGGTGACCACGATGGAGAGGAGAAAGATCCCGATGATGTCGTCCAGGATTGCCGAGGAAAGCATTACCGTTCCAGGCCTGCTGGAAAGATAATCGAAGTCAATAAGGGTCCGGACCACCACTCCTATACTGGTCGGGCTGAAGGCAACAGCCATAAAGAGGCTTTCCAGGAGCCCGAAAGAAAAGATCCTGCCTATCCCGAAGCCAAAGGCAAAGGCAAGGGCTATCTGGGAGAGGGTTGGTACCAGGGCGGTTTTTGAGGCGGATTTCAGGTCCTTCAGGTGAACTTCCTTATAACCGGCAGTGAAGAGCAGGAAGATAGCTCCAAGTTCGGCAAAAAAAGAGATTACTTCAAGATCGACATCCAGAAAGAGGACTCCTAATGCTACCCCGGAAAGGATTTCTCCCAGGATTGCAGGGACTCCTGCCCGCTCAAATACTTCTCCTAAGACTTTCACGGCAAATAGGAGAAACAGTACCTGTAATAAAGCGCTAATTGTTTGTTGACCCCCGCTATTTATTTTTCCCCTTTCATTCCATAATGTTTTTATTCCATTTTTTGATTCAATGTTTTTTATTCCATTTTTTGATTCAATGTTTTTTATTCCATTTTTTGATTCAATGTTTTTTATTCCATTTTTTTATTCCATCGTTTTTTTATCTTCGTCTCTTATCCTTTTTCCAGAGAAATTCTTTTGCTTACTTCTTTTATGATATCCCTCTTGGATATGATCCCTACAAGTTTTTCATCCTCAGTTATGCAGACCCGGTCAAAACGGTGTTTCATCATCAGGTCTGCGGCATATGTCAGACTGGAATCCGGAGTTATGGTCATGGGGTGGGTAATCATAATATCTTTTGCGTGTACTCCCAGGGACCTGACTGCAGCAAGGTGGGTATGCTTCGCCCGCGGAATCTGGGAAAAGAGCAGGATTTCAAGGACTATGTTCTGGTCGATGATTCCCACAAGCTTTTTTTCGGAATTCAGAATGGGTAGAGTGTGGTAGGAATGTTTTTCAAAAAGGGCGAAGATTTCTTCAAGCAGGGCGTCTTCATGGGCTATGACCACTTTTCGGGTCATGATTTCTCCTATCTTTATTTCCGCACAGCTTTTGCACTCCAGAGGATTGGTATCCAGTCTACCCGGTGGGTCTATTCCCTTTGAGCCTTTGGAAAACTTCGTTTCTTCTTTAAATTTTGGCTCCCTTTTAGATCCTGGCTCCCCTTTATTTTTTCTCGCTTGGTTTTCGGAAATTTCCGATCCTTTGGCCCTTAAGGAGCTGAAATTTTCCATAATCTTCTTTCCCCCCGGTTCTTTTTCCTCCAATTCTCTCTTTCCTCCCGAAAATTTCACCCTGACAAGCCCCCTGCCCAATTATAATATTTGTTTTCTTTCTTATGCCCTTTTGTTCCGGGTATGCACTTTTGTTTGAAGCGTGCGGATATCTGTCTTTTTCCGTTTTTCTCCTTTCTGTTCTGTTCCTTTCTCAGGGTTTCCCGTTCCTCTTATACATAGGTATATTTAAGGGATAGAATGAAATAGTCTACCTCATGGCTGAGGTTAAAATCAAATTATTTGCAAATTTGCGGGAGGCTGCCGGAACCCCTGAGTTGCAGCTCTCCGGAGAAAAAGTGCTTGATATCCTTTTATCTCTCACGGAAAAATTCCCCGGGCTAAAAGACCTTATTTTTGAAGAGACAGAGGATGAAAGTGAAATCCCTGCCCTTTGCGGATATATCAATGTCCTTATCAACGGAAACAATGTCCGGCACCTGGAAGGGCTCGATACTCTTCTGTCCGAGGCTGATGAAATAGCAGTCCTGCCCCCGGTTTCTGGAGGCTGATTTACCTTTAAGGAGTGCTTGAAGAGTATGGGCAAAATATTCAGGGAGCGGACCCCTGTCGGGGAAGCCAGAAAACTTTTTCTTGAAAATATCTCTCCGATTCGTGAGTCTGAAGAAGTGCCTCTTGAAGCCTGTGCAGGCAGGGTGCTGGCAGAGGTTGTAATCGCAGAGCGAAACGTGCCTCATTACCGGCGTTCAGCGATGGACGGATACGCAGTCAGGGCTTCCGATACCCTGGGAGCCTCCCCTTCGAATCCCGTGCTGCTGCAGCTTTCGGATGATGTCGGGGAAGGAACCTGTACCTGGGTGCATACGGGGGCAGCCGTACCTGACGAAGCCGATGCCGTGCTCATGGTTGAGGATACGGTGGCTGCAGGCGATATGGTCGAGTCCAGGGCTCAGGTCTACCCTGGCAGGAACGTCGGCCTGGTAGGAGAAGATATTAAAAAAGGTGACCTGGTCTTTGAAAAGGGACATTTCCTGCGCCCCTGTGACGCTTCAGTTCTCGCATCCCTGGGCTTTAGTGATGTTAGGGTCCTTAGAAAACCGGTAGTTACGATCATTCCCACGGGCGACGAACTCGTTAGTCGGGAAAACACCCTGGAAGTCCCACCTCCGGGAATGGTGCTCGAAACAAACGGCCTGATGGCGGCTCTTTATGTTGAAAAGTGGGGGGGAATCCCCCGCTGCACCAAAATCGTGCCCGATGACCCGGAAAAGATTGCTGATGCCGTAAAAGCCAGCCTGGATGGGGATATGGTTCTAATATGCGGGGGAACTTCAGTGGGAAAGCGGGATCATGCTCCACAGGTAGTTGAATCTCTCGGGAAGCTGCTGGTACACGGGGTAGGAAGCGTTCCCGGAAAACCTGCAGCTTTAGGGGTCATAGGCGAGGTCCCCATTGTCTGCCTCCCTGGCTATCCCGTAGCCGGGCTTGTCGCCCTGTACTTCTTTGCAAGGCCCGGGCTCAGGAAATGCGGGGCAATTCCTGAAATTCCGGATACTGTTCTGAAAATGCGCCTGGCTGCAAAGCTCAGTTCCAGAATCGGGTATGTTAGTTTCGTGCGGGTAGTCTTCGAAGGAGATCTTGTAAGACCTTTGATGGGTGCCGGGGCAGGGGTCCTGAGTTCTGTTGCAAAAGCCGACGGCTATGTACTCGTGCCCGAAAATGTGGAAGGCTATGAAGCTGGTGAGGAAGTTTCCGTCTTTTTGATCGAATGATTTCGGCTTTCATCCTCACTAATTTTTTTGATTGGTGCCTTATGTGGGGTATGAAGTTCTTTCCTAAAACTCAACGGTGCAGGAAAAGGTCAATCCGGTTTCCTACTGCCTATAGATAAAATTTTATACACAAAACCATAATATGCAGAAAGAGTTACAACCTGTGGAAGAACTATAACCTTCAAAAGTGAAGATAATGCCCTTTCTGGAAAAAGATACGGACAAGATGTTTCTTATAGGAGCCGGAGGGTTTCTGGGTGCAGTGTGCCGGTTCCTGATCTGCGAACTTGTTGATGCGGAGTTAGGGGTCCTTTCGGTAAACGTACTCGGGAGTTTCATGCTTGGAATGATCATGTACGACACGGAATACCTGGGGTTCATAGGGCCAAAAGGAAAAATCGCTTTTGGGACCGGGTTTATGGGGGCATTTACCACTTTTTCCACTTTTGCAGTCCAGTCTTTCGGGATGACCTTTCTTCCTGCAATGGGTAACATCAGCCTAAACCTTCTTTTGACCCTTACAGGGGTTTTCCTTGGCAGGAGCGTAATAAAATCAATTTCAAGTCGGAGGATCTGAGTTGTTTTTCCCGCCGGTTCTGGGAAAACTCCTCCTTGTTGGTGCCGGAGGCTTCATCGGGGCATCCCTCAGATATGCGGTTTCAAGCCGGGTGCCGAAAATAAGGAGTATCCCCGCAGGAACCCTGACGGTAAATATTCTGGGAAGCATTGTTCTTGCGCTCCTGACTCTTTCTTCCGAACCGGAGTCCATGGTCTATCTGGTGAATATCGGGATGCTTGGCTCTTTCACCACTTTCTCCACCTTTGCCTATGAAACCTTCCGGCTCCTCGAAGAAGGTGAAAATTTCTCATTTTTCCTGAATATATTCCTGAATGTCACGCTCTGCCTGGCAGGTGTGAGTGTTGCATACCTGGTTCTTAACATGTGATTTTAGGAATGAGTCATATATAATATCAAGGATTTCAAAATTTGAGAATAAACCACGGATGAACACAGATGAACACGGATGGCTTAAAATCTGTGTCTATCCGTGTCCATCCGTGGTTCTTTAACGGGAAACCCATAGAGCACTCCTGATCTGAAAATTTGAAGTTATATTTTCACCATTCCTTAATTCAGGTCCGGTAAGTACGGGGATATGGCCGAGTTATGTCTGTTGGCAAATTATGGTTGTAAACTGAGTTTTATGTCTGTTGGCAAAGTTACGGTTGTAAGCAGAGCTAGGGCTGAACATTAAGTTAGCGTAAAAATAAACAACTGAAATCCAGTAACTGCTAGTAGCGTAAAATCAATAACAAATCAAGTAGCTGAAATCCAATTCCCGAAAAAAAATTAAGTAATATATTGAAAAGTCAAAAAAAGTGTAAGGGTAAAGCCCTTAAAATCACTTAACAAGGGCTTTCGGGGACCTTCTCATGAAGCGCCTCTTGTGCCCGGAGGAAGTGAAGCGCTGTGCAGGCCCTGGGTGTGCCTTATGTGCCTTTGACTTTTCGATCTTGATTACTCTGCCTTTTCTGCCTTTTGCCTTTATCCATTCAATGCTGCCGGTTTTGCCCATTATCATGCCTCTTAATTTTTAATCTGGATTTATTTCGGACCCGATAATTTTCGGACCCTATGATGGTTTTTTCGTAACCTGTTGCACTTTATTGCTCCCCGCTTCCGAGAGCCGCGGGTTTTGATATCTCATCAGCGTTTCTCTGGCAATATAAGTGTCTTGATTCGATTATATCTCTATGATTTCAATGATATTGAAGAGAATTTGTGATTCTCCGTTGCAAGCCTGAAATTGCGAAAATATAAATGTTATCAAGCCTTGGGTCTATCATAAAAAGAAATGCTAGTAATTAAATGTTGCGGAGATTTGCCGGAAATGAGGCCAGGTATCTCCTTATGAGAAGTTTCTGATAGGTAATTTCCAGTAGGAAGTTCCTGACAATAAGTTTTTGAAAAAGGTGGTCAGCGTAAAAAACAAATCCATTGAAACCGGGCTTGCCGAAGCTAAAGAAGAACTTGAGGGCGTAAGAACTTATTCTGAATCTGATTTTTCCTGTATCGTCAAAGAATTGGGCTTCAAATGCGAACTTTGCGCTCGCTGCTGTACGAAGGAGTTCAACGACCACGTATTCCTGCTCGACGCCGATGCAGCCGTAATTAAAAAAATCGATCCGGAAGCTCTCGACCCCGCTCCTTACTATGAGTTTTGCGACCAGAAAGGCAGGTTTTACGTCTCGGGCTATGCCCTGAAAACAAAACCCGATGGGTCCTGCGTCTTTCTCGAGAACAAGCGCTGCAAAATCTATGAGAAGCGCCCCTCAATTTGCAGGGTCTATCCCTACATGCTCCACAGGGAGGCTGACGAAACGGGAGAAGTTGATTGGCGGCAGATTAGCGGCCTGAACGAGCACGGGAGCTACCACTCGGAGCTTGAAGATTCCGAATGTGAAGAAATCGTCCGGGGGACTAAAGCGTACGAAGAAGCCTACCTCCTGCAGTTAATTGATTTCTTCAAAGCCGTGCAGGTCCACTTCGAGAAAAACAGCTTGAAACATGTCCAGAGGACCTATGATAAAAGGATTCGAGAATTTCTGAAAGGTGGGGCCGAAATAGAGATTTTCGTGTACCATGAGGGGCGGTTTGAAAAGCACACGTTGCACTCCGGAGAGGCTTGACTGACTCCTGATCAAAAAAGTTGAATTGAAGAAGGAAAACTTGATTTACCTAAACTTCAGTTCCTTTTTCCTTTGACTTTCCACTTCAGGAGGATACCTTCTTCTATCGGCTCTGCCGAGAGCAGTTCAAGTTTCAGGAGTTCGGCTTCCGTAAATCCTTCCCCATCTGCGAAGGTAGGGGCAGCTTTTCCTCCTATAATGACGTTTCCTGCAAAAGTATAGATTTCGTCCACAAGGCCTGCGGAAAGCATTCCCCAGTTCAGGGTAGCACCGCCTTCTACCATCAGGGTGCCGATTCCTATTTTTTTCAATTCTCTGGCAAGTTCGGGGAGGTCTACCCGTTCTTCACCGGTTTTGATGACCCTTGCCTTTTTTTCGAGATCCCCTACTTTCTCGGAAGGGGCTGACTTTGAAACGGCAATGATCCTCTTTCCCTCTCCTTTCTTGAAAATATCTGCGTCAAGAGGGGTCCTGGCGGAACTGTCTACGACGATCCTTACCGGATTTTCTTCTCTTCCTTCGGCTTTCCTGGTGGCTCTTCTCTCCGGGGATTTCACGGTGAGGCTCGGGTCATCTGCAAGCACGGTCCCTATTCCGACCATGATAGCGTCTGCCTGCGCCCGGAGTTCGTCCACCCGTTCAAAATCCTGTTTTCCTGAGATACGGACCTGTTTGCGCTCTTTTGTCGAGAGCTTACCGTCTGCGGACATTGCGGAATTAATAAAAATAAAAGGTTTGTCCATGGTATGTGCTCCTTAAAAAAGTAATTAAGCGGGGGTATTTCTGATTAATTTCCCCCTTTGAAAGAGCTTTATTCGGCTTCAAGCAGTGGTTTCAGGAGATCGCGGTCTCTAAGGAGCCCCTGCAGTTTCCTGTTGGAGTTGATGATGGGAATCTGGTCGATCCTGTTCCGTTTCATCTTCCTTGCACAGTCGCTTACCGAAGTTATGTATGTGGCGGTAATAGGTTCCCGGATCATCACGTCTTTTGCGATGAGGTTCGGGACTTTGATCCTGGAAACGCTGTAGTAAATACTCATGGTGTCACGCATGGATTCCCAGGTCCAGGCGTCGTCGTCCGAACCTGCTGACATGTCAGACACCTCTACACTGTCTTCGATTACGCTGGCGCTCACGACGTCCCTGTCCGATATGATCCCCACGAGTTCCAGGTTCCCGTCAAGCATCGGGGCTGCCTTGACACCTGCGAGTTCCATGATCCTGGCGATGACAGGTAAAGGCGTTTCACTGTAAGCTGCAACTACCTTCTTGTCAACATAGTCCTTGATAGGAGACTCGATGTTCATGTCGGCAATGGTGCCGATTACGTCTGACACCGTAACAAGCCCGACGAGTTTTCCGTCATCGACCACAGGTAACCTCCGAATCCTGTGTTCAAGGAGCAGACGGGCAGCGGTTTGCAGGTCCGACTCCGGGGTGATGGTGATAGGGTCTCTAGTCATGAGGAGGGCCAGCTGCTCCTCTTCGGGATTGCGCAGAATGTTACTTCTGGTTACAAGCCCGACTACCTTCGAGTCCTTGAGCACGGGTACCCCTGAGATTTGTTTGTTCTTCAGGATTTTAAGAACCTCGTCTCTGGAACCGGGAAGGGTTGCACATGCAACGTCCCTCACCATGATATCTTCAATGAAAATGTTTTTTGGCATCTCATCTACACCTTTGTTGTCGTATGATCCTGGATTTTTTCCTGGATACCCTTTTTGTTTAAAAACAACTCTATCCTGATTGTACAGGCTTCCGTTTTTTCGCTTAACTCCTGACAATCATTACCGGGATCTTTGAGTTCCGGACAACTTTCTCGGCAACGCTTCCAAGGAGGAACCTGTCAATCCCACTTTTTCCGTGTGTTCCCATTACTATCAGGTCAACGTTGTTGTTTTCTGCGAAATCGATTATCTCGTTGCTCGGATGTCCTTCCCCAAGAATTTCTTTGACTTCAACCCCCGTGGCTTCTCCGGTTTCCTTTACGTAGGAAATCGCTTTATTCCCTTCATTCTTCAGGATTTCGTACATTGCTTCCCAACCGGCATCCATGGGTATTGAGGAAAAAGAAGATGTATCCACCACGTAGAGTGCATGGACTGTAGCCCCGCTCATTTTTGCAATCTCAATCCCATAAGATATCGCCCTGTCACTGTTCTCAGATCCATCGGTTGCAATCACAATGTTCCTGTAAAACTCGCTTGTCATGTTATGTTCTCCATCTGCTTTGAATGAAGCACGGATAGTATATCGTCGGGTCTGGCCCGCCTGACGACTCCATTTATCGGGTCCTTTGTCCCTGTAAGATTATTTGAATTTCCGTTAAGGATCATCAAATTAGCTTTATTCCCCTTTTCTATTGAACCCTTGGAATCAAGCCCCATTACAAAAGAACCATTAAGTGTACAAATTTTAAATACTTGTCTGTCATCAATCGAAAACACTTTGGACATAAATTCCATTTCAGCAAACATATTTACAGAATTTAACATTACATTATCAGTGCCGGCGGCTACTCGAATACCTGCTTCGAGCATTTCGGCAATAGGTGCCATGCCAACTCCTGTTACAAAGTTGGATCTTGGACAGACAACTATCGGAATTCCGGCATCTGCTACCTGGTCCAGGTCTTTTTTTTCTGCTTTTGTAAGGTGAATGAGCAAATCAGGATTCAGTGAAAGGGCTTTTTCAATGTCGTCCCTCTTTTTTTCTCCTGCATGGATTGCAAAGAGTTTATTCCTTTTCCTGGTGCAGGCGGCAATTTCTTCCAGGCGCTTGAAGTCCAGGTCGTTTGCTCCGCTCATCCCTAGCCCGTCAGAGTGCAAAAGAACTCTTTTTATCTCATTCAGAACGGTTTCCAGAGCTAATTCGGGTTTATCCGGTCTTCCGTAAACAAGAGAATGGAGATTAAGACCTTCAAGAGCTTTATTCAGTGCTGCAGCCCCCACAACTCCTCCTTCTCTGAAATCCGCAAAAGCACAAGTACCTGTTTCGATCATATCGAGCAGAGACCTTCTAATGCTTTCTATGAGGGCCGGATAGGATGTTTGTCGAAGTATCCGGTGTTTCAATCCATCAGGGGGTTTTACAAGTGAATCAAGTTCTCTTTCAACCCTGAAACCGGAAACTTTTCCCAGAGACGGGTCTTTGAATACGGAATCTCCAAGGTGGGTGTGGGCGTTGATGAAACAGGGTGCTATAATGTTGGAAGAATTAGTGTTTTCTTCTCCGATTTCCGTAATTATCCCGTTTTTTATGCAGACGTAGCCCCTGATGGGTTCAAGTTCGGGGCCTGAAATTATAGTTCCGGAGATGATCTTTTCAATGCCGTACATAGAAAAGCAACCCTATTGTTTATGGCGCTTGAGTCCAATTATTGATGACCAGATATGGGCATCATATATAACTTTTCCTTAAGAATCTTATATTTTTTATGAAACTTTTTGTGTAGTTTGGTTCAAGCCGGTATATTTTCCGGATTTTTTCCATATATATACTATTAAATTCCCCTCATATGCTGGAATATGTCCTAACTATCCTTCCTGGTATGTCCTATCTGTAAACATGATATACGATATATGGTATATGCATGTAGGGGGCGTTATCTTTATATCTAAATACAGATATTTAAATACTCAGTCGCATTGTATAGGTCCTTGCACGAGGATATGGGATTCCCTGCCTGTGAATGTACAGACAACCCCAATGCGATACACCTATAGTGTGAGAATGCCCGGCACGAGGGTAACCGGAAGGGACTGCGGATTGCCAGAGGATGAGCTTTCGGAGTTAGTGCGCTCGGGCTACAGCACTATTTCTACCTGTTTTCCTTTTGTTCAATTTGTACTTTTATTTTTGTGGTTCTTCAGTCTTGGTCAGTAAGTTTTTTCGATAATGCTGGTCAGCATTCCTGGCAACTCTTGTAACCGCTATTTGACGCCTGCACCGATATCGTTGCGTGTATTTGATCAGTTGCAGATTAATCACTGATGTGGTTGTTGTATTGATTAATTGCAGATTAATTCGTTATTGATTTATAGGATATCCGGAAAAAGCTAACAAACATGTCTTTTGAAGACGCAATAAAATCACTGGATTCCGGAGTAAGTGTGGATATAGAGGTCACACCCGGGTCAAAATCCGTGTCTGTTCCCAGTGGTTATAATGAATGGCGTAAGAGAATTGAGGTCAAACTTACGAAAAACGCCCAGAAAGGAAAAGCAAACGGACAGTTGATCGAAAGCCTTGCTGACTTTTTCGGAATCAGTAGTTCCAGCATCATGATCAGCAGTGGGGCTACAAGCAGCAAAAAATCTGTTTTGATAAAAGGTATTTCTTACGAGCAGGCAGTCTCGGTTTTTGGGTCTCGTTTGAAATAATATAACTACCCAAAAAGATCTTTGTTAAGTTCTGGTGGATTCCTTACCCTTTCGGGTCTATATCATAAGAAAAGGTTGATGGTAAACGTGGTTGATGTTGAAGTATACAGAAAAAGGCTTGAGAGGCTTGAAGAGCTGCTTTCCGAGCTTTCCGAGTACGCCGAAAAAGGCTCTATAATTATAGTGGAAGGTAAAAGAGACGTTCTTTCACTAAAGAAGCTCGGGATAGATGGGCATTTTGAGCTTGCCACCCGGCACCCCCTTCTTAATTTCTCCGAGAAAATAGCACGGCAGAGCCGGGATATTGTCGTGCTTACTGACTGGGACCGCAGAGGGGACCTGCTGGCCTCAAAACTAACTGAATATTTTGGAAATCTCGCCATAAATCCCGAACTTCAGATCCGGCATAAGCTAAAGCTCATTACGCAGAAAGAAATCAAGGATGTGGAAAGCCTGTACACATATGTCTCAAAGCTCAGAGCTTTAACAGGTGCATACACTGACTCTGATCTATACTGAATTTGATTTTTTTAGATAAGTGGACCTTGAAAAGCTTTTTTGGAATCGGCAACTCATTGAATAACTAATGTGGACTGGCAGGAAGATCTATAACTAAAAGTGTTAAACTAAAAGTGTTAAACTAAAAGTGTTAAACTAAAAGTGTTAAACTAAAAGTGTTAAACTAAAAGTGTTAAACTAAAAGTGTTAAACTAAAAGTGTTAAACTAAAAGTGTTAAACTAAAAGTGTTATACTAAAAGTGTTATACTAAAAGTGTTATACTAAAAGTGTTATACTAAAAGTGTTATACTAAAAGTGTTATACTAAAAGTGTTAAACTAAAAGTGGGGTAAAAATGCATTTAATAATCCTCTCCAAAATAAAAAATAAATGAGGTGGATTTGGACAGGCAATTCATTTTGGAAGAGGGATTAACAGTTCCTATTCATTCTGCACTGCTTTGTCAGCTTCCTCTTTTTCCTGAACCATAGAGAGGTTATCGGGATGCTTTTGCTGGTTAAACGTTCTGTCAAATTCCGGATACTTCTGGAACTTGCCAGCCAGCTCTTCGAACATCTTATGCCTCGGACTGATGATGATTATATGGGCAGGAGGATGAATTTTCTTCAATCTGCTAATTGCTGCTCCAGCATGGTTGTTCAGTTCTACAAGTGCTGCAGAGTTACATTTTGACTTGAGAGGCACTCCCATTACGCTGACAAGAAGATCATCGGCTATGTCTGGTTCGATGCATCTGGGATTAGCTGAAAACTGAATGTGTCCGTACCGTTCTAAGTCATGCAAGGCTATTTTTACTTTGTCCGAGTCGTCTGCCCGGACTAATGCGAAAGATTTCATTTTTTACACACCGCCAATCTACTAAAGTTTTCCCCATTTCTTTATTGCTCTGCACCTATAATAATCTTTGTACATGAGGGCTGATAAATTGCTAACCAGAAGTTCTCGTTGTGAAAACGACATGCTGAGGGGCTTTTCTCCCTTCAAAAATGTTTGAAATTACTGGTCAAGTACACCCAACCTGCTTCTTACCTTCATGCCGACGAAGTTCAAAAATTACACAGGCGCATTGTAAGATCATTTTTCAGTATGTAGTATTTCCTCCGTTTTACTGGAGTATTCTATACTTATATTCTCCGAATATATATTCGTTTTGAAATAATATTTCCGGAAGAAGCAAATTTGCTTTATTTTTCCTGCTCCCTCCTGAAATTAAATAAGGATTAACCCTCTTTCCTATGTAATATAACATCTGCACAGTGATCTCGTTAACATAGTTAACATTGTATATTATATTAATCTTGTTAACTCTCTCTATCTTAATATACTGTCATCTAAACTTAATTGTTTTGATTTGATCAAAAGCTTTAATCTGGCTCTTACATATTTATGAAATATGTATTGTCTCTTCAATCTCCTGCTTTCAACTTCTTGAATGATAAATTGGTTCAAAAAAAATAATATTATAAAGTTTATTACGATTTTCAATTTCTGTTCAGGCTTTAAAAACTCCCCTTCAAGAATGGTATCTTTTATTTAGGTCCTGCCTGTATCATATACCTGAACAGTACACAAATACGTGCAATAACGTATTCTTCGTGCGCTCTATCAATTGATGAGGCTGGTTTTCTGTCTCTCCGGCTTATCTGCCGGGTCATAATTCATTTAATGGTTATTGCATGGAAATCGATGCGTTTAAGATTATCTTATAAATCAAAGTTTAGTTCATAATTCGGTGATTATATGGCTGAGGATATCGAAAAGAAGGTAATTACGGCAAAGAAAGCGTCAATTGAACTTGCCAGCGTGAGTACGGAAATTAAAAACAGGGCTCTGGAGGCCATGGCAGATGCCCTTGATAGGGAAAGAAAAGCAATTCTCGAAGCAAATGTAAAGGACTGTGAATATGCTGAAGAGCTGAAAAAATCCGGGAAGCTCACCCAGGCTCTTGTGGACAGGCTGAAGGTCAACGATTCGAAAATTGATGGGATGATAGCAGGTATCAGGGACGTAATAAAACTGGAAGACCCTGTGGGAGAAACCCTTTCGGCTCTTGAACTTGATGATGGGCTGATCCTCTATCAGGTGAGCTGTCCTATTGGCCTGATAGGGGTTATCTTCGAGTCCCGGCCTGATGTGGTACCACAGGTCATGTCCCTTTGCCTGAAAAGCGGGAACGCAACGATTTTCAAGGGCGGGAGTGAAGCAAGGGAGTCGAACCGCACGATCTTCGATATTCTCGTAAGAGCCATCGAATCCACGGAAGGAATGCCACAGGGTGCTTTTCAGTTGATAGAGACCCGGGAAGAGGTTATGGATCTCCTGAGCCTGGACGCTTACATAGACCTCCTTATCCCGAGGGGTTCCAACGAATTTGTCAAGTTCATTCAGGATAACACGAGGATCCCCGTGCTGGGGCACACAAGTGGCATTTGCCACTATTATGTAGACGAGTTTGCGGACCTGGAAACGGCCTGGAAGGTCTGTTTCGATGCGAAGGTCCAGTACCCGGCTGTCTGCAATGCAATCGAAACCCTGCTCGTAAACCGGAACCTTGCCGAAGCCTTCCTCCCGAAAATGGCGGAAATGTATCTTGAAGCCGGAGTGGAGCTACGCTGCGATGAGGACAGCTATACCCTGCTTGCAGGAAAGGGCCTGTCCTCTCTTGCAAAGGCTACGGCAGAGGACTGGGGCCTTGAGTACAATGACCTTATCCTTTCTGTCAAAATCGTTGACTCGATCAAGGAGGCCATTGACCACATCAATACCTACGGCTCCCACCACAGCGACGGGATCATCACCACAAGCGATGAGAGGAGAAAGAAGTTCACCGGGCTTGTAGACTCTTCCAGCATCATGGTTAATGCCTCTACTCGCTTTGCAGACGGCTACCGCTATGGAAAAGGTGCCGAAGTCGGGATCAGCACGAACAAGATTCATTCCCGGGGCCCGACGGGCATGGAAGGTCTCCTTATTTACAAGTACGTTCTTATGGGGAAAGGGCACATTGTAGCGGATTATGCCGGAAAGGATGCAAAACCCTTCACTCACAGGAAACTTGATCTTAAGTTTGGAGATGTTAACTGAAACAGTTCTAAACCAGGAAGGTTTTAACTGAAGTAGGTATGAATTAGCAGGTTCGAGCGGGATCAATTGTTAACCCGAATCCCTAAATCGGGCTAAATTCCTTGAATAATTATGAAATCCTTATATATTTGAAATGTGGAATTTGCTCCGGAAAATGCGCAGAGGCGGTGTAAATCCTCGATTGTGGCGAGAACCCCGTGCGGCTTTGTACTAAGGTTCCGGGTAAGCGCTGCAATCAAAAATTACCCTAAGAGGCATTACTCTTGACAGATAGAAAACAGTTTTTCCACGATGTAAACAAGGTTGTTATAAAGATCGGGACTTCCTCGATAACTAAAAGGAACTGTGACGAAACGAAGGAAAACTGCAGCATAGATCCGGTATTCATGGAAGGGGTCGCAGCCCAGGTTTTCGAACTTAGAAAGCATGGGAAAGAAGTGATCCTTGTAAGCTCGGGTGCAATAGGTGTGGGGCTCCATGAAATGGGTATTGCTCCCAAACCCCGGGCAATCCCGATCCGGCAGGCTGCGGCAGCGGTTGGCCAAAGCCTCCTGATGCAGGACTGGATCCGGGCATTTTCGAAGTATGGAATGAAGGTTGCGCAGATCCTCCTGACCTATGACTTCTACTCGGACCGGGTGACCTACCTGAACCTGCGGAACAGTATCTCCACTTTGCTCGAGTACGGAGTCGTTCCGATCATTAATGAAAACGACTGCACCTGCACGAATGAGATTGAAGCTATCTTCGGGGACAACGACAAGCTTTCAGCAATGGTTGCCAGCAAGATCGATGCCGACCTTCTGGTCATTCTCTCGGACATTGAAGGGCTCTTTGACAGGAACCCGAAGATGAACAGCGATGCCCGGCTCATTTCCCTGGTGGAAAAAATTACCCCCGAAATCGAGAGTTATGGGGGAGACCCTACCAGCTTTAAAGGGGTAGGGGGGATGCGGACGAAAATCAAGGCTGCAAAGATCTGCAGCATGGCAGGCTGCTATGTTGTGATCGCAAACAGCGATATAGATGATGTTCTCCTCAAAATCCTTTCAGGTGAAGATGTAGGGACTCTCTTCCTTGCAGAAAGGCACATCCAGAAAAACCGCTCCCGCTGGATTATTCTCTCGAAAGCTTCCGGGACTATCCGCGTGGACGCCGGGGCAAAAGCTGCAATTCTCGGGAAAAACAGTCTTCTTCCTGCGGGAGTTGTAGGTGTCGAGGGTGATTTTGGCAGGGGTGATGTCGTGAAACTCGAATGTTCCGGCAGGGTTTTTGCAAAAGGGATCACTGACTATACTTCCGAAGAACTGATGGAAATAAAAGGAGCTCACACCGACCAGATCGAGAATATCCTCGGTTATAAAAACTATGACAATGTCATAAAGACGGAAAACATCGGGTTTATGGATTCGTCGGAACATCCTGAGTAACTGGGCATCTTTAGTGCCCTCATTCCTTTAAATATTCTGATTCAAACATTCTGACTCAATATTCGGATTCAAATGTCCTAAATTACTATCAAAATCATATCTGAATCACTATCTGAATCACTATCTGAATCACTATCTGAATCACTATCTGAATCACTATCTGAATCACTATCGAAATCATGTCTGAATCACTATCGAAATCATGTCTGAATCGTATCTGAATAACTATCTGAATCATTTTATTTTTACATGGAGACATCAAGTATGACAGTTCAGAACAAAAATATAGGATTTATCGGGGCAGGGAAGATGGGTTCTGCTCTCATGCAGGGTATCATAAAAGCCGGGCTCGTGGACCCTTCAAGTGTAGGGGCAAGCGACGTGTATGAGCCTGGCCTGAAAGCCCTGGAAGAACAGCTGGGAATCCGGGTGTCGACTGACAACAGCGTAATTGTAGGGGATTCGGATATTCTTCTCCTTGCCGTGAAGCCTCAGATCCTGGGCTCTGTGCTCGCAAAGCTGAGTGCAATTCTCACTCCTGAAAAGCTTGTGATTTCGATTGCTGCAGGAGTTCCTCTCTCCACTTATGAGGATGCCTTGCCAGAAGGCACAAGGGTTGTGCGCGTGATGCCAAACATTGCAGCCACGGTTTCGGAAGCTGCTTCGGGGATTGCTCCTGGTAAAAACGCTACTGATGAAGATATTGATACAGCCCTTGAGATCTTCTCTGCCGTGGGAACTGCTGTACGGGTTCCGGAATCTCTTATGGATGCGGTAACCGGGCTTTCCGGAAGTGGGCCTGCCTTCATCTTCCCGATAATCGAGTCCATGGCCGACGGAGCTGTTTTTGAAGGGCTGGACCGGCAAAGTGCTCTCTCTCTTGCTGCCCAGACCGTGCTGGGGGCTGCAAAAATGGCTCTTGAAACGGGCATGCACCCCGGAGAACTCAAGGATATGGTCACATCTCCGGGAGGGACCACAATTCAGGGCGTTCACGCCCTCGAAGAAGCCGGGGTAAGGGCTGCCTTCATGAATGCCGTTATAAGGGCAAGTGAGCGCTCTAAAGAACTTGGGAATAAATAATTTTTCTTTTTCCTTTTTCGGGGTCTCTGACGGAGGTCAGAGGTCCCTCGACTTATTTTTATTTGTTTTTCTCTG
Organism: Methanosarcina sediminis; assembly: GCF_052056915.1. Classification (GTDB taxonomy): domain Archaea; phylum Halobacteriota; class Methanosarcinia; order Methanosarcinales; family Methanosarcinaceae; genus MTP4. Next base: position 1,700,175 of record NZ_CP195119.1, on the reverse strand, counting down.
TTGCTTGCTTTGAATCTATTTCTTTAACCTTAAACTGAATTATAAACTATAATATGTTTAACACCTTCCTTCTCCTTTTTTCTTTTTTGCTCCTTCTGCATCATCTCCTATCAGCGGCATACGTATTTGTTCACTTGCGTTTTCGTCCATTTCTACCCTCCACTGTTATAGATTTCCAGAGGTTTTTATAACTCTTTTCAGGTCAGGGATTAAGTAACGGGACTCCTACATCAGCATATCTGGACTATTGTCCAGATGTTTCTCCATACCGGTATATCTTGACAGTTTTCCGGATGTTTCTCTACTCCATATATTTAGACCGTTGCCCGAATACTTCCCTACATCATCCCTCTCACAAATTATTTTCATTCTTATATATCACTTGCGTAACTCCTAAAAAATTTCTTATCGGGGTGTGAAATTATTTCTATTTTTTTTCAAATGATTCATTGATCCTTATCTTAAAACAGTAACAGGCACTCCTTTTTTCGGAAAGCAATTTATGTGATCAATTCCATCCTTTTTATGGGGGATTTTTTATAAGGGAGTTTGTTAGACCGAAAGTTGTGGTCAGCAAATGTCTGGAGTTTGATCATTGCCGCTACAACGGGGACATGATAACCAGTCATATCGTGGCAAAACTCAAGGATTATGTTGACTTCCTGCCCGTATGTGCAGAGATGGAATCCGGGTTAGGGGTTCCCAGGGACCCTGTGAGGATTGTCTTGGAAGGCGGTGAGCAGAGGCTTGTGCAGCCTGCGACCGGCAGGGATGTCACGGAAGATATGAATGCCTTTTCCGCATCTTTCCTGGATTCTCTGGAAGCATTGGACGGTTTCATCCTGAAAAGCCGTTCTCCCTCATGTGGGACAAAAGATGTGAGAGTTTATCCTTCCACCGGAAAATCAGGGGCTGTTGAGAAAACTGCCGGGTTTTTTGCCCGGGAAGTTCTGGGGAGATATCCTTCTCTTCCGATTGAAGATGAAGGGAGGCTTCGAAATGCCCGGATTAAAGACCACTTTTTGACGAAACTTTTTGCTTTCTCCAGTTTTCGTAAAGTTAAGTATGAAGGCAGGATGAATGACCTTATAACTTTCCACACGGAAAACAAATTTCTTCTCATGGCTTACAACCAGACAGAACTCAAAGAACTGGGGCGGATTGTTGCAAATAAAGATCATAGGCCCATCTGGGAACTGATTCCTTTGTACCAGGTACATCTCTACAAAGCTTTTTCCAGGGCTCCCAGATACACTTCAAACATCAATGTGCTCATGCATGCCCTGGGGCATTTTTCGGAAGACCTCTCTGAACGGGAAAAAGCCTTCTTTTTTGAATGGGTCCAGAAGTATAGGGAAGGGAAGGTCTCGCTTTGTCCTGCAATAAACACAATAAAATCCTGGATTATCCGCTTTGAGGATAGGTACCTGATGAGGCAGACATTCTTCGATCCTTATCCTGAAGGTCTGATGGAAGTGGATCCTGTGCATTCTCACATGAGAGAAGACCTCTGGAAATGAGAGCTGCAAATCAGCATTAATCGATCTACTACATTCGAAACATAGGAGCACGAATCATCCATAATTAATTGCTTACTTCTGGAACTTAGAAGCACGAGTTATCTTAATTTGGTATTATTCCGGAAAAGAGAATCTGCCAGGTTATTCCTACTCTGGGATCGTTTTCCGGTAACATGTAAGGGGTTAATGGGGGTTTGAGAAGCTGAAGGGCTGGGGATGGGGTATTCTATGAGAGCAGAAACCAGGCTTTTTTTTCTCATGTTTATGGTTTTATCCGGATATCTCTTCTTCTGGCAAGTTTCAGATTATTCTCCTGAGATGGAACTTCCTGATAAAGGGCTTTCTGATGTGGAACTCCGTTCGAGGATTGAGGGGCCTTCCGGGGACTACGGGGTTCAGTCAGCTCCTTCAGGGGTAAAGATAACTGAAAAAGCTATGGAATCCGGAAAATCTTCAAGGACCTATTCCTGGAACTATGAAGGTTACCGCTGGCATCTTACGCTTTTGCTTGATGACGAACTCTATGGTGTATACAGGGAAAGAACGAGAAAAAGAGATTATGACCTTTTTGCCTCGGACCCTTATGATGATCCCCTTATCAAAAGCATAGCAAAGACCCTTCTTTCCCTTTCCGGGGATTACGGGCTAGATGAATCAAAGGTCCCGGGGCTTTGCATCTCTTTTGTCCAGTCCCTGAACTACAGTTCGGATCTTGTAAGTGCGGGGTATGACCAGTATCCTCGTTTCCCATACGAAACCCTTTATGACAGTGAGGGGGACTGCGAAGACACGTCTATCCTTTCCGTTGCAATCCTGCAGGAGATGGGCTATGATGTTGCGCTTCTGGAACTTCCCGAGCACATGGCTCTGGGAATTCACTGCGATTCCGGGACTGAAGGCAGGAGTTTTGAGTATGGGGGAGAGCAATACTATTACCTCGAGACCACCGGCAGTGACTGGAGGATTGGGGAGATGCCTGAAGAATACCGGGACAAGCCTGTACGTGTTATTCCGGTGTATAAACGTCCCCTGATACTCCTTGATTTCAGGGCACAGTGTGAATATTCTGATATGGAAGGGGTTGTGGATGTCAATGTCACAATGAGGAATGTGGGGTCCGAAAGAGCTGAGAACACTACAATCTACGTTGCCCTTCAGGCTCCGGATGAACTCGGGACATGGGACACTATAAAAAGTACCCCTCTCAGGGTTGAGCCTGAAGAAACCTATTACTACAGTGCAAAGGGGCTTCACGTTCCCGGAAAGGCAACATTCAGGGTATACGTGAGGGCCTTTGGGGAGGATGCCCTGACGGAGGAAATCATGAGTGATTGGGTCTCTCTTTAAAAATTCCGGGTTTTTCAGGGTTCTGATTCCGGACGTTCTATATGCACAAGCTGGGAATTGCCCAGCTTTTTTAAAAGGGGGAAAAAGTTAAATGATGAATCCTTAATTCTCATTACTCTTAAGAGATGCTTTAATATCCTATCTTACCAAAATACCTTTACGTCCAATCTTAAGCTCAAATCCTTTAAGGAGCTTTTAAAATCTTCAAAGAGGCCTTATAAATATTAAAAGGTGGCCTCAACCTCCCGGCACTCTCTGACCGGGTTTTCAGTAACTTCTTAAAATTGGTGGAACAATGAAAAAACTGTACCGATCAAGAAACAACAGGATGATTTTTGGAGTCTGCGGTGGCATAGGGGAATATTTTGATGTTGACCCTACCCTCGTAAGACTGGTGTGGCTGCTTTTTACTTTCTGGGGTGCTGGAATATTGGCTTATCTTATAGCCTGGATTATAATCCCTGAAGAACCCTGAAATGGGTTCTTTTGGAAAAAGTTACTTGCAAAACAAGGTCTACGTAAGGCAAAACAAGGTCTACGTAAGAAAAGGCATTCCCGGGATATCCGGGAAATGGCGGAATTAGGGTATTTTTACTTCAGGTGCCGTCCTGATTGAAGAGCTGGTCCACAAACCAGTCCGAGTCAAACTTTTTCAGGTCGTTGTAGCCCTGTCCAACTCCGAAGAAGAGTATTGGTTTGCCTGTGATATAGGCAATTGATATGGCGGCTCCTCCCTTGGAGTCAGCATCGATCTTGGTCAGTATGGACCCGTCAATTGGCACGGCCTCGTTAAACTGAGCTGCCCTCTCGACTGCGTCGTTTCCTGCAACTGCTTCGTCCACAAAGATCACAAGGTCGGGGGAACTTACCCTGCAGATTTTCTCCATCTGCACCATGAGGTTTACGTTTGTGTGCATGCGCCCTGCAGTATCAGAAAGTATGAAATCGGTCCCATGGGACTTTGCATACTGGACCGCGTCATATACGACTGCAGCGGGGTCAGCTCCGGCCTGGTGCTTGATCATCTTTACTCCGAGCCTGTTTGCATGGATCTCGAGCTGGTCGATTGCACCTGCCCTGAAAGTATCCCCTGCGGCAAGGACCACGGAGTAGCCCGAATTCTGGAGGTACCTTGTGAGTTTTGCAATGGAAGTTGTCTTTCCTGTTCCGTTTATGCCTACGAAGACGATGTGAACAGGTTTCTTCCTGTCCTTCACGAACTCATCGAAATCAAAGGTATTTGCAGATACCACTTCATGGATGGCTTTTTTCAGGGCTTCTTCAACAATCTCCCCTGTGTTGCTTCCTATGTGTTTTGTGGTGCCTGCTAGCTGGTTTTTCACGGACTCCACAATGGCTTCGGAAACTGTAAGGGCAAGGTCGCTTTCCAGAAGTGCCATCTCAAGTTCCCAGAGGGGCTCTTCCAGATCCTTGGAATCCAGGTAGACTTCCCTGTTAAAGACCAGGGCTTTTGCCTTCTTTGCGAACCCTACTTTCGGAACCTTTTTGAAAAATGATTTCTTTTCTTCCTTTTCTTCTACTGCAGGTCCGGTTTCCTTTTCAGCTTTCTCTTCTTTTCTTCCGGCAAGCGGAACTGCGGGCCTTGAGGGGGTTTCAGTTACAGTTTCCGGCTCTGCAGAGGCAAACTGCTCTTCAGGAGCGTGTTTGGCAATTTCATCGGCGGAAGTTTCAACTACCGCTTCAGGGGTTTCAGGAATTTCTTCTACTTCAGCTGCGTTTCCTTCTGCCGGTTCGAGAGCTACCGCTTTTTCGTCAATCGTTTTACTGAGTGATTTTTTGAAACTGCCAAGTTTATCTTTAAGTTTGTTAAACACAGGATCAATCCCGAAAGAAATCAGTAAAAAATAGATGAAGATTCAAATTTTTTGAATCTGATTTTTAAAGCTTTAAGTTTGCTGCGTTCCAGTTCAGGGCCTTGTTCTCAGGCTTCCTGGGGTTTATATTTTTCAGCTTCCGCTTCAAGAGCCTGCATGCCCTGCATGAATTTAGTCAGTGAAGCGTTCATTTGCTCGAGAATCTTTGTAAGCTGCTCCTTGCGACTGTTAAGGATTTCTATAGCTCCTTCCGCACTTTTTTCAGCGCTGAATCCGGCACCCAGGTTTACAACAACCTTATCCACGTTTTTGATTTCAGCGTGAACGAATGAGCCAAACCCTACCGGAACCATCGTTTCGGTTTCTTTGCCTTCTTCTCCTGCCTTCTTCAGCTCGTTGATGGTCGTGATAGCCTGGTCGCAGCTTGCAATGGAAGCCTGCACCATATTCATTTCTTGCCTGAGGGCTTCGGCCTGCCTCTGGAATTCCTGGTGCTTGGCTGCCAGATTCCTGATCTCTTCACTGACTTCTGGCATGCTTTTCACTCCTCAGCAACGCTTTCGATCTGGATCTGGCGTCTTTTTACTCCGTGCTTACTTCCGAAGATCGAATAAACCTTCTCCTCTGCATTTTTTTCGTTCTGGCTTTCGATCTTCTTTGTGAATTTTTCCCAGGAATATCCTGCTTTGAATTGGCCTTTGACTACAAAATTCTTCATCATAGATCACCATGCTCTAACTGTAACATTGTTCCGGAACAGATGGATGATATGATGCTTATTCAATGAACCCGAGGGAATCTTCAATTCTTCCCATTTCAGGTCCTGTGGTCTCGGAACCTACAACATACCCTTTCGAGTTTGCAAGTAGCCCTGAGCCCAGCATCTGGGTACCAAAGTTCGTTGTCCCGATCTCAACAGTGAGTCCGAATATCTCTTCCAGAAATTCGCTTTCCGGAGGAGTAACTTTCGGATGTACAAGGAGCCCTTTATTGGTTACGACTCCTGCCATTCCCACATTTTTTATTCCTGCAATCGTTCCTCTGTACACTTCTACTTTTAGAGTCTTGCCAATGACCTTCAGGGCATTATCGGACAATTCCGGGTGTACAAGGGCTGCAGTGTCATTTGCAAGCACGATGTTTCCCACTGCATTCAACTTGTCCGGGACAGTTCCGGCAGGAACTCCCGTGAGTTTCTGCAGTTCCTCAGTCCCCGAGCCTCTCGGAAACAGGAAGCCGTTTGAGTTTCCTCTGGAAATGGCTCCCACAACAACGCTTCCGCTCACAAGAGTCTCAATGACCCTTACACCCAGCAACTTTTCCAGCAGGGCACAGGTTTCGGGCTTTGTGCAGGGGGGAACGAGAGCAACGTCTTCGGTGCAGGTTGCAAAGACCCCAATTAATGGGGTTTCGTAAATATCCACTGTTCGAATCATGTCTTTTAACGCTTCAAGGTTCCTCTCTATGTTTACTGTGCAAGTTCTGCTTGCACTTCGCCGTCCGCGAATTTAACAGCACGGATCCGGATGGAGAGTGGGGGCTTTTTGCAGCCTCTTTCCCAAAGGCGTTCGTTAATTGATTTGTCCAGTTTGACCTGGGTCGGCTCCACCTTCAGGTGTTTTACAAGAAAGCTCCGAACTTCGCTTACTGCCCGGTTTGCTCTTTTCCAGGATGGGGCTTTCTTCACGTCTCTGAGAGGTACTGTATAAATCTGTTCTTTTACCACGTCATCTGCCATTTTACCCACCTATGTCGCTCATTTCACATCCAGGCTTCTTCTTCTCCAGTGCCTGCGCTTGGGATGAGTCACTACCTTCCGGTTTGTTTTCACAATAACCCACACTGGGACTCGTGTGTTCTGCCTGTGCGCCTTTGCAAGACGCTTCTTCTGTCCTTTCATGTTATGACTCAAGTGGATCACACCTGTTAACCTGTAAATTATAATTCTGTTAATTTGATGATTATTTCAGTATTTGATGATTATTTCCGGTATAATATGTTGAGATATAAACCTGAATTTTATTGGGATTCTAACCTTGCCTGGCCTGACGGATTCGGGTCAGATGCGGCAAATCCGGTAAGAGTTTCTGGTTTTCCCTTGCAATATCAGGGGGTTGAATATACTTGATTATTGTATAAATCTTTAATCCAGATTTTTCTCTTTCAGCTAACTTCCTGAATTCAAACGCTTCCTGCTGCTTTTTTTCCCGTTTTTCTGGAGAGCACATGGGACTGGATGTGGACCGGAAACAATTCGCTGATTTTCTCTTCTCCCTGAAGTTGTCGGATCAGTTCCCGAAGTTCGGTTTCGTAATCTGCTTTCTGGGTGGTTTCGCTTGGCCCTTCCTCAATTACCAGGTAGCGATCGACAAGGATATCCACGGCTTTTCTGCTGTACCCCTTAAGGGGGCAGATATACTGGACCCCGAACCTGTCTTCGATGCTCCTTATTCTGGGGGGCGCAAGCACAGGGACCCTGTCGTCCCGCCTGATGCCGTCCACAATGAATTTCACTTCCGCATCCGAGGCAAGGGTTTCGACGGCTTTTTCATGGATGTAGTTAATTGCGTTTTTCGGGAAACCGTCACGAATTATCATCCCGTATGCCTTTTCCAGAATCTCTCTTTCAAGGGGAATTACCCGATGCGGGAACTGCAACTCTTTGGCAGTTTTCTCCGCGATCTCTCCTGTAGGTAGCAGTCCGAAGTTGCAGGTTACAAGCTCAATCTCAAAAAATGGTTCCAACAGGAGGGCTGAGAGCGAACTGTCTTTGCCTCCGCTAAAGAGAACTGAGGCTTTCATTCTGCTTAAACCCGGGTTATGGAAGTATTGCGCTTTTTTGGCTGCATCTTTATCAGGAGCGTCTTCAGCTGATCGTCGTCTATTTTGGACTGAAGCCTCCCGCTCTGGGCGAGGGAGATTAGCTGAATTTCAAGCTGCTCTCCGAGGGCTGGTCTCGACATCTTCAGGGTTGTAAGACGTTCCCTTGCTTCAGGGGTCAGAATCTGCCTCAGGATTGCCTGTTTCTGGGCTTCCATTTCGGCTTTGGCCTGTTCCTGCTGGTAAGCTGCCTGCACGTCCGTAGGTTGCTGCTGGGCCTGCTGCTTCTGAATTTCTGCAAGCCGTCTCTTTCGGATTTCTTCTAGTTCATCATCCATTCCTGACAAGGAAATCACCAAAAAAACCGGTTTTTTTCAACATCCGGATTGGTATGCAAAGTTAAGGTCCGGGAAAGGGCTGCCGGAATTTTTACTGGCCCCTTTCGTAGGAACTTTACTTTTTCAGTACTTTGCGAGTCCCGGAATCGTTTCAATAAGTTCCTGCTTGAGTTCGTGGGAGGCGTTATCAAGCATCGAGCGTCCCTGGGGGGACACTGCACGTCCATCCCTTACCTTCTGCAGGAAGCCTGCTGCTTCGAGCTGCTGGACTGCTTTCCGGGCAATTGAACCGCTGCCCTTTGCTCTTTTGTAGGGCTGTGAACCTCTGTCCTTCCTTCCACCGTATACGGAGCGAAGCCTCTCGATCCCGACAGGTCCGTCTGCGTAAATCTTTCTCAGGATTGCGGCGCACCTGATATACCACCAGTCATTGTTAGCTGGAGGCATTTCCTTGTGGACGCCGGTTTTCACGTTTTCTGCCCACTCCGGGGGAACAATCTTATCATTTTCCTTAAGTATTCCTGCAACCTTTTCGATCAGTTCTGCTACAGGGACATCGTATACAGTTGTCATACTCTACTCCTTTTACGAATTACTTTGCTTTTTGAGGTCTCAGGGATTCTGGCCGATTTTCTTCCCTGAATCTGGTAGGTGTAACTCATTTTCTCTCGAAATTACGATATTCCTGTCCCTTTCGAGAGTTTAGACAGCTGGTTTACGTATTTGGACTCGATACGTATTGACTCAATGAACTTGAAAGGTTGGGGGCCTGCTGGCCCTATAACCCCGGTTAATATAATTCTAGTCTAAACTGAGACGAGATTGATAAACTTATTGGTTAATATATATCCTTTTAGGTAAGTGTCCTGGGTAAGCTTACTAGATGGCATTACTGTTTTTTAAAGGTTTGTGCCCTTCCCGGACCTACAGAGATGTAGCGGATTGGAACTCCCATAAGTTCTTCCAGCCTACTCACGTAGTTTCTGGCGTTTTCCGGAAGGTCCTCGAAAGCTTTCACTCCAGTCAGGTCGGCATCCCAGCCCGTGAGGTCCTCGTATACAGGTTCGCAGGCCTGGAGGTCTTCCGTAAGTTCAGGGGGATAGTCCACGGTTTCCCCTTTAAAGCTGTATCCCGTACAGATCCTGACCTGTTCCAGGCCTGTCAACACGTCCAGTTTTGTGAGGGCAATTTCAGTATACCCGTTCAGAGCGATGGCTTTTTTCAGGAGGGGTAGGTCAAACCAGCCGCATCTCCGGCCGCGTCCGGTGGTAGTCCCGAATTCACCACCGGCTTTCTGGATCTTCTCTCCCGTTTCGTCGGTGAGCTCTGTGGGCAGCGGGCCTTCCCCTACCCTTGTGATGTAGGCTTTTACAATTGCTGTTACGTTGTCCACTCTTGTGGGCCCTACCCCGAGGTTGGCACAGGCAGACCCTGAAATAGTAGAAGATGAGGTTACAAATTTCTGTGTCCCGTGGATGACGTCGAGGTGGGTGCCCTGGGCAGCTTCGGCCATAACGTTTTTCCCTGCATCGAGGGCTTCGTTGATTTCCCGGGAAACATCCGTGATACACGATGCAAACTTCTTGCCCAGTTCCAGGTATTTTTCGATCAGGTCCTGATCCCTGACAATTTCCGGATTCCCACCAAGTGCGGATATTTCCTTTTCCTTCTGGGGGGCAAGTTCTTCAAGCCTTGCCAGGAAACGTTCCCTGTCTGCAAGCTCGGCAAGGCGGACTTCGTCCCTTGCAACCTTGTCAATGTAGGCATAGCCGATTCCCCTCTTTGTAGTCCCGATCTTTTCGGTCCTGGCGGCTTCCCGTAACCCGTCCATCTCTATGTGGTAGGGCATAATGATACTTGTCTTAGCGTCGATTCCGAGCTTTGAGGCATCCACTCTTACCTTATGCTTTTCAAGCATTGCAATTTCTTCGGCAAGAACCTCCGGGTTCAGGACAACTCCAGGGCCTATCAGGACCCTTGCGTCCAGCAGGATGCCGGAAGGAATCAGGTGCAGCTTGTACACCTCGTCCCCTACTTTGACGGTGTGACCTGCGTTGTTTCCACCCTGAAAACGGGCAACAATATCATAATCTTTCGCGAGAAGGTCTACAATCTTTCCCTTTCCTTCGTCACCGAACTGTGCACCTGTGATGATCGTAAACATAACGCCCTGATTCGGGCTTAATCAATAATAAGGTTTTGATCGGGGTCGGAAGGACCCGGAAGATGCCGGGATATTCAGGGGAAATCATAATGAGTGCTTCATACAGAATGTGGAATATTCTGGATGCGAATTGCCAAGAATGCGGGCTGTCAAAAATATGAAATGTCCAATATGTGAAATGTTTCATCAACAATTTTGGTATAATTTGTCCTAGCAATCCGGGATGTTCTGGTCAATGTATTACTTATATGTATAAGGTCTCTTAGAAATCCCGATTTATTTATATATTGATATATATATGTGTATTTTTGAGAAGTTAATCCTTTTTTGTATATAGATGGCTTATTATGGAATTTTCTTCTTTATGGAATTCTTCTTTATGGAATTCTCTTCTTTAGAAAAAGGAACCTCTAAACATAATTAATGTAAGAAGCATCATGAGGATTGCGAGGATTATTGCGGTCTTTGCACTTTCCCCGTCACTTCCGAATATTATGGGGATCGGGCCAAGCATTATAACTCCTGCACCCTTAATTTTTGAAGATTTTTTTCTTTCAAAGTCGCTTCCCGAAGGGTTTCTTCCGGAATCTGTCCTTTTTTCAAAATCAGCCGCGTTTTTTAAATAATCTTCTTTTTCTGAATTACTTTCTTTTTCATATGAGTAATATCTTTCCTGTTCTAAACCCGAGCTTGCCCCGAAAGTCATGCCAGCTATAATAATCAGAAATCCGATGAAGATAATAAGAATTCCGAAGAGAACAAGTATATTTCCGCTCATCTTTGGGTTTTCCACAAGAAAAGGTATAGAATCATTATCACTAGGCCAAGTCCTAACATATTTGTTGTTATTTCTGGAGAGGTTCCAAAGGCGATCGGGATGGGTCCCAGCATGATCAATCCTCCCAGATGGCTGCTCCCTGGATGTTGTAACATTGTCAGGATAACACCTAACATCACTACAATAAAACCAACAAATGTAACCGTTGCGCCTACTTTTAGAAAATCTTCCGAGGATCGCATGTGAAGAGATATTATGCTTTTATTATTAAATGTATCCATTCAATTTTTTGTACTTGTTCTCTTCATTTTTCTTTTTTTTATACTGGTTATAAATTTATAAACCAGGTCTATTTAAACTAACTAGAAAACAAGATCACTATAGCTTTATTTTATTACTGTGCGGATTTTTGCTTTTTCCGACAAAAGTTCTGATCCTTTTCCAGGGGGAAATTTTTATATATGGGTTTTGTCCGGTATATCTGGGATGCAAGGACATAAATAAGATGCTGCATACTGTTTCCAGTACTGTAATGTTTCTACTACCTCTATACTGTACTCACTACAATCGCTATACTATACAGTACTGTAATGTACTGTCGCTGGATGTCTTGCTGTTTGGTCATTTCATTCATTCCTTCCGGTTTTCCGGCAGGTTCTTTTCCCGAAACCCTTTAATCATCTATTCCAAAATATGATATACACGTTGTACCTCATGGTACATTGTGCTCTAAAAGAGAATACAAAAAATCGATATATATTAATTAGATACCAGACCATTATTTAAGTAACGTGCAGAAGTGGGCTGCAGTCGCCGTAGGAATTTATATATATGGTTTTTATAATTGATATGGTATATTTATTGGCGGTATGTTAATATATTCGGGGTCAGGATAAGAACATGTTTAATCCGGCGCCTTTTAACCTACAATCGTCCCACTAAGTCCGAGAGTTAATATGAAAACAGGTTTCTGGCCATTAATACATATCGAGGTATGAAAAATATGCGGGTGTGATCATAATCATCTTTTCCGGATTTTCGTTAGCATTGCCTTTTGTACTCCTGCAGTACATGATTCAATTCCTTTATTCCACAGGTCCGGATACTACTACAAATCAGGTTTATGTGTACGAACCTGGCTTATAAAATCGAATTAGAACTATACTTCATATCAAGTTCATATCAAGTTCATATGAAGGATCAGGGTCCCACTCCACATCAGGATTTTACTCATATCAAGATCACATGATGACTCGGGATCGTACAACTAATTAAGGTCATATTCAGATAAAACAGGTGTTTTCAATGTCAGAAGACAGTGACTTGCAGTCTTCCCTGGAAGAGGTCAAAACCAGGGTAGAAACCCAGCTTGAGTGTGGGGAGATTGAAGCTGATGATGTTAAATCTCTCCTGACCGAAATCGAAATTCTGAAGGTTCAGAACGAGAACATGAAAGCCCGGCTCCTTGAGGCAAGCGTGGCTACGGGGCGGCACCTTCAGGAAATAAACAAGTTAAAAGCCCACCTGGAGCAGCTTACCGAGCCTCCTCTCTTTATTGCTACCATTCTGGAAGTGAACGGGGATATTGTCCTGATCAGGCAGCATGGGAACAACCAGGAAGTCCTGACCCAGATCCCGGAGGAATACCGTGGGAAGATCGATCCCGGAATGAGGGTTGCCGTAAACGGAGCTTACTCGATCATCTCCATTGTCAGCAGGGCAGCCGATGTAAGGGCTCAGGTAATGGAGCTTATCAACTCTCCGGGTGTGGACTACAGCATGATCGGAGGGCTTGACGATGTGCTTCAGGAAGTCCGGGAAAGTGTAGAACTCCCGCTTACCGAGCCTGAGCTCTTCGAGGACCTGGGAATTGAGCCGCCTTCGGGAGTTCTCCTCCACGGTGCCCCTGGTACGGGAAAGACCCTTGTTGCAAAGGCTATTGCCTCCCAGGCTAAGGCCACCTTCATTCGGATGTCCGGTTCGGACCTGGTCCAGAAGTTTGTTGGGGAAGGCTCCCGGCTTGTCAAGGACATCTTCCAGCTTGCCCGGGACAAGTCCCCAAGTATTCTCTTCATTGACGAAATCGACGCAGTGGGCAGCATGAGGACCTACGACGGGACCAGCGGTTCGGCAGAGGTAAACAGGACCATGCTCCAGCTGCTTGCGGAAATGGATGGTTTTGACCCCAAGGGCAATGTAAAGGTGGTTGCCGCAACCAACAGGATCGACCTGCTCGATCCGGCTCTTCTCCGTCCCGGCCGATTCGACCGGTCTATTGAAATCCCGATTCCGGACGAAAAAGGAAGAGTCGAGATCCTGAAGATCCACACCCGTAAGATGAACCTTGCTGATGACGTGAACTTCGAGAAGCTCGCAAAAGTAACAGCCGGAATGAGCGGGGCAGAACTCAGTGTAATTACCAAAGAAGCCGGGATCTTCGTGCTGCGCAGGCGCGGCAAACAGATTACCATGGCTGACTTCATGAAAGCTTACGACAAAGTCGTAAACGTTCAGGAAACCTCAATCCCTCAGGCCATGTTCGTGTAAGAGGATTTGATGGGTTGATTCGGCACAGAGTTCCGATATCTCCTATCAAAAATAACTATTTGCGGCCGACTGCTGGCATGAGCGAAATCCGCTCTCCGGCAGTTCCAATATTATTTTTAAACCTCAAACGAAAGCTTTATATTATATAAATCAGTTGAAGGTATGCTGTCTCAGTGGCAGTGTTTAATAATCAGCGTGCTCCGATAGTGTAGCTCGGCCAATCATTCAGGACTCTCACTCCTGCGACTGGGGTTCAAATCCCCATCGGAGCACTTTTCTTTTTACAACTTTTTTCACAGCTTTTTAGCGCGTTTATTACTTTTTCTTATAGCTCTTTTAGCTTTTTCATAGCTTTCCCTGAAGCTTATGCTTTTGTTTTCATCATATAGATGCCTTCTATTTCGATACCCGGCTTCTTATGGCTATGCCACTCCCTATGCTTCGGGTCCCAGCGCATCCCGGCTTTTTTGAGAAGCTCTTTTACCGGGTAAGTACTCCCTCTTGCAACCCATTTATAAGCTACGTTTTCTCTGTTTTCTCCAGCCAGGGTCCAATTTTGTGGCTGCCCTGGTTTTTTGCTAAAATCATCCCCCACTTCCTCCACCTTGTTTGATTTCTGAACTGCCGGGTAACTAACATATTGTTTTGTTATCGTGTCTACAGCTATTCCAAATAGATTTTCTTCTTCTCTGGTCCTTGCTATCATCTCGTCCGGGTCAAATCCTCCGTCTGACATTAAATTTCCCCCCATTTCCTGTGTAGGTTGTTCTGCATCTGTTATTCTGTATCTGTTATTCTGTATCTGTTATTCTGTATCTGTTATTCTGTGTCCGTCATTCCATAGCAATTCAGGACTTTTTTCCCTTTTTTTTGATTCGAAGATATATCTTGTTTATGTTTGCGGGGTGAAAGTATTATTTAATGAGGTACTAATCTGGAAAAAAATAAAAATTGGTCTCTATGGAATCCGAACTTTCCGATCTAGAAAAAAAACTCCGAGGCTACCTTTTCGGAAGTGCCTGTGGGGATGCCCTGGGGCGTCCTGTAGAACATCTCACCCTTGAGCAGATAAAGGCTAAGTACGGAGAAAAAGGGCTTCTTGAACTTCTTCCCGATTCTCCCTGGACTGACGATACGCAGCTTATGCTGGTCCTTGCAAGGGCTCTTGTCCTGGGGGGTGAGCGTGAGCCTTCGGAATTGATGGGCCTTCTTGCAGGGGAATTTGTCAAATGGCTGGATGAACCTGATCTTGGAGCAGGGGCAACCTCAAAAGGGGCAGCGCTTCGCCTCAAAGAGGGGGTTCACTGGCAAGATTCGGGCATCGAGTCCAAAACATGTGGAAGCCTCATGCGGGTGGGTATAGTTGGTTTTATCTATCGCAACGATCCTGATAAGCTGCAGGAGGTTGCTTCCCTTTCCGGAAAAATAACCCATTCCCACCCCACTTCAGATGCCGCGTCTATCGCAGGAGCCTATGCGGTAAAGCTTGCCCTTGACGGCATGGAGCCCTTAGATATGTTCTGTCCTCTTCTCAAAGTTACGGGTGGTATCTCAGAAGAATTTACGAATGCCTTGAAAGTCGCATATGAACTGGCTTTCGGGGATCTGAGTGATGAAGAAGCCCTTCGGGAAATCGGTCAGGGCTGGTATGCGGAAGAAACCTTTGCTCTTGCATATTTCTGCATGCTGCGCTATCCGGATGATTATAAAAAAGCGCTCCAAATAGCCGTAAACATTACCGGAGATTCCGATTCCGTAGGCTGCGTGGCCGGTGGGATCCTGGGGGCAAGACTGGGAATAGGCTCTGTACCTCCTGCCTGGGTTGAAGCTCTGGAAGGAAAAGCAGAGCTTGAAGCAATGGTTGGACCTTTGCTTGAAAAATATTTTGAGGTATCGGACCACATCTATGAAGTTCGCGGATCTTAAGGTATGGTTTTAATGTCAACTACCCCTCCCTAAAACCTTCGCCTGAAGGCTCGGGTTTTTGAGGAAGGGGCTTGCAAAAGCCCTGGTTGACCAGATTCCCGATTCGGAGCTTAGGAAAATCGGGAAACGATAGGAGCGAATTAGTTACCCTGGAATGCCGCCTCAGTTTCAGGCTCTAAGGAGGCAAGTTAAGCAGTCCTGAGAGGTAGGGACAGTGCTTGCATCATCAAACCGTTCCATATCTGATCGAGAGGAAGCCGGAAACCGTGATTGACTCCACAATCCCGGCTACGCATAACCCTATTCAATAGGAGCAATTACAAATGTTTGTATTTGTACTCAGCAAAGACGGAACCCCGCTCATGCCCACAAATCCGGCAAAGGCGAGGCTCTTGCTCAAAACCGGAAAGGCAAAAGTGATCCGAACCACGCCCTTCACAATCAAGTTACTTTTCGAAAGCAGTAGCTACACTCAGCCCGTAACTGCCGGGATGGATACCGGCTCGAAAACCGTAGGATGTGCCGCTATCGCTTCCGGAAAAGTGTTGTATCAGTCCGAAATCTACCTGAGAGAAAACGTTTCGAAAAAGATGGAACAACGGAAAATGTATCGGAGAAGCCGGAGAAGCCGGAGAAGCCGGAAGACAAGGTACAGGCCAGCAAGGTTTGACAACCGGGGAAATTCGAGAAGAGAAGGAAGGTTAGCTCCTTCCATCAAAAGCAAACTCGAATCTCATTTCCGGGAAAAACGGTTTGTGGAATCCATGCTTCCGGTAACGAAGTGGAAGGTCGAACTTGCTTCCTTTGATATCCACAAAATCAAAAACCCGGAAGTTTCCGGAACAGGGTATCAGGAAGGGGACCTTAAAGGTTTCTACAATGCCAAGGCTTACGTCCTGCACAGGGACGGCTACACCTGCCAGCATTGCAGGGGAAAGTCAAAGGATTCCCGACTACATTGCCATCACATCGTTTTCAGGTCAAAGCAGGGGTCAGATACCCCGGAAAACCTGATTACGCTCTGTGAAACCTGTCACACAGCCCTTCATGCCGGGGAATTCGAACTTTCAGGGAGAAGGTCAAACACGAAACATGCCACGGAAGTTGGTATTGTCAAGTCCCGGATCAAGAAATCCGGCTGGAATTTTGAAGAGGTTTTCGGCTACGAGACAAAATTCAAAAGAGAACAGGTTCTGGGACTCGAAAAAACTCATTATTTTGATGCGCTTGCTATCTGTTGTGGGGACAGTCAGATGCTAGAACCGGATGATACGGTCTACTTCAAAAAACATGTTCCTGCGGGAGATTATCAGCAAAGAAAAGGAAAGAGATCAGAGAAGAAAATACCTACCGGAAAGCTGTTTGGGCTCAGGAAATTCGATCTTGTAAAAACAGTTAAGGGGATCGGATTCATTCGAGGCAAACGGTCAAGCGGATATTTTTCAATCTCAGATCTCTTTGGAAACAAAATTTCAGATAGTGTCAATGTTAAGAAAAAATATAGGAGACTGAGTGCGAGAAGTACTACATTAGTTCAGATGGTACAGTTGACGCATTCCTCCCCCACCTGCCATTTCCAGCAAGCCGGAAATGTCGAGGAAGGTGTCTCCTGCTGAGGTAAGATGAAAGCCGATTCTTCGATAAATCCTGAAGCTTCGAGGGAACCGAATTCTTCGGATACTCATTTTGATGGCTCTAATTTTGACTTTTCCCAAAAAGGTGTTTACTGCCTTATATTTGAGAACCATGAGTGTGCCCTGCAGGTGGGGAAAAAAGGGGAGTTTTCTTTCAAAAGAGGCTATCACATTTATGTGGGGTCAGCACTTGGTCCGGGCGGGCTTAAGCGGATGCAAAGACATATAAGGCTTTCCAGGGACAAAGACAAAAATCCAAAGTGGCACGTGGACTATCTACACTTTTGTTCTGCATTCCGTCTGGTTTCGGCGGTCTGTGCCGCTACGCCGGAACGCCTTGAGTGCCTGCTGGCGGGAGCCATCGGCGGGCCCTGTGTTCCCGGCTTCGGGTGCACGGACTGTAAATGCAGGTCGCATCTTTTTTCCAGGGAAAAATATCCGTTATCTGATCTTTCGGGGGCGTTTGAAGGGCTGGGGCTTCGACCTTTCGTGCTTGAATTTTGAAGGTTTCCTTCGGGATACTACATTCGGTTTTTTCCTGGTCCCTGCCTTAACAGATCCGGTTTTTTAGATTTCATATTTCCTATTTTTTTCCTATATTTTTTCCTATTTATTTCTCTTCAACAATATTATACAGGAAAGCTTAAGGTTTCCAGATTTCTATAGAACATTAAAGGGAAGAACATAAATTGTTATTCGATCAGGAGATCTCTTATGGAACAGTTTTCGTTTATCGCCTGCATGCCGGATAAGCCTGGAGCTTTGCACAGGGCTGCCGAGATAATCACGAGGCACAGGGGAAACATTAACAGGATCCAGTACGATAGGAGGATCGATCAACAGACTGTTTTTTTTGAAGTTACGGCTTCTCCCGGGGCCTATGGGAAAATCCGTGAAGAACTGGAAAAGATAGGCTACCTTCAGACTTCCTTGCATCCTGTTGCGTTCCTCAAGTTCCATGTTTATCTCCCTAACCGGCCCGGGGCTTTATTCGAGCTTCTCAACTACATCACCTCGGCAGGGTCCAATATAACCTTCCTGGACTTCGACGACCGCGGGCAGCACCCCGAAAGGCTGGTTGTGAGCCTGAACGTCGAGAACACGGAACTGGTAGATTCTCTCCTGAACCGGCTCAAGTCCGGGTACAGGCTCGAGATCCTGGAATACGACACCACAGGGGAAAAGCTCGACGACACGGTTTTTTATCTCCGTTTTGCCCAGAAACTGCGGGTTTTTTTGGGGGACGCTGAGGACGAGTTCCTTATGAGGTTCCTGCACGACATTAACCATATTGCCCAGGAACTTTCAAATCTGGATAAGGACCCCCGGGAAGTTTTCGAGAATATACTTAAAGTTGGGGGGACTCTGAACCGGACTTCCGGATCCGGTTTTTATGCTGATGTACAGAGGTTCCGGATAAGGTGCGGTATCGAACTCTTTAGCTTCCAGCCCCCTTGCGGAGGCAATATTTATCTCTTTGACACTCCGGAAGAGCGAGTGATGATTGATTCCGGGTATGGGATATATTTCCCTGATCTCGTGAACATGCTCCAGCACTATGGGCTCGGGGACCTGAACCGGATAAAAAGGATCTACATCACTCACGCGGACGCCGACCACTGCGGGGCTGCTGGCTACTTCTCAGCTCCCTCTTTTCTGAACCGGGACACTCTGAAAGTCGCAAGGGAAACAAGCAGGGCTTACGGTTCCACTCACCAGGAGTGTATCCTCGAAGAGGTTTATACAAAGATGATCAACCTCTTTTCCAGGTTTAATCTCCCCACTAACATCGAAATTTTCCCCGATCTCCCTTCCCGGGAAGCAGATATTGAAAAAAGGGGTTCATTCCCGGTAATTGCTCGCTTCCGGATAGGGGGACTTGAGTTTGAAGCCCTTCAGGGACTTGGCGGGCACATGCACGGGGAAGTTCTCTACCTCTGTCCGGAAGAAGGGCTGCTCTTCCCCCAAGATACCCTGATAAACTTCAGGAGCCTGAGCCCGGAACGGACCGAGTACAACGTCCTGGCTGACTACCTTATGACCTCGGTAAACGTGGATAGTAACCTTGCCAGAGATGAAAGAAATGCCCTTTTCTCCCTCATCTCGGAACTTGATGCGGAACTTGCTCCTGAAGGTAAAAAGTGCATTGTCTGCTGCGGGCACGGTTCGGTTTCAGTGCTCGAGAATGGACGACTGCTAGTATACGGGAGTTCCGAGCGATACGGGGCAGGGAAATGAGGGTTAGTTGTCCTCTGTTCCTGACATAAATAAAATTAAATATTTCTATTGAGAATCTAATGTTTTAATGGAGGTTTTCCGGTCTTATGTTTTCGGAATTTGATTACTACATCCTGCAGGTCCTTAATTCCTTTTCTTTCCTGGACCATTTCATGCTTTTTATAAGCCTCAGGTTCGATTACTTCCTCTTTTTGATCCTTGCAGCTCTTTTTTATTTCCGGGGGAGAAATGAAGCCCTTTTCTACCTTTCTTTACTTTTAGTCTCCTGGAACCTGGCCCTGGCACTTAAACCCATTTTTGCGGTCCCGAGGCCTGAGGATATCCGCTTTGTGACCTGCACAACCGGTTATTCCATGCCCAGTGGGCATACTTTGATGTCTTTCGCCTCTGCGGTCTTTTTACACCCCAGAGCTGGAAAGTTGAAGCTGCCTGTTTGGATTTTTGCCGTACTTGTCAGCCTGAGCAGGATCTTTATCGGGGTCCACTACCCTTCGGACGTGCTTGTGGGAGCCATGATTGGCTGCTTACTGGGGCTGCTCTGGCTCTATGTGGAAAAAAAGCTGGTAAATGCAGGAATTTTCCGGGATATCTCTGGCTCGGAATAAATACTTGGTTAGCTGAAAGCAATCTGGATATCTGGAGGTGTTTTTCCCGTTTTTCTTAATGTTTTTCTCCATAATGATGTCTTGTCGAAAGCCGGAACCACGTCCAAATATTCCGTGAAATAAAGTATTTTGAAGGTGATGAGTCAGTTTTTCTTCTTCATCACCAAACATGCACATGCAAGGAGCATCAGGAAAGTGCCAGTTCCCGGCGCTGGAATCTTCTTTTCTTCCACGGGATTTTCATTGTTTTTTTCCATTTCCGAATCAATTTCCTCTGAATTCTTCGTGCTTGCCTTATCATGTTTCAAATCATTCTCTGGGGTAGGCAATATTTCCATTTTTTGTGTGACTTCGACTTCATTCGCATTCCCGGTTATTGCAAAAGGAGAAAAACCGGGGGTTTTCGCTTCTAAGTAGATATATTCCTCGTCCTGCATGACTTTTGAAGTCGGAAGCGAGTTCCATTGTTCATCACTAAAATGCTGGAAGGAAATTGAGTTCGGATCAATTTCCTTTTCAGCAATCCAGGTCTTGTTTACCCTGAAGCCCACGGTGGCATTGGCAATGTTCTCCTGAGTTGCGAAACCTTCGTTTCCGACCCAGATATTCAGGTGCCTATAGACCTCTCCTTCAGGTTCGGTCGGGGTCAAAAAGGACTTTCCTTTCAGTTCTTCTACAATGGTTGTGGTTTTTCCTGCAGTTCTTCTGGCTTCGAATTCCACATAGGCGACTGAAGTTGCTCCATGCGTGAAAGTGAAGCTGATGTGGTTTCCGTTTGTCACGAACTGCTGGGCCAGTTCCTTTGCCTGAACGTTGCTCGCAGGTTCCGGGGAGCCGCCTCCCCCGCCTCCGCCGGAAGACTTTCCTCCACTCGGAGAGCGGGGTTCTTTTCTCGTAACGTTTACCGATACACTGTCTGCGTTCCCTGCAGCATCAGTGGCATTTGCATAAATTGTGTTAACCCCTATGGAGAGTGGGACTGTTTTTGTAAAGGTCCCGCTGAAACCATCAAGCAATGTTTCTGCAGGAACGTCATTTACGGTCACTGAGGGTAATGTGCCCGTGCCATCTACAGTTCCATATACTGTTATTGAGTCCGAACCTGTCGAATCTCCTTCCAGGGGGGAGTTTATGTTGATTATTGGAGGGGTTGTGTCATTTATGGTTATGATGACGGTATCCTGTGTGCCATAATTATTAGCACTGTCGTTGTACTGTATGCTGTAGTTAAAAGCCCCAAGTCCGATATCCGTATCCACCGGGACTGATATTTTTGTAGAATTCTCCCATTGCATAAAGGGTGTGAGCTGTTTTCCGTCCCTTAATACCCGGTAATAGCCCGGATTTATATCAAAAAGTTTCCACCCTGTAAAGTTCGCGGTGCTATTTGCAGAGAACCTCGCGTCTCCCGGGGTTGTAGATGTAGGAGGTATCGTGTCCACAACAAAGGACCATGAATGAGTGGTCAGATATGTGGAATTGTCCGTAATGTTTACTGATATTCTGGTCATACCTTCGGGGTACTCCCGGACCTCCAGTTCCTCAACTCTGTATCCGCTAGCAATTCGGATGGCATTAACTTCCACAGGTAAACCGTTGATTGTCATATTAATGGAAGCCGGACTTATTCCCTCGTTTCCTTCAGTAATGTTTACAGATACCTTTGCAACGTTGTTATTCAGGTATGAGCCGTCAAGCGGGCATTCTCCGCTAAATGAAGGGGGCTCAAATACTTGCACAAGGGCGGTTTCATTTATTTCTCCGCTTTCTGCTGTAATCGTAGTTTTACCTGGTTTTAGGGCGGTAAACACTCCTGTGGTATCATTTATGGTTCCAACCGTAGTATTGCTGCTGGAAAGTGTTCGATCCGCATCAAAATGGTTCCCGTACTGGTCCAGCGTACTTACATTTAACTTAATTGTGCCTCCGACAGCAATTTTCGAGTAGGCCGGGGTGATATTAATCATGTCCAACCTGGGGAATTCGCCCGTTGCCCCTGACAGGACTAAAGCGAAAGGTTGTGGTCCCTGCGGGATATTGAACCCGTTTACCTTTACGGTGTACAGTCCTTTTTCCGGGTTTTGTATCTCGACCTGTTCAACGTTGTTATTGTGGTCCGCTTCCGTGTGTTGTGTATCTCCGGGTCCGGTCACATAGAGGTCGAGGTCATTGACGAGAGTGACTTCCGCCGGGAGATCTGCCGGATAATCGGTCCATACCAGCGTCACCTTGAGGGACTCCGAGCTGTTGTTGATGTAATATTTATTCTCATAGCTTTCCCCTCCCCGGATTTCCAAACCATCGGAAAAGTGTATTCTGCGTTCTCCTGCCGGGTAGAGGGTTTTTCCAATATCCAGCCTGCCCCATCCCTGGGAGAAGTCCGGACATCCGCTTATCTCCCTATTGCCTTCTGTCCCATACTGGCCCGGAGACATATTATGGGCTCCGTTTATGATTGTGGCTTTTATCAATGCGGCAGAGGGGGTTGTATTCAGTTTGTCCATATAGTTCTGCCTGACAAGGGCTGCCGCACCTGCGGTTATGGGTGTTGACATGCTAGTGCCTCCCATATACACATAATTCTCATTGATGTATCCCCATCCATCGGAATCTGCCAGACTCGACCGTGTGGATGCTATGTATGTGCCCGGCGCCACGATGTCGGGCTTTATCCGTCCGTCATCAGTCGGGCCTCTGCTGCTGAATGCTGCCACTCCCTCTATATTGTCTGATACGCGATCTTCTGCAATCGGATTTGCCGGGTAATCACCCGGCCAGTAAGTTCCCCAGGTTCCAACTATCTCCGGCCTATAATTTTCTGAGGCTCCAACTGATATGCAGTTCTTTGCGGTCGCCGGGGAACCTATTGAATCGAGGTCAACAACCCCGTCTCCATTTGAATCGGTTCCTGAATTGCCTGCTGAAAAGAGAATTAGCATTTCCGGATGGTCCCACATAAATTGATCCGCATATTGTGAATAAATAGTATATATTCCGTTAGCGTCACTACCCCAGCTGTTCGTATGTATTCTTGTTCCATTATCGTATGCAGGCTGGATAAGTTCTGTTAAGTTATCGGGGACAGAAAGATACTCTGAATTGTTCACACCAACGGCTTCAAAAACCAGTTCAGCTTCCGGGGCCATGCCTCTCACCCCTCCCCCCGAAGCAGTCCCGTTCCCGAGGACAGATCCGGTAACATGGGTTCCGTGCCCGTCCGGATCCATTGCGCCGTCCCCGCTAAAATCTATAATGTCTAGAATTCTTCCCCGGATGTCAGGGTGCATTGATGCATCGTTGACTCCGGTATCCAGTCCCGAATCTGCAACGCAAACAATTTGCCCTTTGCCTGTCAGGTTGTATTCCTCATTTATTCCGGAAACACCTGTAATATTTCTTGCAACGTCGTTGTAAAGCACGGCAGGGACGGATTTTTCGATCCATTTTACTTCCCTTAGGGCTGCAATGCCTGGGATTTTGTCCGGGTCGAGTGTTGTCCTGATCAACTCTCCCGAGTTCTCGTGAATTGTCCCTCCTCGGGCTTCAAGGGCCGTGGAGACATTTGCGCTGTCTTTTGCTGCAAAAAGAACGACAATTATCTCTTCTTCTCCTTCTCCATCCGGTCCTGACAGTTCGGGGCTTATCTTATACTCCGGATCGTAGCCCCCGACCCAGCGAACTTCTTCAAGGGCTTCAACTCCGGCTCTTTCCGAGGAATTCATTCCTACGAGATAAGCATTATTAGGGACATAGCCAAGAATCTCTGCCCCTTTACATTTCAGGTTCTTTTTCCATTCCTCCGTTATGTGCCCATCAAACTGTACTATAAAGTAATTTTCTGAGTTGTAAGTTTCAGGGGTAGAAGGGGTTTTTTCCGCTTCATCAATGCTCGTTTGAAGTTCTCTTCCTTTTTCAGGGGTTTCAAAGCGGGTGTTTTTCAACAAAATTCTGTTTGTATGATTTTCAGAATATTGTGGCTCTGCAAACCTATCCGTAGAAACTGTAAAATTATCTTTGACGAACCTATTTTCCGAAAATTCCGTATTTTTCTTCTCCATGCCGCTATCTGAAACTCCTGAAGCGGTACTGAGTACCAGAGAACCAATTATCAGGGTTACAAGCAATAAAAAGCCGTTTTTCACCGTGAACTTCCTCCATTCAGAATCATAATTTTCTAAATGTTGGATGTCATTGATACTTTATTATATTTTTTCCTGTTTTCGGCTTTTCCATTTATTCCTTTTTAATGTAGGAAAGTAACTTTTTTGAGAATCAATGGGTTTGAAAGCTCTATTTCCGGTATTTGATTGCAAAAAAAGAGGATTTGGAAAAAAGAGCTTTATTCTGTCAGTACTCGTACTATCTCGAAAGCGCCATGAAACAAAGCTCTCAAATGGAATTGCTGCGGTGTAAATATGAAATTATCATATCTACTATCTATCCACTATCATAGCTATAGTAAACTCAGTTCTAAAATGGTATATGCGAGGGGTGCGATTCGAACGCACGAATTCCTACGAAAATGGGTCCTAAGCCCATCGCCTTTGACCTCTGGGCAACCCTCGCACTTGGTTGGCTCTATTCCGTCCGCGATTAATACGAAAAATAGAAACATATCAGGATTCTAAAAAGCGGAAAAATGCGCCGACCGGGATTCGAACCCGGGTTTTGGGCTTGGAAGGCCCAAGTCATAGCCACTAGACCATCAACGCAAACTGCAACACCTCTAGAGGTATTTGTCAGATATAACGTTTTCGCTTGACATTTATTATTATTTCCGATCTTTTTTCTTTTTTACCGGAAATCTTTAAAAATCCAGGGTTTTTTTCACCCTTGTTTGTGAAATTTCTCCATCCCACTTCCACTTCTCCTTAAAGTTGTGTGGATTTTCTTCCTGCGGGCAAAACCCATGGTGGGTCTCCACCTTCGATCTATTTCGTTTTTTCTCCGTCTTTTCTCCGTCTTTTCTCCGTCTTTTCCTCTCTGTTAAATACGTGGTGTCCTGTTTCGGGAACGAAGAAACCATGCAGTGTTTGTCGACACGGTATATGATGAAGCTGTTCTGTACTTCATGTTGGAGGTCTCCTTCCTGTATGGCCTGAATTTTCTGGAAGAAATGTTGGGTCGAATTGTCAGGATAGGGTTGTCAGCTGGTTTTTACTGATCGAATCGCAGGGTCAAATTACCTGTTAGAGTTGTCAGTTGAGGTTGCCGTGACAGCAACGAGATATCAGAAGGCACAAAATGTCAAATTATCAGTTAGAGTTGTCAGTTGAGGTTGCCTAATCTAATTTTCAGGTGGGTTCTCATGTAGGTTGCCAGATACAATTGTTGGACTGAATTGTCAGGTAAAACTACCAGTTATAATTTTCAGTCGAAATAGGGGGGCAGGAACCCTTAATCATAAATGGTGTAAAAGGAAACTGTTCTGGGGTAATCATGCCAACCGGGTGAAACTTCCTAACTATTATATTCTTCAGTTTTATATATAGTTCTTATTATATTGTCAACCTTGTTTGCCTGGAAAAAGGATATTTTGACATACATATTATAGAGTAAATCCTGCAGAATATATTCTTCACTATAGGCTATTTTTAATCTAGTTAATTGGGGATTTTTCGAGAAATTTCCTTCATTTTATTCCTTTACAATTTTAAATATTTATTTTTTTATATATTGTTGGATGTATCTTTGGTAAACTTATATTGCGTTGAATATACTAATACTATTCAAATAATATTTGTATACAAAATCAATTTGTTCCTTTCTTTATTTATACTGTTCTGGTTGGGGGGTATCATTTACATTTGCGGCTCGTTTTATTTGTTTTTCTGGGGGAACTTTATTTCTTGGGTAAAGAATATATATCCTTATATAGGGCTAGGCACACAAAGTTTTCAAAATAAGCCTTTCATTGTTTGTGTTGCCCTGCATCCGGGGCAGGAGTTCTGAAGAAAATACGGTAACTTGCAAAAGATGTGATAGGAATGGGTCCTTTTATTCTAGCATTCACAATCAGCTGGCTCCTTATTTTTGCATATATTTTTGTGCTGCTCAAGGCGCGTGCAAGGCTCAACAAAAAGTTAATGTAATGATCCGTCATACGTGGTTTTAGATGAATCAGAAAAAAAAGAAAACATTATTCGCAATTGCTTTTATTCTTGCCGTGGCCGTAGTCGGGCTTTATGGCGTTGATTCTTCAGGGTACCTCTCGGTATCCGAAATCCTTTCTGACCCCCAGGCCCACTTAGGGCAAGAAGTAAATGCAATGGGTATCGTGGAATACGGGAGCATTGAAATGGTCCCCGGGATAACCCTGTTCGAGCTCAGGGATGAGGATGTTGAAAACCTGAGGGTCCGTGTCAAATATACGGGTGACCTGCCCTCAAACCTCGCGGAAGGGGAGAAGGTTAGCATCAGCGGAACCATGGTTTCCGAGGAAACCATTGAGGCCAATAAGATTGTTACAGGGTGCCCATCTAAGTATACGGAGTAATTCCAATGAATATTGAAGAATGGGAAGAGTACAGATATGTCGAGGCCGGGATTGAAGCCTTCATTACGGATATGGAGGACTCCCGTCTGAAAAAAATGGTGGAGCATGTCTGTCATTCCGGAGGGAAAAGGGTCCGCCCTATTCTTCTCCTGCTGGCGAGTGATGTCTGTTCCGGATCTTATAAAAAGAGCCTCGATGCAGCCCTCGCCGTTGAAATGATGCATTCTGCCTCTCTTGTTCACGATGACCTGCTGGACCAGGGCCTTATCCGGAGGAATTTGCCTTCGGCTCCTGAACAGTTCGGGCCTTCCCGGGCTCTCCTCTGCGGGGACTACCTTATTGCCAAGTCAATCGAGCTTATTTCTCCTTATGGGGAAAAAGTGGTCCGGGTTTTTGGGAAAGCTGGAATGGACATGGCGGAAGGGGAAGTCCTTGACCTTAGACTGGACGAAGAGGAGTTCGGGGAAGAGGCTTATTTCGAATGCATATTCCGAAAAACGGCATCTCTTTTTGCAGTCAGTGCCTTGATAGGGGCTTATGCCGGCGGGGCAGATGATGTCGGGGCCGAGAAGTTTTCCCTCTTCGGGAAGTATCTGGGAACTGCGTACCAGATTGTAGATGACCTGCTGGAGTTCCTTGAAGTGCTTGAAGAAAAGGAGTCAAAAGTTACGTCCGAAACCCTACCCCAGATCTACGCTTCGAAGATGGGCCGGGAAAAAGCCGTAGAGCGGTCTATCGAAGAAGTAGAAAAATATGTCCGGGCAGCAAAAGAAGTCCTTAATACCTTCAGGGAATGCCCTGCAAGGGATAAGCTCTTCCTTACTACTGATTATGTGACACTTGACCTGCTTGAAAAATCCTGAAAATTCTTCGGCTTTTCCTGAAAAACGCAGAAGCCAGTGCAACGCAGGAACCAGTTCAATGCGGAAACCAGTGTAACGCAAAATCATCACAACCCCGAAAATAATACAAAACCAGAACTGATTTCATTCAGTTTTCCACTCTATATCTCAAAAAGTTTCCAACTACTCACTAATTTTTCTAATAATTCTATCAGGTGAATCCATGCGAGTATATGACAGTCCGGTGCTCAAAGTAAATGCCAGTACAGAAAACGGAAAAATGGTGCTTGATACGGAGGGGCCTCTCTCCCAGCTTGCTAAGCCCTTCATCAAGCGCATTAACGGGATCTTTGAAGAAGAAAAACCCATCTCTGCGAATGAGGACGAAATTATTTTCTCTACATGGGTCCCCCCTATTCCTGGTCCGGTCTTCAGCCGGGTAATCAGTGCGGAAATTGCGGCTATCAGGAAGAAAAGGGTCCCTGACCAGTTCTCAATAGGGATCACTGCCCGCTGTCCGAACCGCTGTCTCCACTGCGGGGCTGCAGATATCAAGCCTGAAAAGGAACTCACGCTGGACGAGATATGCGGGGCTGTGGACCAGAGCCTGGACCTTGGTGCCTACCTCGTTTCCTTTGATGGCGGGGAGACCATGCTTCGAAATGATCTCGTTGACATGGTTGCTCGTGTGGACAAGTCCCGGGCAATTGCAACCTGCTTTACTTCCGGGTACAAGCTTTCCGAAGAGCGGGCAGAAGCGCTCAAAGCCGCAGGGCTCTATGCTGCCCGGATCAGCCTGGACAGTCCTTTCAAAGCCGAACATGACCGTTTCCGCGGACGTGACGGAGCATACGAAGACGCAATTTCCGGAATCAAAAATGCAAAGGCTGCGGGAATCTTTACGGACATGTTTGTTGTAGTTTCTCCGCACAATATTGACGATCTGGATGATTTCTACTCGCTTGCAGTCGACCTGGGCATGCATGAGGTTTCTATCTATGAGATCATCGCTGTCGGGCGATGGCTTGACCACGAAGATGAGGTAATAAGCGAAAAGGATGTAAAAAGGCTCGAAAAATTCCAGAAAGCAATGAACAGCAAGCCTGAGGGGCCCAGAGTAACGGCTTTCCCTTATTTCATGGGGCCTGACCTTTTCGGGTGCTTTGCGGGTAAGCGCTGGATGCATGTAGCTTCGGACGGAGAGGTAATGCCCTGTGCTTACACACCTCTTTCCTTTGGGAACATCTGTGAGGAACCTCTGGAGGCAATCTGGAAACGCATGGGGAAACACATCGCTTACAAAAAGGATGCCTCATACTGCATGATGCGAAATCCCGAGTTCCGGAATGAGTATATCCACACTATCCCCAAAGGGGCAAGGATCCCTTTCAGAGTTAAATAATTTTTCCCGAAAATTGTTGGTTGGAATGCCTATCTTATGGGTTTTTCCTCCAATTTTTCTCTTTTTTGAGGCCAATTTTTCGTTTGTTTATTTATTTTTCCATAATTTACTATTTTTTGTCCTATTTCCTTCTTTATTCTAATTTTTAGGTTTAAAAATGGATTATTTTAAAAAAATAATTCTACTTAAGGCTTGGAGGGCAAAATTAAGTAAAATTATTTCTTTCTTTAGGTCAGGTGGGAGATTTTTTAGGTCAGGTGGGAAATTTTAGGTTTGGAAGCTCAGCAGTTTTTCAGTAGATTTATTTCAACAGGTTTTTTGCTTTTTTCGGGGTCGATGGGAATGCGGACTTTTTTGTATTCCTCACCAGGTAACAAAAATGATTGCATGCTATGATTTGTGATTAAAAATGGATACGGAATTCATGAGAAGTTCTGGTTACGAAAAAGGTAGAGAAACCAAGACCTCATAGGCTAAGAATTCGAGACCCAGGTCTCATAGGTCAATAGTTCATAGGCCATAGTTCATAGGCCAATTATTCATCGAAAAAGGCCTCATTGAATAGGAATTAGGGGTCAAGACCTCGGAGGACAAACTCTATGCAAGTTACAAGGAATTAAGTCTCAGAGAACAGGCATGGAAGGTAAGTTTCAAGAAATAATGTTTCAGAGGGTAAGGGTCTGTTGCTACTTTGTTATTTGCTTTGTTATTTTTCCCTTTTTCCTGCATTTTTTATAGGGCCTGGGGCAGGAATTCCACTCATTATTAATTATTTTATTCAGTTTGGATGCAATTATTTTTTACTGTATTATTTAATCTTTGTGTATTTTTCCTTTATATTTTACTATTTATATTTTTGAACTTCTGAGAATATTCTTCAATTGTATTTATGTAATGATTAATAGTTATAAAAAGCCTTATCTTCTTTGATAAAACCGAAGCTGTTATATAGTTCTTTCACGAAGGGTTTGTTAACTACATCCTTCGGAGTAGGAATTTTTAATTATTAATTTATATACTAAATTTTGAGAGACGGAGATTCACATGGCTAAAAATGAAATCTTATCTGAAATCAAAAAAGCAGAAGAGAATGCGAAATCAATGGTCGACCAGGCCATTGAGTCCAAAAACAAACGCATCTCTGATGCAAGGGCTGAAGCCAGGGAAATCCTGAAGCAAGCCGAAATCGATGCACATAAAGCTGCACAAGACTCTTTTAAAGAGGGTGACGAAAAGATCCTGGAAGAAAGAGATAAGATCATTAACGATGGTGAGCAAAACGCATTAGCCATGTCCCAAAAAGCTCAAGCTAACATCGACAAATCCGTCAATTACCTAGTACAGGAGTTTGAGAGGGCGGTCTTTAATGAGTAGACCTAAAGAGATGACAAAGGCCGTCATTGTCGGACATAAAAGCATTCTTAAACAAACCATCGATGCACTGCATGATTCGAATCTCTTTCATATCGAAGATTTTGTCGAAGACGAATCTGGTTTCAAAATCGACAAGCCGTTCAAAAACGCTGAAGACGTCTCTAAAAAGCTTGTGAAAATCCGTTCCATCGCCAATTATTTGGGGATTGCAGAAAAAGAACCGGTAGTTCAGAAATCTGATGCTGTCCTGCGCGATCTTGATTCGAAACTGGAGGAACTGGACCGGGGAATCTCAGTAAAAACAGAAACAATTGCCAAACTCGAAAACGAGTTAAAGGACCTGGATTCCCAGAGGAATGAACTTTTACCTTTCCTATCCATTAATCTAGACTTCGATTACTGCCGTGGCTATGAGAACCTAAAGGTTTTTGCAGGCACTATCAAAGGTAGCCTGGATGAAAGTCAGGTTTCAAGCATCACCAAGGCATTTGAACTGTACTCTGACCCTCAATCAAAAACAATTGTACTTTTCACAGCTCAAGGAGATGCAGACAGAATCTACGAGTTACTTCAGGGTCTTGGATTTAGGGAACTTAGAGTTCCGGGAAGAGGTGGTGTTCCAAGCGAACTGTTGAGATTAATCGAACAGAAGGAAGCTGAGATCAGCAAGAAGATCGAGTCCACGCGGGCTGAAATCGAATCCATGAATGCCAAATATGTCGATTTCATCCTGGCCAGTGACGAGGTCCTGAGTATCGAGAGTCAGAAGGCAGAACTGCCTCTGAGAATAGCTACATCTGCAAATGCATTCATTATCGAGGGTTGGACTCCCAGTGAGAACTACGATACCCTGGTCAGTGCTGTCAACAGTGCCTCTAACGGTCGGGCATACATCTCCAAACTCACAATAGAAGAAGAGGAGGAGCATCATGTCCCGGTCGAGTACAACAACTCCAAGGTCGTGGCACCTATGCAGCAGATCATGGATCTGTATTCAAGACCCAATTACACCGAAATTGATCCGTCAGCAGCGATCTTTATCACTTTCCCGCTGTTGTATGGGATGATTCTTGGTGACATCGGGTATGCTCTTATTCTGGGAGGGCTTGCGTTCGCGATCAAAAAGGCCGTGAAATCGGAAGCTGTACAGCCTCTCATGGATATTCTGATCTATTGTCAGATATCGACATTTATATTTGGAATAATATACGGTGAGTTCATGGGATTCCCGTTGGCAGGGTTACATCACGAACCAGGCCTGATCCCGGGGTGGGAAACCATTAATCTGTTCTCCGGTCTCGGTGGCGAAATGGTTACTTTCCCGATCCACAGAACTCACATGGTAATGACTATGATTGCAGCAACTGTCATTGTAGGTCTGCTTCACTTAAATTTCGGGTTCCTGTTAGGATTTTTAAACGTTTCCAGGCACCACGGAGTTACCCTTGCAGTCCTTGAAAAAGGCAGTTGGATCATTATTGAACTCGGTGCAATTGTAGCAGCAGCTGGTGCACTTGGCGGCAACTCTATGCTGACTAATGTCGGTATTGTTGTCCTTGTTGTCGGAGTTGCGATGCTCACCAAAGGTGAAGGTATCAAAGGTCCGATTGAATTGCCATCTCTTATGGGTAACGCACTGTCGTATGCCCGTATCATCGCAGTAGGGCTGTCTTCAATTTACATCGCCGGTACGGTCAATGATATTGCTTTCGAAATGATCTGGGCCGACCATTCCAAGATCGGTTTCGTAGCAGTAGCTGCAATACTTGTGTTTGTACTCGGACATGCTTTGAACAGCGTCCTGAGTATTATTGCCCCCGGACTGCATGCACTCAGGTTGCAGTACGTCGAGTTCTTTGGTAAGTTCTACGAAGGCGGGGGTAAAAGATACAACCCATTCGGATATATAAGAAAATACACGGAGGAATAAAAACATGGTAGGAGAAGAATTAGCAGTATCAAGCATGATTTTGGACGCAGCAGGAATGAGGGCACTCGGTGCAGCAATCGCAATTACAGTAACCGGCCTTGCATCTGCATGGGCAGAAAAGGAGATCGGTACCGCAGCAATCGGCGCAATGGCCGAAAACGAAGGATTATTCGGTAAGGGTCTGATTCTTACTGTCATTCCGGAAACCATCGTTATCTTCGGTCTTGTCGTTGCACTGCTTATTAACTCTGCCTAATTTAAGAGCGTACCCCGCTCTTAAATTTCTTAGAGCATTTGCTCTGGGTTTCTTAGGGTACTCTTTTTATCCAGGGGAACTTAGAGTGCTATTGCTCTAAGTTTCAGGTATCGTCCACTCTAAGCAGCTTAGAGTATCTTCTCTAAGCCTTTAGAGCATTTTTTTGCTCTAAATTTATTTGGAGGTGTAAGCATGGGACTAGAGATTGTTGTAAAAGACATCCAGGAGGGTGCACAGGCCGAGGTATCCCGCATAAATGCCGAAGGCGAGGCAAAAGCATCCGAGATCATTAATGAGGCAAAGGAAGCCCAGAAAAAGATGCTCGGGGATAGCCTTGCCAAGGTGGAAGAGGACCTCCAAAAGATGCACCAGCAGGTTATATCTAGTGCAAACCTGGAAGTAAAAAGAATCACGCTTAACAAGCGCAAAGAACTTCTGGATAAAGTTTATAATCAAGCCCTTGAGTCAATCAAGTCTATGCCAGTGTCCAAAAACGAAGAATTGTTAAATTACCTGATTGACAAATATGAAGCAAGCGGTGCCAAAGTCTATTCTTCCAAGGATTCCGAGGAGCTTGTCACGAAATTATCTTCATTAACCTATGCTGGCAATATCAAAAGTATTGGCGGAATTGTTCTGGAGAACGAAGACGGGACAATTAGGTTAGACTTCACATACGATTTAATCCTTAAAAACGTGTATGAACGTTCATTGAAACAGATATCAGATACCTTATACGGGTGATGTCCAATGCGGCTTTTGGAGAGAATCTGGGGGAAAAAACCCTCAAGAACATCTAGTAAGAAGAAAAAAGGCACTTCTAACTATGCTTATGCCGTAACCCGTG
Source organism: Methanosarcina sediminis (assembly GCF_052056915.1). Taxonomy (GTDB): domain Archaea; phylum Halobacteriota; class Methanosarcinia; order Methanosarcinales; family Methanosarcinaceae; genus MTP4. Next base: position 1,667,276 of record NZ_CP195119.1, on the reverse strand, counting down.
TACGTGCGATGAAAAGTAAGTTGCTCCCTAGAGAAACTTACCCGCGGCTTCTCAATATGGGCATTGACGAAATTACCCGCTTTATCCAAGAGTCTGAATATAAAAACGACATTGACGAACTGGCAATGAAATACAGTGGTGGCGATCTGGCAGAACATGCACTGAACAGGAATCTTGCGCTCACCTATGATAAGTTACTTCGGATCACCGCAGGAGATCCCAATTACCTGGTTTCGGAATACCTGAAAAGGTACGATTACTGGGATGTAAAAACACTTCTCCGCGGGAAACAGTATAACGCATCTGTTGAAGAGATTCTCGAATCTCTGATTGCTGCCGGGGAGTTTACCTACACATTTCTGTCTGAACTTGCAGCCAAAGAATCATATCAGAACGTCATCGAAGCTCTGAATGATACTGAATATTATCCCCTGCTGCAGGAATATGACGGGACCAACCTGGCGTATATCGAAAACGAACTTGACAAGATGTATTATTCTGGTCTGTTTGCTGCAATCGGAAGGCCAAGGTCTAAAGACCGCAAACTCTTTGCCAGGTTTATCAAACTGGAAGTTGATGTCAAGAATCTATGTACCCTCTTCAGGCTGAAAAAGGCGGGAGTCGAGCAGCTTGATGAGATCATGCCCCTTATGATCGAGGGCGGGCTTGAATTGAAGATTGAAAAACTCGCAGCTCTTCCTTATGAGGAGTTTATCGAGGCACTTCAAAAAACGCAGTACTGGGAAGCTATTTCTACCGTTACTGGCCCGGGCATGGATTCCCTGACAAATCTGGAAAGCAGACTCACAAAGTACTATCTTGAATCCGCAACCACTTATTCGCATGTATCTCCGATCTCAATTGTACCTATTATGGATTATATCATCTACAAGAGGAATGAGGTTCTTAACCTTCGGATCATCTTCCGGGGGAAGGAAGCAGGCCTCGATGATACAATAATCAAAGATCAGTTGGTGGTAATCTAATGGAGCTAGCAGTGATCGGAAAAAGCGGTTTTGTTACAGGGTTCAGGCTGGCCGGGATCAGAAAGGTATATGATGCTGCTGATGCCGAAGCACTCGAATTCGCGGTAAAAGAGGTGCTTGATGATAAGAATGTCGGGATTCTTGTAATGCATAATGATGACATTGGTAATCTGCCGGAAATTTTGATGAAGAACTTGACTGAGTCAGTACAGCCAACAGTTGTAGCCCTTGGAGGTTCTGGCGAAGGCTCAATGAGTTTAAGAGATAAAATAAAACAAGCGGTAGGTGTTGATCTGTGGAAGTAAAAAGTGAAATTTATCGTGTGGCTGGGCCTGTCGTTACCGCCATTGGCTTGGATGCAAAAATGTATGACCTGGTCAAAGTCGGAAACGAAGGGCTGATGGGTGAAGTCATCCAGATTCGAGGTGACAAGACCGTCATCCAGGTATACGAAGAGACAGCCGGCATCATGCCCGGTGAGCCCTGTGAAACCACAGGTATGTCTCTGGCCGTTGAACTTGGTCCGGGTCTCCTCTCCAGTATTTATGATGGGGTCCAGAGGCCGCTGCACGTCTTGCTTGAGAAAATGGGCAGTTTCATCCAGAGAGGTGTCAGCGCAGATGGGCTTGACCACAAAAAAATCTGGGAATTCAAGCCTGTTGTCAAGAAAGGCGACGTTGTAAAGGGCGGAGAAGTATTCGGTGTTGTTCAGGAAACTGTTAACCTTGAGCACAAGATAATGATGCCCCCCAACATCTCAGGAACAATTGCCGAAATCAAGAGCGGAAACTTTACAGTTGAGGATACGGTCTGTACCCTCACTGACGGGACCGAACTGACGATGATGCAGAGGTGGCCTGTCAGAGTTCCCAGACCTGTCAGGAAAAAACTCACTCCTGAAAAGCCGCTGGTTACGGGACAGAGGATCCTTGACGGGCTCTTCCCTGTAGCAAAAGGTGGTACCGCTGCAATCCCCGGGCCATTCGGATCCGGAAAGACTGTCACCCAGCAGCAGCTTGCAAAGTGGAGTGACACTGAAATCGTGGTTTACATCGGATGCGGTGAACGTGGTAACGAGATGGCTGATGTTCTGAACGACTTCCCCGATCTCGAAGACCCCCAGACCGGAAGGCCGCTCATGGAGCGTACTGTCCTTATTGCTAACACTTCCAATATGCCTGTGGCAGCAAGGGAAGCTTCCGTGTACACCGGGATCACCATTGCGGAGTACTTCCGTGACATGGGATACGACGTGTCCCTGATGGCAGACTCCACATCCAGATGGGCCGAAGCAATGAGAGAAATCTCCTCCCGTCTCGAAGAAATGCCTGGTGAAGAAGGTTACCCGGCATACCTGGCAGCAAGGCTGGCAGAATTCTACGAGCGTGCGGGTGTTGCTGAATCTCTCTGTGGTGAGAAAGGTTCCATCACGGTTATTGGAGCAGTATCCCCACCAGGCGGTGACTTTACCGAGCCTGTTACGCAGAACACCCTGCGTATCGTGAAAGTGTTCTGGGCTCTGGACTCCAAACTGTCCCAGAGGCGGCACTTCCCTGCTATCAACTGGCTGAACAGTTACAGTCTGTATAAGGAAGGTCTCACTGACTGGTTTGCAGATAATGTGGCACCTGACTGGGTAGCTCTCAGGGATAAAGCAATGGACATGCTTCAGGTAGAATCCGAACTGCAGGAAATCGTGCAGCTTGTCGGTTCCGACGCTCTGCCGGAAGACCAGCAGCTTCTGCTCGAAATCACCCGTCTTCTTAGGGAAGTCTTCCTGCAGCAGAATGCATTCCACCCGATAGATACCTACAGTCCGTTTGCCGAACAGTACAAGACTATGCAGGCCATCATGAAGTTCGGAGATGCTGCAAACGAGGCTCTGAGTTCCGGTGTTCCGATGACGGAAATTCTCAAGTCGGAAGCCAAGGACGAACTTGCCAAGGTTAAGTACGAAGAGGACTTTGACGGTTCCCTCAATGCTGTCCTTGCCAAGATGGATAAGGAGTTCGCAGCCCTTGGAGGTAGGTGAGTATGGCAAAAGAGTACAAGACAATCACGGAAATCGCAGGTCCTCTTATTTTTGTCGAGAAAACGGAGCCTGTGGGTTATAAGGAAATCGTTAGCATCAATATGCCTGACGGAACCACCCGCAGAGGGGAAGTGCTGGACTCTTCCTCAGACATTGTGGTTGTTCAGGTCTATGAAGGTACGGGCGGTCTGAATCAGGACTGTGGCGTAGTCTTCACAGGGGAAACTCTGAAACTTCCTGCATCCATTGACCTCCTCGGCAGGATCCTGTCCGGCGCAGGTGACCCCCTGGACGGTGGGCCCAGAATTGTGCCTGACAAGATGATTGATATCAACGGGGCCGCAATGAACCCGTATGCAAGGATGCCCCCTGAGGACTTCATCCAGACCGGGATTTCCACTATTGATGGGACCAACACCCTGGTTCGTGGGCAGAAACTGCCTATTTTCTCTGCATCAGGTCTTCCGCACAACGAAATTGCCCTGCAGATTGCAAGGCAGGCTGCTGTGCCCGGCTCTGAAGGAGAGTTTGCTGTGGTCTTCGCAGCAATGGGTATCACCAACGAAGAAGCCCAGTACTTCATGGAGGACTTCGAAAAGACCGGCGCTCTGGAAAGAGCTGTTGTGTTCATGAACCTTGCAGATGACCCTGCTGTGGAACGTCTGGTTACCCCGCGTATGGCTCTTACTGCAGCCGAGTACCTGGCATACGAGCACGACATGCACGTTCTCGTTATCCTGACCGACATCACCAACTACGCTGAAGCTCTCCGTCAGATGGGAGCCGCCCGTAATGAAGTGCCTGGTCGTCGTGGGTACCCCGGTTACATGTACACTGACCTTGCAACCCTGTATGAAAGAGCAGGTATTGTCAAGGGTGCCAAGGGATCCGTTACTCAGATTCCTATTCTTTCCATGCCCGGTGACGATATCACCCACCCGATCCCTGACCTGTCCGGGTACATTACCGAAGGTCAGATCGTGGTTGCCAGGGAACTGCACAGGAAGGGTATTTACCCACCAATCAACGTGCTGCCGTCCCTGTCCAGGTTGATGAACTCCGGTATTGGAGGCGACAAGACCAGGGAAGACCACAAAGCTGTTTCTGACCAGATGTATGCAGGATATGCTGAAGGACGTGACCTGAGAGGTCTGGTGGCTATTGTCGGTAAGGAAGCTCTGTCCGAAAGAGACCTGAAGTTCCTTGAGTTTGCTGACCTCTTTGAACAGAACTTTGTCACTCAGGGCAGAAACGAAAACAGGACCATTGCGGATACCCTGGACATTGGCTGGAAAATCCTCGCACACCTGCCAGAAAACCAGTTGAACAGGATTGACAACAAATACATCCAGAAGTACCACCCGGCACACAAAAAGGCAGAGTGATTGCCATGGTATTGCAGGACGTAAAACCAACTCGGTCAGAACTGATCCAGCTCAAAAGGCGGATTAAGCTCTCGGAAAGTGGGCACAAGCTCCTTAAGATGAAGAGAGATGGTCTTATCCTTGAGTTCTTCAAGATCCTGAATGAAGCCAGGAACGTCAGAACCGAGCTGGATGCTGCCTATGACATCGCTGTGGATAAAATCAGCCTCGCCTGCGCCGTGAACGGAGTGGTTGCTGTCAAGTCGACAGCTTTCACCACAAAGGAAAATCCTGAAATTGAACTTTCTGGGCACAACATCATGGGTGTTTTTGTACCCAAAATCAGCTCTACAGGGGTCCGAAAACCCCTCTATGAGAGGGGATACGGGATAATCGGGACCAATGCCTACATCGACGAAACAGCCGATGCCTATGAGGACCTGGTCGAAAAGATTATCACCGCTGCGGAGCTGGAAACAACCATGAAGAGACTCCTCGATGAAATCGAGAAGACCAAGAGGCGTGTAAACGCTCTCGAATTCAAGGTCATTCCCGAACTTATCGAGACCATGAAGTTTATCCGCTTCGCCCTTGAAGAAGTAGAAAGGGAGAGCACCTTCAGGTTGAAGAGGGTCAAGGCGAGAACTAAGACCTAAGCTTGATTTAAACATGGCAGCGTATAAGGATCGACCGAATCCGGTTGAAAAAGCAGTACTTAAGTTATATGAGCCCAAAAACCAGGCCCGCCTGCTTCAGATAGCATGGCGGATCTCCCTTCTTATGATGGTTTTGGGGTTCATCATCATCTTAAAGACTATACTGCCAAACTTTATGTGACTGGAATCTCTGAGATGATTTACTCATCTCTGAGATCTGTTACTAATTTGTATTTTCTTTTTGTTTGTTTTGTCGCTGTTTTTTTCTTTTTGTTTGTTTTGTCACTGTTTTTTTCTTTTTGTTTGTTTTGTCGCTGTTTTTTTTCTTTTTGTTTGTTTTGTCGCTGTTTTTTTTCTTTTTGTTTGTTTTGTCGCTGTTTTTTATTGTTTTTTTTTCGTTTTGTATTTTTTAATGAGGAGTTTCGAGATGTCCGAGTTTCGAATTTTCTGTTATTTCCTCACTTCATGGCGTAAATCAGAAAGCTATTTTAACGACAAAACTCAATCCTAAATCCTCTATGCAAAACGAAGCCAGACTTCTCCATGTGACCGGGACGGTGCAGGGTGTGGGTTTTCGTCCCTTCGTGTACCGGCTTGCAAAAGCCCACGGGCTCTCCGGGTATGTTAAAAATCTCGGTAACCATGTGGAGATCCTTGTGGAAGGACGAAGGGAAAGCCTTGAAACTTTTATGGTTGATCTTCCCCGAAAGAAGCCTCCTCTTGCACATATCCTGGATATCGGGGCAAATGACGTGCCTTTTTCCGCTCATCCCGAATTTTCAATTTTCCAAAGTGAAACCGGAGCCTCCAGAAATTCCATAATTCCTCCGGACACAACTATTTGCGAGGACTGCCGGGCTGAGATTTTTGATCCCGGGTCCAGATATTATCATTATCCTTTCACGGTCTGTACGAACTGTGGGCCCCGGTATACAACGGTCCGGAACCTTCCTTACGACCGTGAACAAACCACAATGGCGGATTTTCCTCTCTGCGGGGGGTGTGAACTTGAGTATACGGACCCCATGAACCGAAGGTACCATGCGCAGCCGGTCTGCTGTCCCGAATGCGGGCCGGTACTCTGGCTTTCGGACCCCGAGGGAAACGTGCTTGCAAAAAACTACGAAGCCATAGAAAGAGCTTCGGAACTGTTCCGGCAGGGTTCCGTCCTTTCGGTTAAAGGTTTCGGAGGTTTTCACATTGCTTGTAGTGCCCGGGCCGAGGAGCCGGTCCTGGAACTTCGAAAACGCCTGGGACGCCCGGCACAGCCCTTTGCGGTGATGGCAAAGGATACGGATATCGTGGAATCTTTTGCCGACCTTGATGCGGCCTCCCGGGAAATTCTCAGCTCTTTTCGTCGTCCCATTACCGTACTTCCCAAATCGGAAAATTTCTCCCTGGCAGAATCGGTATCCTCCTACCTGCACAACATTGGGGTCATGCTTCCATATACCGGGACCCAGCACCTGCTCTTTGATAGGGTGCCTGATGCGGTCTATGTGATGACCTCGGCAAACCTGCCCGGAAAGCCCATGCTTGTCGAAAACCGTGAGGTGCTTGAAAGGCTCGAAGGGATTGCGGACTTCCACCTTCTCCATAACAGGGTTATTGCGAACAGGAACGACGATACGGTAATAAGGGTCGTGAACGGGCAGGGAACTTTTATCCGCCGGTCCAGGGGCTTTGTACCGGAACCTATCGAACTTCCTTTTGAAATCGAAGCTTCCTTCGGGGTCGGAGCCGAACTTAACACTACTGTTACGGCTGCAAAAGGAAACCGGGCTTACCTTTCCCAGTACATAGGGAATACCAGCCACGTTGAGACTTTCAAATATCATTCCGAGGTGGTCCGGCACCTGGTCCGGCTAACGGGAATTGAACCCGAAACCTGGGCCTGTGACCTTCACCCCTCTTTTTCCACCACCCGCTTTGCAAAGCGGGAAGGCGGGGAAAATACGCTCCGTGTGCAGCACCATCACGCCCATATCCTGGCTTTGATGGCTGACAATTTCCTGCCCTCCGGGTCAAAGGTCCTCGGGATCGCTCTTGACGGGGTAGGGTACGGAGCCGACGGGACTGTCTGGGGTGGGGAGCTTTTCGAGTCTTCCTATTCCGGGTATGAGCGTCTGGGCCATCTGCTCCCCCAACCAATGCCCGGAGGCGACCTTGCTGCCAGAAATCCCTCCCGCATGACCCTTGGCATCCTTTCGGAAGCCCTCTCGGAAAACGAACTTAAAAAACTCCCCCTTTCTTTTCCGCACGGGGAGGTGGAACTTACTGCCATTCTGCAGCAGCTCGAAAGAGGGGTAAACGTTGTTCAGAGCAGCAGTACGGGCAGGGTGCTTGATGCAGCGGCAGCCCTCCTGGGGATCTGCAGCGAGCGCACATACGAAGGTGAACCTGCAATGAAACTTGAGGCCGCTGCGAGGCGGAGTACCTGCAGGGTGGAGCTTCCCATCTCTTTTAAGAAATACGGGGATCCTGGAGTTCCGGTGCTTGATACAACGGAACTTCTCCTGGGAGCTTACGAACTTTCCGGCACCTATTCCCCCGAAGATCTCGCTTTTGGGGTTGAGGAAAGTCTTGCCCGGAGTGTCTCGGAACTTGCGGTCTCCATTGCCAGGAAAAGAGGTCTTGATATGGTAGGCCTGAGCGGCGGGGTAGCTTACAATGAACATATAACAGGGCGCATCGCCGAAACAGTAAAAGGGGCAGGGCTTGACTTTCTCTCCCACAGGCGGGTCCCTTCCGGAGACGGCTGCATTTCTTTCGGGCAGGCTGTAGCAGCCGGTTTCAGGGGGAAACCTGCCGATTAACCCTTTTAGTTCCGTTTTAAACGGATTTTCCCTGTTCTTAACCCCCTTCGGATACTTTAAATCAGGTTCTGAAGCTTAAAATAAGCCAAAAAGCTTCTCATGCCTTTTTTTCCAAAGTTTTTCCGAAGGGAGCTGGATCGTACTGAAATCTGATCAGAAAAACAAAACTACAAAATTAAATAAACGATCCGTGCTTAGATATAAAGGGGAGCAGATGATGGGGTTTAGAAGTGTCCGTATCCGTGTAGTCACAGGCAGGGATGAGATCCCGGGCCTGAGCCCTGAGGAAAAGGCAGTTCACCTTGCTTTTCGCCCCTCTGATAAGGATTTCTTTAGTTTGCTTAAGGCCTGCCCGGGAATAGAACTGCTCCAACTTCCCGCGTCCTCTTATGAGGGTCTTTCCAAGTTTATTAAAATGTATCTGCGCTCTTCGGGGATTTATTTTGTAAAAGGGGATGTAAGCGGGCACTGGCATGACCTGAACAACTATTTTGTAATCCCTGCCTATGTTGTTGAGAAAATAAACGAATTGAAAATTCAGGGAATGTCTGAGGATGAGATCATCACTGAGATTACAAATCTGAGGAAAATCAGCCCTGACCTTATCCTGCATTTCCTGCACGTTTCCATGCCGTGTCCAGGCCCGAAAAAGGTCCGCCCGAACAAAGCTTGAGAACTAAGGAATGATTCAAATATAGTATCAAGAGTTTTTGTTGCCAAAAATGGATTTAGGAAATGGAACTATAGATCAATTCCCAAACTGAAAATTTGAAGTTATATTTTTATCATTCCTAAATTCCGAATATAATTTCGATAAAGGATGATTCCCGGAGGGGGTTTCCGAAAATCTTACCAGACCTTCCACCACTTCTTTTTTGCAGTCTTCTGTTCCTCGATCTGTCTCAACCCGTCAGCAGCCATCTTCTGCTGCCTCCGGTATTTCCTGTTTTCGTCATTAAGCCGGGAAACTTCTTCTTCCTTGCTTGCAAGGGTTGCCTGCAACTGCTTTATAAGCTCTTCCTTTTCTCCGATCTGTTCGGTCAGGGTCTGTTCTCCTTCGTGCCTGCCCTCAAGCTTTTTCTCAAGCATCCTGACCTTTTCTTCCCTGGCAGCAAACTGAAGTTCGACAGCGTTGAGTTTCCGGTCCTTTACGGTTAGTTTTTCTTCAAGCTTCTTGACTTCTCGGTCTTTTGCCATGACCTGTTCGGCCAGGGTCTGGAGGTCTTTTTCCTTTGTCGCGACCAGTCCCTCGAGCTTTTCAATGCCGCTTTCTTCTGCCGAGAACTTTTCGTCCAGGGTTTTGATTTCCTCATCTTTCTCTGCAAGTTCTTCCCGGAGAGCCTGTATCCCGGAATCATTTTCCTGCATTCTTGTTTCGAAAACCTTTATTGCTTCTTCCTTTTCCACAATCCGGGTTTCAAGTCCTTTTATTTCCTCGTTCTTTTCAGCAATCCTGCTTTCGAAACCCTGTATCGTTTCATCTTTTCCTGCAAGTTCACTCTCAAAGCTACTTATGTCCCTGGCTCTTTCGGCAATTCTGCTTTCGAAGGTTTTTACTGTTTCGTCCTTTTCAGCTATTTTTTCTTCTAACGCTTTTATTGTTTCATCTTTTTCAGCAAGCTTTCCTTCGAATGCTGTTATTGTTTCATCCTTTTCAGTGAGCTTTCCTTCGAATGCTGTTATTGTTTCATCCTTTTCAGCAAACTTTCCCTCGAATGCTATTATTGTTTCATCTCTTTCAGAGGTTATCTTTTCAAGGTCTTCTAGCTTTGTTTTCCTGTCTATGAGCTCCTCTTCAAGGGTTTTGATTTTCTCCGTGCCCTGTGATAGCTGCTTTCCAAGAAGCTCTGTCTCTTCTTTCCTGGAGCTGAGATCTTCTTCGAGGCTGCTTATTTTCGCTTCTCTGCCTGCGAGGTTTTCGTCAAGTCTCTTGATTTCTTCTTCTTTGCCTGCAAGCTCTTTGTTAAGTGCTTCTAGCTCCATGTCCTTGCTTGTAAGCCGTAAGCTTAAGGAATTGATCTGCAGGTCTTCTTTTTCCTTTGCCTCTTCTCCGGAAAAGGGTTCGGGGATTTCGCTCATTGTTTCAAAAGACTGTAGCTCCTCCTCTTCTTCTTCTTCTTCTTCCGAGCACAGTGTAAGCTGTCCCCTTGTATTTTCACAGAGCTCTGCCCAGGCAAGGATGCATGCAATCGGGGTTATCCTTTTAGTAACACTGTCCCCTATCTTGCAACCGTAGACACTGTGTGCGATATGCCCTTCCACGGTATTCAGGTCAAGGTTCGGGTCCCCCAGTTTTGCGTTCATAGCATTCCCTTTCTTTGCCTGGCCATCGTTAGCCTTCAGGACCTCAACGGCTTCGGAAAAGACTTTCCAGGGGAGGAATGGCTGATTCCTCAGGTTATCAACATGGATTCCGTCCATTTCGGCCCTGGCTTCAAAGGAGCGTTTCCCGCTCATCAGCGGAATTTGTGCGGGGTTTCCTTCTCTAAAAAACTTCTTTTTTATTTTTGCGACAACGGGGTCTTCCATGAATGTGCCTCTCGACAGTCATAGCTTTTAGGTTATAATTAACAATAACATTTAATAAAAGTTATGCGGTTTGAGTGGAATTTATAAAAGTGTTCCCTCAGGAGGGGGTGGGCTTAGCTCGCAAGCTTTCCTGTTAGTTCAATAAGTAAAGGATGTTAAAACTTTTGAATTGGTGGAACGTGAGCCTGGAAGAAATCGAAGCTACAGGAAAACAGGTCCATAAGCTTTGTATCTGCAAGGATACCCTTCCCGGGCGAGTGTGAAATGGAAATTTGTTTCATTTTCCCGGAGTCTGAAAATACAGGCGCATCAGAAAAGACCCTTGACGTATCTGCGAACATTCATAAAGTCCAACACGCATAATCCTTTTTATATATAATAAAGTCATATTCTTTAGTGGGATATTGCATACCGCTCCATATGAATAGGAGTTCGTTCAAGCAATCTTTCTTTTGGGATTCAACAAATTCAAGTTGTCCTCTGAGTGTTGAGAGAGGACATGAATAAAATGTCACTCCTGAAAGGGTGGACTATGCAGAAAGTTAGGGAGAATACCTGGTTCTAACGGTAATCGGTGGAATTCGGGCTTAGTTGCCTGAAATAGCAGGAAAGAGCTGTTTTTCCCCGAAGCAGGTATCTTACATCTCTGGTAATATACTGGTAAAAATCCAAAAATCTGGTTGGAATTCCAGGAAACTAAAACTTGCTTTGGAAACGTCATTCCGAAGCAGAATGACTACTTACAATTATGTTGAATGTCCTCTCCCCGAAAAACGTATGGTTCGTAGCTTTGTTTTAGCCTTTCTCAGGATTTTCCCTCCAGCGCACAAAAGTGAGGAAGAAAAATGACCGCAAAAGATGTGATCCTGAACGGTCTGGCAGATGCAGTAGTTGAAGGTGATGAAGGCAAATGTGTGGAGTTTGCAAACAAGGCTCTCGAAAACAACATCGATGCTTATGAAGCAGTCATCAAAGGCTGTGCCCACGGAATGAGAATTGTCAGCGACAAATACGAAAAGAGAGAAATGTTTGTCCTGGAAATTCTGCTCGCCGCAAGGGCGATGCAAGGGGCAGTGGATGTCCTCAGGCCCTACGTTAAAGTCGAAGAAATCAAGGTTACTGGAAAGGTCGCTATCGCGGTTGTCCTGGGGGACATCCATGACATCGGTAAAAACATTGTAAAGCTTTTGCTTGAAACTGCGGGCTTGATAGTTTTCGATCTTGGAAGAGATGTCCTTCCCGAAGCTCTTCAGGACAAAGTCCGGGCAGAAAACGTCGACCTTGTAGCCCTTTCAGCTCTAATGACAACGAGTATGATGGAAATGAAAGAAGACGTAAAACTCCTCAAAGGAGAATTCCCCAATATCAAAATAATGGTCGGAGGTGCTCCTGTCTCTCAGGAATTCTGTGACAGCATTGGTGCAGACGGGTATGCCGATAATGCATCCGAGGCCATAAGGGTATCTCAGAAATTGATCTCCGGGGAAGGGGGGAAAAAATGTCAGCAGATGATATGAGCCACGCAGAAAGGATCAAAGCTGCAATCGACTTCAAGGAACCCGACCGTGTGCCCATGTTCGATTCCATGTCCTGGTCCGTTAACATGGCAGGGAAGAACCTCGGTCTTATAGGGCAGAAAGTAAAGAATGTAAGTTTTCCCAAGTGGATCCACAACCCCGATATTTTCGTGGAGTCACAGATAAAGGCCCTTGACCGTTTTGACCACGACTTCGTCCACTCCAGGATGAGTTCCCATATCCTTGCCGAACCCATGGGCTGCAGGGAAGAAGAGCCTTACTGGGATGTCCCTGCAACCATCAATACCGCCATAAACCGTGTCGAAGACTGGAAGACCCTGAAATTCCCGAACATGGATAAAGACGGTAAGATCCCTACCCAGCTTACCGCTATCCGGATGCTCGACAAGGAGCTGCATGAAAAGCGGGGCGATGACGTCTTTATCACCGGTTTCGTAAGAGGGGCGTTTACCCTTGCAGAGATCGTGCTAGGGGTTGAAAAGTTTATGTTTTCCATGGTCGACAAGCCGGACGAGACCCGCGAGCTTATAGATTTCTGTAATGATGTTTCGATAGAATGCATAAAAGCCCAGATCGACGCCGGTGCCGATCATATCTACACGCCGGACCCCAGTGCGTCGGCCGCCCTCATCTCCGCCAAATTCTATCACGACTTCGCCCTGCCCGCTGCCCAGAAACAGTCCGCAGCAATCCGGAAGTACAAGGACAAGTACGCCCATCACTACCACATATGCGGAAACACCAGGGACAGGTGGGACGACCTTGCCGAGATCGGGGCAAGCTACGTGAGCCTGGACTACATGATCAGCCTCAAGGAAGCAAAAGAGACTATCGGGAAGAAAGTTGCAATTGCAGGCAACATGACCCCTGCCGGAACCCTGCTCCTGGGCACCCCCGAAATGGTTGAGGAAGAAGGCAAGCAGATGATCAGGGACGCTGCCGTCGGCGGAGGGTATATCTACTGGGCCGGCTGCGATTTGCCTATCGACTGCCCGACTGAGAACGTGGACAAATTCTTCGAAGTTCCGAAGGTTTACGGCAAATACCCGATAGAGATCTGAAAGTCAGGGGCTTGCAATGAACGAGGAACGTCTTCCTGGCTCATTGAAACTTTATTCGGTTGAAACTTTGCCCTAATTATGGGGGGAGAACCTCCCCTTTTCCGGTACAAAAAACTCCTTTACTTGAATATGTTTAAAAGTTCTGGAAATATTTAGCTAACCATTCCTGCCTTTTAATGCCCCCGGGATGTTTATAATGTAAGCCCTCTTTTTTATATTATTTATTCAATGACATCGTGACTTTCCCATAGGCTATCTTTCGGATACTTATATATTATGTTATTATTGGATAACCATCTTTTTTATATAAAAATCGTGTGTATTTGCAGTATGCCCTGCTATCAATGTCCCGTTGAAATATCAATGCCGTTGATTCTTTAAAGGGGTTTGATCTGGAATCAATAGCTCTGGTTCTGTAGAGGGGTGCATTGTTTTATGTTAACGATGTTATTTTACAGGCAGCACTTTTTTTCTATTTCTGCCCTTGATTTTTTTGCCCGACTTTTCTCAAGAGGCGGGTTATTAATTTCGTTGTTGATTATTAATTATATTGTATATTGGTAATTTTTTATATCCATATTTATTTTTTTACTGGTAAATTCCAGAAATCACATGGATGCATTTTTCCGACAACGGTTAGTATATCTATTTTTTGCACGTATACTTGATTGCTTTCTGTGAAATTTGGAGAAGGTCTGAATTCTTCTCCTGCATACCTTCAGATGAATGAGTGCAGTATTCATGAAATGTCACCCCGGATAGTGTAGACTATGCGGAATGTCAAGGAAAATACCTGATTCCGGCGATAGCCGGTGAAATTTGAGCCTGATTGCCTCAGGTAATAGGAGGCCGAACCGTTTTACTCTGGAAACAGGTATCTGAAAATCTCCAGGATTGGAGTGAATAAATCCAAAAATCTGGTTGGAATTTCGGGAAGCTAAAACTTGCTTTGACGACACCATTCCGGAGCAGGGTGAGGACTGAAAATTATCAATTATATTGTTACAGGTCCTTTCCCCGGAAAACATATGGTCTGAAGCTTTTTTAGCTTTCCTGGGATCTTCCCTCCAGCACACAAAATTGAGGGATATAAATGACAGCAAGAGATGAAATCTTGAACGGCCTTGCAGAAGCTGTAGTTGAAGGCGATGCAAGTAAATGCGTGGAGCTTGCAAACAAGGCTCTGGAGAACAACGTCGACGCCTATGACGCAGTCATCAATGGCTGTGCCCACGGGATGAGCATTGTCAGTGACAAATACGAAAAGAGGGAAATGTTTGTCCCTGAAATCCTGCTCGCCGCAAGGGCGATGCAAGGGGCAGTGGATGTCCTTAAGCCGTACATTAAAGCCGATGAAATTAAGGAATCTGGGAGGGTAGCCATCGGAGTTGTCCTTGGAGACATCCATGACATCGGCAAAAACCTCGTAAAACTCTTACTTGAAACCGCGGGTTTGACTGTTTTCGATCTGGGAAAAGACGTCCTTCCCGAAGATTTCCAGGATAAAATCAAAGAGGAACACGTAGACCTTGTAGCCCTTTCCGCCCTCATGACCACAAGCATGATGGAAATGAAGGAAGACGTCAAGCTTTTTAAGGAAGAATTCCCCGCTGTCAAGATTATGGTCGGAGGAGCCCCTGTTTCCCAGGAGTTCTGCGACAGCATCGGCGCAGACGGGTATGCTGACAATGCGTCCGAAGCCATAAGGGTGGCTCAGAAACTGCTTTCCGAGTAATGGGAGGAGAAGAAAAATGTCAGCAGACGATATGAGCCACGCAGAAAGGATCAGAGCTGCAGTCGACTTCAAGGAACCCGACAGGGTGCCTATGTTCGATTCCATGAACTGGTCCATAAACATGGCAGGGAAGAACCTTGGTCTTATCGGGCAGAAAATAAAGGACGTAAGTTTTCCCAAGTGGATTCACAACCCCGACATCTTTGTGGAGTCACAGATTAGGGCTCTGGACCGTTTTGACCACGACTTTGTCCACTCCAGGATGAGTTCCCATATCCTGGCCGAACCCATGGGTTGCAAGGAAGTAGAACCTTACTGGGGAGTCCCCGCAACCGTCAAGGCCGCCATAAACAAGGCTGAAGACTGGAAGAACCTGAAGTTCCCGGATATGGACAAGGACGGGAAGATCCCGACCCAGCTTACTGCAATCCGGATGCTCGACAAGGAATTGCACGAAAAAAGAGGTGACGACGTCTTTATCACCGGTTTTGTGAGAGGGGCTTTCACCCTTGCCGGGATTGTGCTCGGGGTTGAAAATCTGATGCTTGAGATGATCGACAAACCGGACGAGACCCGCGAACTCATAGATTTCTGTAACGACGTGTCCATAGAATGTGTAAAAGCCCAGTTTGATGCCGGAGCCGACCACATCTACACCCCTGACCCCAGTGCCTCGGGTGACCTTGTATCCGCCAAGTTCTATCGCAACTTTGCCCTGCCGGCTGCCCAGAAACAGTCCGCAGCAATCCGGAAGTACAAGGACAAGTACGCCCATCACTACCACATCTGCGGAAACACCAAGGACAGGTGGGACGACCTTGCCGAGATCGGGGCAAGTTACGTGAGCCTGGACTACATGATCAGCCTCAAGGAAGCAAAAGAGACCATCGGAAAGAAAGTTGCAATCGCAGGCAACATGACCCCTGCCGGAACCCTGCTACTTGGTACTCCCGAGAAGGTGGAGGAAGAAGGCAAGCAGATGATCAAGGACGCCGCCCCAGGCGGAGGTTTCATCTACTGGACCGGCTGCGACTGGCCTATCGACTGCCCGCTTGAGAACGTGGACAAATTCTTCGAAGTCCCGAAGGTCTACGGCAAATACCCGATAGAGATCTGAAAGTCAGGGGCTTGCAATGAACGATAAGGAACGCTTTCTCGCCTCATTGAAACTGGAAGAGGTCGACAGGGTCTCGGTAGCCTGCCCCCTGCAGACCGCAACCGTGGAAATGATGGAAGAGTCCGGGGCCTCCTGGCCCGAAGCCCACCGTGACCCGGCGAAGATGGCAACCCTTGCCCTTGCGGCAAACAGGCTTGCCGGGATCGAAAGTGCAAGGGTGCCTTTTGACCTCTGCGTGGAAGCCGAAACCGTAGGCTCCCAGGTCAGCGAAGGGAGGCTTGACTCCCAGCCCTCCATCCGGAGGGCGGCTTTCCGGAAAATCGAAGCCTTCGAGGATGCCGTATGCCCGGACCCACTTTCGGATGGCAGGATGGCAACCGTTGTGGAAGCTGTCAGGATACTTGCGGAAGAGGACGAGACCGTACCTGTAATTGCAGGGATCGTCGGCCCCTTCACCCTCGCCGGACAGGTCAGGGGTGTCGAAACCCTCCTCATGGACTTCTTCGACAATCCGGATTTCGTCAAGTCCCTTCTGAAGTATTCCACGGAAGTCCTGAAAACCTACGGCAAAGCCCTTGTGGAAAACGGAGCTGATGCCGTGGTCATCATCGACCCTTCCGCAGGGAGCGAACTTCTGGGGACGTCGCACTACAGGGAAATGGCTTTTCCCTACTGCAAGGAGCTTGTGGAAAGCCTGGGTGTCCCGAGCATCCTCCACATCTGCGGAGACTCGAAACCCATCCTGGAGATGATGGCGGAAACCGGAGTAAGCGGGATCAGCCTGGATCACCTGGTGGACGTAGGCGAAGCCAGGGAAGTCCTGGGAGGCAAAACAGCAATCATCGGGAACATAAACCCTGCGGACACCCTTTTCCTGGGCACCCCTGAAGTGGTGAAAGAAGAGTCCCTGGAATGCATCCGGAAAGGAGCAAACGTCCTGGCTCCCGGCTGCGGGATTCCGACCAGGGCAAGCCTGGAAAACATAAAAGCAATGGTAGAAGCAGCCAGAGAAAGCGCGAATCAGTAAAACCGATGAAATGGAATATTCCTGGAGTATGAGTCCGTTAAGTGCATAGCGGCAGAAAAGGGGCAAAAACTCCGGGGAAAACCAATTGTGTGTGACAAACCCTATTCGACGGAGGAGCAAAGGCAGCATTCCTGGCTGTGGGACTTTCCCTCAACTGACAGGCTCAAGACCTGGGTTAAGGCAGTAGCCGGCTGTTCCTCCGAAACCCCCTGAACCGGCTTCAAATCGTTGAGCGTGACAATCTACTAGAAAAAAATAGTTTGTAGTATCTACCTGATTTCCACCTATATTCTGTATTACTTTCATTGGGAGCGATAGCTATGGGAATTAATCTGGAAAAAATGGAAAAAGTGATGAAGTATCGCTGGGTAGTATTTGTTATCCTGGCTCTTGCATACTTCTTCGTCTACTTCCACAGGGTGTCAACCGCTGTGGTTGCGTCTGACATTATGAGCACATTCGGAGTAGGAGCCGCATCTATCGGGCTTCTGGGCTCCGCTTACTTCTATGCATACACAGCAATGCAACTTCCCAGTGGTGTCCTCAGTGACAGCTGGGGTGTTAGAAAGACTGCCGGGGTATTTACCCTTGTGGCTGCTGCAGGAGCAATCCTCTCAGGTCTTGCAACCAGCTTTACGCTGATATTGGTCGGAAGGCTTCTTATCGGAGTCGGTGTGGCAATGGTCTACATCCCTGTGATGAAGATGCTTTCCATCTGGTTCAAGAAGAACGAGTTTGCCTCCATGTCCGGTCTCCTGCTTGCTATAGGGAACATCGGTGCCCTGAGTGCGGCGGGTCCCCTGGCCTTTCTGGCTATATTGCTCGGGGACTGGCAGAGGGTTTTCCTGTTCCTTGGTGTATTCTCCGTCCTGCTGGCTGTAGTCATCCTGATGCTGGTTAAAGACAAGCCGGAAGACATGGACTGTCCCTCTATCCTCGAAATCGAAGCCTATGAAAAGAGCGAGACCTATATCCCCCCGAAAGCAGTTGAAAAGATCCCTATGGGAGATGCCCTCAAGCAGACCTTCAGCTCCGGAATGAAGTTCTGGCCCCTGGCCCTCTGGTTCTTCTTCATGTACGGAAGTCTCATGGTCTACCAGGGTCTCTGGGCGGGTCCTTTCTTCAGGGACGTTCTTGGCTGGGAGAAGACAACCTACGCAAGTGTCCTCTCTTTCGTTGCTGTTGGTATGGTCTTCGGGTGCCCGATTGCCGGTTATCTCTCGGATAAGGTGCTTAAGTCCAGGAAAAAAGTCCTGCTTGCAGGCACTGCCGTGTACATCGTGATCTGGGCAGTTATCTGGTCCCAGGCAGGAAACATTACAAGCACTACGGCATACTCCGCGATCCACTTCCTCTTCGGGTTCTTCGGTGGGTTCTTCGTTGTCTCCTATGCCCAGGTAAAGGAATGGTTCCCCGCAGCAATTGTAGGGACAGCAACCGGTGCATACAATATCTTCCCCTTCCTCGGTGGAGCAATCTTCATGACCCTGACCGGGAAGATGATGGCAGTTGCCGAAGGAGCCACTGCAACCGTAGGTCAGTACAAATCTGTCTGGTTCCTGATGCTTGTATGCATGATCTTTGCCTTCGTATGCCTTTTCGTTTCAAAAGAGAGGGGAGCAGAAAAGGCTGCACCTGTGGAAGTCACTGATAAGAGCGACTCTCCTGCAAGTTCTAAACAGTAAAAACTGACCGGTAAAATCTGAATAATAAATGCTAATCCGTCCCACTCCGAAAAGGGAGTGGGGCACTTTTTAAATGCTAAAATCGGTCAAACTTGATTCAAAAAACGGATGTAAAAAAGGTCCAAGTTCAATCAAAAAACGTTGCTAAAATCGGTCAAACTTGATTCAAAAAACGGATGTAAAAAAGGTCCAAGTTCAATCAAAAAACGTTGCTGAAATCGGTCAAACTTGATTCAAAAAACGGATGTAAAAAAGGTTCAAGTTCAATCAAAAAATGTTGCTAAAATCGGTCAAAATTGATTTAAAAAACGGATGTAAAAAAGGTCCAAGTTCAATCAAAAAACGTTGCTGAAATCGGTCAAACTTGATTTAAAAAACGGATGTAAAAACGGTTCAATTTCAATCAAAAAATGTTGCTAAAATCGGTCAAACTTGATTCAAAAAACGGATGTAAAAAAGGTTCAAGTTCAATCAAAAAATGTTGCTAAAATCGGTCAAAATTGATTTAAAAAACGGATGTAAAAATGGTTCAAGTTCAATCAAAAAACGTTGCTAAAATCGGTCAAAGTTGATTCAAAAACGGATGTAAAAACGGTTCAATTTCAATCAAAAACGGGTGTAAAAAGGGTTCAAGATTTATCCAAAAAAACGGTTGTGAAAAAGGGTTGAATTTTTTCCCTTCTATCTTTAAAGTCCGCATAAACCCCACATGAAACCAAAAAAATCTCCAATTAAATAAATACTCCAACGATCCTCCAAAATAATATGTCAACACTGGACAACTCTCCATGCGAGTCAATCCCCAACAAAACCTCCAAAATTCTGAAGTGTATGGAGAAATCCAAACCCTTTATCCCCTGCTAACCTCAAAACCCTTTAAAAACCCCACAAATTTTACGATAAATGTTCTTCAATGCTTTTTCGAGAGCAGATATTTCCCAAAACGTGCAAAAGATCTAAAAAAACGTGAAGTTCTCTCAAAATGTGTCTGAATGTATGTGTGCAATGTGTGTGCTGTATGTACCCGGTAAAACCGGTGAAGAGCCAGTTTACTTCCTTTCTTCAGAAAGGGAGCTGATGCTGAGTGAAATGCTCAGAAAACCTGATCTATAATGCGGTGGAGGCTTTTTAAGCCCCTGATGGTATCCTCGGATACGAGCCTGTCCTGGAGTTTCAGGAGGTTTTTTTCAGGGTTTCCGCTGTAAATGCGTCCTCCGTGGGTTACGGCGTCGGGGCTGCATCTCCATGCAGTGTGCCCAGCGTTCGCAACCGGGTTCCGGGTTGATTAATCACGCTGATGACAGTGCCTGTCCATATCCCTCTCCTCAAGATGGCACTGTTATCAAATATCCTCCAGAAGTAAGTAAAAGACCTGCAATACCCCCTTTGCAACTGCATATTTGCCATTTTATGCTGCTGCAAGGGATGTTTTGTCTGATCGGAAAGCCCGGGTTACGGGGCTGTTACATTAACCGAAAAGGGTTCGCCATTTCCCGATCGGTTAAGGAAAGTTTCAGGCCGGTACTTTCCGAGATGACGGCAGAAACCTCTCCATTCCTAACCACCAGGAGAAGGAGGGCCATCTCTTCAATAGCTTCAAGATAAACTTTGTCGTTCTCTGCAGTCTTTTTTTCTTGATGCCTGTAACAGGACCGCATGTCTTGAAGCCTTATGTTTTCTTTTTCATATTCTTTTTTACTTTTTCTGTTCCCTGAACCCTCAGTTTCGTAAAGATCTCAGTTTCGTAAAGATCTCAGTTTCGTAAAGATCTCAGTTTCGTAAAGATCTCAGTTTCGTAAAGATCTCAGTTTCGTAAAGATCTCAGTTTTTATAATTTTTCATTTTCTTTTTGATTTATCTTTTTTTTCAAAGGTTACTCGTATAGAGGTTTCCTTCTTCTGTTTTTGATTTAGAAAGGTTCCAATCTTCGGGGGAGGGGGATTCTTCTCTATATTTAAAATTTTTGTTTTTATTGTCTAATTATTTTGTTATTTTTGGAAAATAAATATCGAGCGCTCTTAACATGCTTCAATTAACCTTTTGATACAGGTAAAATAATAAATTATTAATAGTAAAATTACTCATATATTAAGAATGATTATATCTCAAATAATATAATAGCCCTATTTTCCCGTGTTGATATTTGGGACAGTGCTTAGGTATAGTACTGTTATTCTTTCAAAACGAATTTACTCTGAAGAATATTCATATGTTCCCTGGTGATTGAGAGTGGACTCCTCAGGTCTAATTAAAACAATATTCCTATCCGAAAAAAGAAAAAATGTACTGGTCTTGTTGCTAAAAGAGGGACCCAAGAACATAGATGAAATCAAAGATACTCTTGATGTCAGTGCAAGTGCTTTGATGCCTCAGATAAAGAAGCTCCTCAAATTAGACCTGCTTATTTATGACTACAATGAGGATATCTATAAGTTATCTGATATAGGGGCTTTACTAGTTGAAAAAATAGACGATTTCCTTAATATAGCTGATATCTATGTGGAGAACCGAAAGTATTGGGAAATCCGGGACCTCAGTGAAATCCCCTCCCATTTAAGGAAAAGTATAGGTGACCTTGTGCACTCTGAACTGCTGGAGGCAAACAGGGATTGCCTTTTTGAGTTCCCCCCCACTTTCGTGCAAAATGTTCTGGACTCAAAGTACGTAATGATGGCCAGTTCGACTTTTCAGCCCCAAACAGTCAGCATATTTTCAAAGCTTCTGCGCAATAATTCAAAAGTTTCCTGGGTATTTACGGAGCACATCTTAGACAAATACCTGGAGGACTTTCCGGATCAGTTTAATAACTTCCTTACCCACGAAAATATGGATATTTATGTGAGTAAAGGGCATATTGGCCCTCTTGCCCTGGTTGTTACGGACAGGCTCATGGGCATGTGGCTTTTTGACAAGAACAGAAGGTTCGACGGGACTACCCTAATAAATTATGAGGAGAGCGCCCTCGAATGGGGGCGGGAACTTTTCACTTACTATTCACAGACATCCAACCGTGTCTACATCGACCCGGAGACAAGAAAGATGAAGATAACGGGAATGACATCACAAAATCAAAAGGACTCTGATCCTGATCTTTGTCGTTTCTCCCTCTTTTAATGTTTCACATCCCGGCTCTAATTACCCGGTCAGGGATCAGTCAGATTCAGTTTTTAGCTGGGATTGAAGTTGGTCAATTTTTTTTGTCTCCATGTCCTGCAATGTTGATATTCGGACGGGACTTCCTTGATCAGTTATGAGGCCAGAGCCCTTAAATGGGGAAGGAAACTTTTCACTCATTACTCAAACATCTCGAACCTTGCTTACATGATCCGGACACCGGGAAAATGGAGTTCACGGGGTACAATATCACGAAGGCAAACAAGTTCTGAGCATGCCTATTTCGCACTCCGGTTCCTCATTTAAAATTTCTGGTTATATTGGGACTCAACATCACGTTTTTCTCCTGCTAAATTGATGACAGGGTCCGGAATGTGAACTTTAGGATGCTACGTCCTCATGCAATGTCAGTGTCCTCCTTCCCTCCAATAGCAAATATTTCGCTAATTATTGAGATTCGCTCATCAACTGATAAAACTTCACTTTCAACAATCTCCCTCTTTTGAACTTCTCACCTAACACTTGACGTAATAGACATTAATGGTCTGAACAAAAATTATTCTCTTCTCATCAAATCTTTATTCGAAAAACTTGCTCGAATAGGTGTAAAGCCTGTTAGATACCTGAAAATCCGTACTTCCTAAATCCAGTTCTTTATATTCGGTTGTTACAGATAGAAAATTATATATTCATTATGTATGTCTACATGTTTCACGTGCATAAATTTTATATATTATAAACTGTTTCACTGCATTGTCTCACTCAATAACAAGCCTTTTCGTCTTAATCCCCGCGAAAAGTAGCAGTCCGACATATAAGCTTTTTGGGAACTGGGATTGCTGATCTCTCTATTCCTGGTGCTCCCCTTTCGAAAATCAACGGCGTTGATTCTGTAAACAGCGTGACGTTACTATTAACATTGTTTATTTTGCAAGCCTCTTGTTTTAATTAGCAACCATCTAATTTTTGAGTCGGATGCCTTCACATGGGGTTCTTTAATTTTTCACCGATTATTAATCAAATAGAATATTATTGATTTTTTTATATTCATGTTTATTTTTGCATTACCACCGCTGGAATCACTCTGCCGCGTTTTTTCGATGACGGTTAGTATATCTATTTTTGAAACCTATACTTGTTTGCTTTCTGTGAGATATGGAGAAGATCCGGATCCTTCCCCTGCATACCTTTTCAGATGAATATGTGCAGTAGCATATTATTAAAAGAATCAGAGGTGCAAAAATGGATGATTTACCGGAAGAAATCCAGGAACTGATGGAGGCCCTGGACGAAGCTGCAGAAGATGAAGAGGAGGAAGAAATAGAAGAACTTGCCCAGAAGCTTCTGGACACAGGGTTTGACATGAAACCTGTCGCCCTTGAAAAACTCTCTCTCCTTGTTATGGACGGCGAAGAAGAAATGTCCGTGGGCTGGACAAGAGCGGCCCTCAAGTTTGGCCTGGACCCATTCGAAATCCTGCTTAAGGGACTCGCTGAAGGTATGGGCCTGATCGGGAAAAAGTACGAAAATGGAGAGGCATTTGTGCCCCAGCTCCTGATCGCTTCTACTGCAATGTACTCCGGGATGGAGATCATTGCCCCCTTCATGAAACAGGATGAAAACAGCTGCACAAAGCCTGCAACTGTGGTTATTGGAACGGTTGAGGGTGATGTCCATGACATCGGGAAGAGTCTTGTAAAAACTCTGCTCAGTGCAAATGGCTTCAACTGTGTGGACCTTGGAAATGATGTCCCGAGTACCCAGTTCATCGAGGCCGCAAAAGAGAACAGGGCAACAGCAGTTTCCATGAGCACGCTGATGACAACAACCATGGCCGAGATGCCCAAAGTTGTCAAGATGCTCGAAGATGAAGGCCTGAGGGACAAGGTTATGGTGATGGTTGGCGGAGCCCCCATTACAACTCAGTATGCGGCAGAGATCGGTGCTGATGTATCTCCTCACGATGCTGCCAGTGCAGCAAGCTGGCTGAAGGACGCCATTTTTGACTTCCCCTCGGAAGCTGAGAGATGGGACTGAGTTTTCTTTATAAATTTCTTATATTCTAATCGAGAATTGTGGATAAAATAACGAGAAGTCAAATACAAAAAAAGGAGCTATAAAAATGGTAACTGAAATGACCTCCCTGGAAAGGGTTCTTGCAATGCTCAACAAGAAGCCTGTCGACAGGGTTCCGGTAATCACCGGTTCTACAATGGTCAAAGAGTATATCGAGAAGAGTGGTGGAGTTTGGCCTGAGTATCATTCCAACGCAGAAATGATGATTAATGTCGCAGGGCTTATGCACACGGATGCAGGGATCGACAATGTCGTCGCACCTTTCGGCATGTTCACCGAATCTATTGCCCTCGGCCTTGAGGTCAAGATGGGTAAGATTGATATCCAGCCCTCTGTTCGGAGTTTTTTCAAAAAGCCTGAAGAAGTTAATTATGATAACTTCCTTGAAGACAAGTTCATCAAGAATACTATCGACTCCATCAAACTTGCAAAGGAAAGATACCCCGATGCAGCTGTCACTGCCTTCCTTGTTGCCCCTATCACCCTGGCAGGAGACCTGATGGGTGCTGAGAACCTCTCCGTACTCAGTATCAAGTGTCTGCAGAAGGAAAAACAGATGGAAAAGATGAAGGACTGGGTCGCAGTCGCCCTCGAGATCAACAAGATCTATGCCGAGGCCTGCGCCGAAGCCGGAGCTGACATCCTTTACTATTCCGATGCATCTGCATCCCCGAACCTTGTGATGCCCGAATTCTACTATGAAGTAGGGGTTCCGGCAGAAAAGGAGATCGGAGATTTCTCTCACAAACTCGGATGCCCGTGGGAACTCCACATCTGTGGTGACACAACCCCGATTATCGAGGGTATGGCAGCCACCGGTGCAGACTGTCTCAGTGTCGAACAGGCAGTCAAGATGGAAGAAGTTACAAAGATTGCAGGTGATGTGCCTGTTGTCGGGAATGTGACCCCGCTCCTGATGGTTGAAGGTACCGAAGAACAGATCATCGCTGAAACCAGGGCAGCTCTTGACGGAGGAGCAAAAGCAAGCATGCTCGGTTGTGGAACTCCACCTCACAGCACCTCTGACAGGCTTAAGACCTGGGTTAAGGCAGCAGCCGACTGGTCCGCCGAAAACCTCTGATCTGGCGAAACCTTTGTGTGTAAAAATCTTCTAGTAAAAAATAGTTCGTGGTATCTTCCTGAAAAAGGAGCGGTGCCTGAAAAAAAGGGTTTCCTTTTACAGGGACCCAAAATTTCAGGTGCCCACATTTCAGGTGTCCACATTTTTCATTTATATTCTGAGTTATCTTCATTGGAGCGATAGCTATGGGAATTAATCTGGAAAAAATGGAAAAAGTGATGAAGTATCGCTGGGTAGTATTTGTTATCCTGGCATTTGCATACTTCTTCGTATACTTCCACAGGGTGTCAACTGCAGTAGTTGCGTCTGACATCATGAGCACATTCGGAGTAGGGGCCGCATCTGTAGGGCTTCTGGGCTCCGCTTACTTCTATGCATACACAGCAATGCAATTACCGAGTGGAGTCCTCAGTGACAGCTGGGGTGTTAAAAAGACCGCCGGGGTCTTTACCCTTGTGGCTGCCGCAGGCGCAATTCTCTCAGGTGTTGCAACCAGCTTTACGATGATATTGATCGGAAGGCTTCTTATCGGAGTCGGTGTGGCAATGGTCTACATCCCCGTGATGAAGGTCCTGGCCATCTGGTTCAAGAAGAACGAGTTTGCCTCCATGTCCGGTGTCCTGCTCGCTATAGGGAACATCGGTGCCCTGAGTGCGGCAGGTCCTCTGGCCTTCCTGGCTGTAATGCTCGGGGACTGGCAGAGAGTTTTCCTGCTTCTCGGTGTATTCTCCGTCCTGCTGGCCGTAGCCATCTTCATGCTGGTTAAAGACAAGCCTGAAGACATGGGTTGCCCCTCAATCCCCGAAATTGAAGCCCATGAAAAGGGCGAGACCTATGTCCCCCCGAAAGCCGTTGCAAAGATCCCTATGGGAGAAGCCCTCAAGCAGACCTTCGGTGCCGGAATGAAGTTCTGGCCCCTTGCCATCTGGTTCTTCTTCATGTACGGAAGCCTCATGGTCTACCAGGGTCTCTGGGCCGGGCCTTTCTTCAGGGACGTTCTCGGCTGGGAGAAGACAACCTATGCAAGTGTCCTCTCTTTCGTCGCTATCGGTATGATCTTCGGCTGCCCGATTGCCGGTTACCTCTCTGACAAGGTGCTTAAGTCCAGGAAAAAAGTCCTGCTTGCAGGCACTGCCGTGTACATCGTGATCTGGGCAGTTATCTGGTCCCAGGCAGGAAACATTACAGGCACTACGGCATACTCCGCGATCCACTTCCTCTTCGGGTTCTTCGGTGGATTCTTCGTTGTCTCCTATGCCCAGGTAAAGGAATGGTTCCCGGCCTCAATTGTAGGGACTGCAGTCGGTGCATACAATATCTTCCCCTTCCTCGGCGGAGCAATCTTCATGACCCTGACCGGGAAGATGATGGCAGTTGCCGAAGGAGCCACTGCAACAGTAGGCCAGTACAAGTCTGTCTGGTTCCTGATGCTTGTATGCATGGTCTTTGCCTTCGTAGCTCTCTTAGCTTCAAAAGAGCTGGGAGCAGAAAAGACTGCTGCACCTGTGGAAGTTGCTGACAAAAGCGACTCTCCTGCAAGTTCTAAACAGTAAAAACTGACCGGTAAAATCTGAATAATAAGTAACAGCTAATCTGTTACCCCCGAAATGGGAGTGGGGCATTTTTAATGCCAAAAAAGGTTCGAAAAACGGTTCAAGATTCAAAAAACGGTTCAAGATTCAAAAACGGTTCAAGATTCAAAAACGGTTCAAGATTCAAAAACGGTTTAAAGGGTTGAATATCTCCCCAAATTTGCATAAATCTCCAATAAAACCTCCAATAAAATCTCCACTAAAATCTCCAATAAAACCTCCAATAAAACCTCCAATAAAATCTCCACTAAAATCTCCAATAAAACCTCCAATAAAACCTCCAATAAAACCTCCAATAAAACCTTTATTTAAATTTCAACCCTTAATAACCTTCTATAAACCAATCCCCCAACAAAACCCCTATAATTCCCGGTTCACACCACAAATGTGATAATTCGGAGTTAAACGTGAATCAATAGCTGAATCGTATGGAAATGGTTGAAACCTCAATTCCCTGATAACCCCAAACCCTTAAAAAACCCCAAAAAATTTACGATAAAGGTTCTTCGCTGCTTTTTTGGGAGCAGTTCTTTCTCAAAACGGGCAAAAAAATCGAAAAAATATGGAGTTCCCCCAAAACGTGTCTGAATGTATGTGTGCAATATGTATGTTGTATGTTCCCGGTAAAACCGGCGAAGACCCAGTTTACACTTCCTTTCCTCAGAAAGGGAGATGATACCGAATGAAATGCTCAGGAAACCTGATATATAATACGGTGGAGGCTGTTTCGGCCCCTGAAAGTATCCTCGGATACGAGCCTGCCCTGGCCTACTCTTCCAGAAAGGTTTTTTTCAGGGTTTCCGCTGTAAATGCGTCCTCCGTGGGTTACGGCGTCGGGGCTGCATCTCCATGCAGTATGCCCGGCGTTCGCAACTGGTTTCCGGGCTGATTAATCACGCTGATGACAGTGCTTGTCCATATCCCTCTCCTCAAGATGGCACTGTTATCAAATATCCCCCAGAAGTGAGTAAAAGACCTGCAATACCCCTTTGCAGCTGCATATTTGCCATTTTATGCTGCTGCAAGGGATGTTTTGTCTGATCGGAAAGCCCGGGTTACGGGGCTGTTCCATTAACTGAAAAGGGTTCGCCATTTCCCGATCGGTTAAGGAAAGCCTCCGGTCGGGACTTTCCGAGATGACGGCAGAAACCTCTCCATTCCTAACCTCCAGGTTAGAGAGGTCCATAACTCTCTTCAATGGCTTCAAGACAAACTTTGCCTTTCTCTGCAGTCTTTTTTTCTTGATACCTGCAGCTGAATTGCATGTCTTGAAGCCTTATGTTCTCTTTTTCATGTTCTCTTCCTATTTTCCCGTTCCCTGACCCCTCCAGATCGGAAAGATCTCCATTTTTATAATTTATCATTTTCTTTTTGATTTATCTTTTTTTCAAGGGTCAATAGTATAGAGGTTTCTTGCTTCTGTTTTTGATTTAGAAGTGTTCCTATTTTTTGAGGAGGGGATTTTTCTCTATATTTAATCTTTCTGTTTTTATTGTCTAATTATCTGGCTACTTTTGGAAAATAAATATCGAGCGCTTTTAACATACTTTAATTAACTTTTTGATACAGGTTAAAATAATAAATTATTAATAGCAAAATTACTTCATATATTAAAACTGATTATATTGTAAATAAAATAATAAACCTATTTTCCCGTGTTGATATTTGGGATGGTGCTTAGGTGTAGTACTGTTATTCTTTCAAGACGAATTTCCTTTGAAGAATATTCATATGTTTCCTGGTGATTGAGAGTGGACCCCTCCTGCCTTATTAAAACAATATTCCTATCCGAAAAAAGAAAAAATGTACTGGTCTTGTTGCTAAGAGAAGGCCCCAAGAATATAGATGAAATCAAAGACGCACTTGACTTCAGTGCAAGTGCTTTGATGCCTCAGATAAAGAAACTCCTCAAATGGGACCTGCTTACTTACGATCCCAATGAAGATTTATACAAGCTGTCTGACATGGGGGCTTTGATAGTTGAAAAAATAGAAGAATTCCTCAATATCATAAACATCTATGCGGAGAATCATGAGTACTGGGAAACCCGGGACCTTAGTGAAATCCCCTACCATATGAGAAAACGTATCGGTAACCTTGTGCACTGTGAACTGCTGGAAGCAAACAGGGATTGTTTGTTTGAGTTTCACCCAACCTTCGTGGAAAATGTTCTGAATTCCAAGTACGTAATGATGGCCAGTTCGACTTTCCAGCCTCACACAGTCAGCATATTTTCCAAGCTTCTCCGTAATAATTCAAAAGTTACCTGTGTGTTTACGGAGCAGATTTTCAACAAATATCTGGAAGATTACCCGGAACAGTTTAACAGTTTCCTTTCCCATGAAAATATGAACGTCTCCATGCGTAGCGGGCACATCGGCCCCCTTACCCTGGTAGTCACGGACAGGTTCATGGGTCTGTGGCTTTTTGATAAGAATGGAAGGTTCGACGGGACTACCCTGATAAGTTATGAGTCCAGTGCCCTTAAATGGGGTCGGGAACTCTTTACTTACTATTCAAGCATCTCCAACCTTGTCTACATAGACTCGGACACCGGAAAAATGGAGATTACGGGGTATAACATCACAAAGGCCAACAAGTTTTGAGCATGCCCTCTGGTTCCGGAATTCATATTTGAAAAAAAAAGTTGCCTGTAAAGCACAGGCAACGCGGTTAATTTTTTGTCGTTATGGAATATTTTTCCTAACTTCTTTTAACTTTTTCTATATTTTTCTACTTCTTAAGGCTCAATTGTCAGATTTTTCCTGCTGCTTGGATATATCTTTGATCGAAGAGGCCAGTGCCCGGGCAATCACAAGGGCAATAAGTGAGATTACCAGGGGGATTGAAATCACCATGAGGAGATTTCCTTCGTCCGCGTATTTGAACATTAAATAAAAAAGAATCGAGCTTAACAGCATCCCGACAACCAGCATGAAGAGGGCTGGCCCTCCATATATCTTTTCAATCGTGTTACTCATTGTCTGCCCCTTTTGGTGATGGCTTTTTTTGTACAGGAGAAAATGTTTCCGTGCCGGATACATTGTAACATATATTAAATTTGATGTTGCCGCACATAAAACTTTAGTTATTATTTTGATTTTTTTCTTTCAATGATAATAAACTTTACTCTTTGATCTTATGAAAAAAACACGGCATGTGTAATTTTCACTGGTCTCGGTTTCTGCGTTTTTCCTTCATTTCCATCTTCCTTACTTTTTTTCATATTATTGGGTGCCTCTTCCAATGTTGATTTTTACATATGTTCTCCGTTTTTTCTTTCTTTAAACTGGCTGCTGTCTGTTGAATGGGGTTCATTTTTGGAAATAATAACTTGAAAAATTAATTTATATGCCACATTTTAAATTAGTTGACATGATAGTCAAATTAATATACAATGTTGGCCTGACGCGTATTCATTTTTTATTTTTTAATATGTTATTTATATGTACGTTATAATATATTTTTCAAAATGAGTAAATTAATATACAATGTACTCTCAAAGTAAATGTGGAGATTTGTTTTTGATGACTTCGGGTTGAATCTTACTGTTTAAGGTGTGATTGTTGCCCAAATTGTGTTTGTAGGCTGTATTGTCCTGCATTTTTGCAGCTCCAATGAGAAAACTGAACGGTGCATGGAGGTAATATCTTTAGAAAGAATTTGGCAAGTGGTCTAAAAATAATCACATAGGAGGATGATAAATTGGCAAAGTTCGGGGTAAAACCCTGGGTTGTGGATCTGGTCTTTATGCATATTTTGTTTTTGGTGATCCTGTATCTTGTTTACACATATATCGTGCCAACAATAGTTCCGAGATAAGCGTAGAAGGGATTTTGAAGTAAAGCTGGAAGGGTAATTGCATGAATGAAGGACTGGAAAATCAGATTACAGAGGGTGATCAAGTGGCCGAAGGGATGAAAAGTCAGATAGGGGGAAATCAAAAGAAAAGAAGAAAGAAAACCGAGGTTGAAACGGATAACGAAGTGACTGGAATAAGGTCTAAATCTTACTATTTAGATGTAATCTTTATTCAGATTGTGCTTCTGTTGCTCCTATATGGAGTCTGTGTGCTTGTGGTGCCCAAGCTTTCCTGATAAGTAGATCCTGTTTAGCCTGTGTCCTGTTATGACAAGAATTCCGATTCTCGTGTTCCCGTCGGTTGAGATCTTTCCTTTTTCTCTCCCGAAATGGCACCTCTTTCTTTTTTCCTGATTTCCGGGTTTTTTCTGCTGCGTGCCTTTTCTACTGAGTGCCTTTTCTACTGAGTGCCTGTTTTGCTAATTGCTTTTGCTAATTGCTTTTGCGAAGTGTTTTTTTGCAGATTGCTTTTTTGCTACGTATCTTTTCTACTAGGTGCTGTTTTGGTAAGGAATGATGAAAATATAACTTCAGATTTTCGTATCGGGAATTGCTCTATACTCATATAGGTTGTGTTTTTGTTGGTGGAGACATTTGGTGTGTGCATTCAAACCACGGAAAGACACGGAAAAGCACGGAAAAAGATCGGTTGAAAGACGGCAATTAAGGTTGATCTGGCGTTTTGTTCACAGTGGGTTTTGAATCGATTATTTAATGTCCCGGAGTACTCACCGGCCGTCAGGCCGGCTTCCGTGTGTTCCGTGTGCTCCGTGGTTAAGGAATCGTAAACAAAAATACTTGAGATTATATTTGACTTATCCCTAAGCGCTTTTTTGGTGAGTGCTGTTTTGGTGAGTGCTGTTTTGGTAAGTGCTGTTTTGGTAATTGTTTGCCCTGGCCGGCCCCTCTCCTGCATCCGGAAAGGATTTTTTCTGCTTAAAGGTTTGATTTTGAAAAAATATTCTGCAATACCTGTAAAAATGTTCTACCAAAATTTTAGCCGGGAACCAGGTGGAAAAATCCCGGTCCCGGACTCCTCTGCATCTTGGCAAAAACGCTGGTAATCCGAAACATGTTCACTACAGGGCTGTTAAGGGCCTGGCACGAGCCCGCCAGATTCCCTTTGGAAAGTCTCGAAAATGCCCTAACCCGCGGCAAAATCAAAAAATATTTCCATAATATTCGGATTTCTGTGAATTTCTCTATTTATACGTTTCAGGCCCTTCATCCGGTATTGCACTGTAAAATGGTAAAATGCGGCTTACGATCCTGATTTTTAAATATTCGGTGTTACCCCTATGGATGTGGAATACAGGGCGGAAAACTCTGACTTACAAAATAAATCCGCCTCCAGAGGAAAAATATTTAATACTGAATATATAGACATTAAATAAAAAAACGGGGATAGAACGGGAGGAATTAATTTGAAAATAAGGGTTGTGAGTTCAAGAGATGAAATCTTTTCATTGAATCCGAATGAGAGAATAGTGCATATGGCTTTCAGGCCTTCAAACAAGGACATCCTTTCGCTGGTCGAAACCTGCCCGAAGATCGAGGTAATTCAGCTTCCAAAATCATACCGACGGACTGTTTCAACTTCCATCGAAATGTTCCTTGAAATGCAGCGGATCCAGCTCATCGAAGGAGATGTCTGGGGCCACAGGAAGGACATAAACGAGTATTACAGCATCCCTCCATCGGTAATTGAGGAGATAAAAGAACTGAAAATGGAAGGCGAATCTGCCGAAGCTATAGAAGAAAAAGTCTCAAGGGCGAGAAAGCTTAACCCCGAAATGGTCGCATACATCATTAAAAAAGAAGTCACCGTCTAAGCAGCTGAAAATGTTTCAAGTTCTTCATTTTTGGCTCGTTTTCAATATTTTTTGATTTTTCGAATGTAGTGTGAATTGAAGTGTTCGTAGCTTTGCTTTTAGCTGAAGGGCTGGGGTTTTCGAATTTTGTTTTTTGCTCTTTTTCTCTCCGTTATTCCGGGCTTTCTTCGCAGATCATTTTGCAGAGGCCGGAAAACAGCCCGAGGGTTGCGTGGTGCTTTGTGATCTCTTCGCTTGCGCCGGCGAATTCCCGGACAAGCGGGTTTTTCCGGAGGTCTTCAAGGCTGAGGTTTTGAGGAGCAGGCCCGGAAGCCGGATAGGAAGGTGCGACAAGCTCTGCGCTTATACCATTACCCTGAAATTGGCTCATTGCCTGGCGGCTTGTGCTCAATTTTTGTGTTTTTTATGGCAGGGGAAGGCGTTGATTCTGTCGCTTTTTCTCAGAAGGTGGAGCGCACGGCACGGCGGACGGCGGCAGAATAGCTGTCGTACTGTTTTTCGGTGTTTACGACCCGATCCAGAATATCACATACATCAGGCCCGAGACTCAATGTTTTTCTATACTGTTCATTGGTATCTGATGATTTCATTATCATATAGTATGATAAAATCATATCTAATATTTATTAAATCATCAAATTGTTTATTTGAAGTTTTTTATCATACTATAGTATTTGAATATTGAAAATAATTAAATCACTGATGAAAGAGCGCTTCACGATTACGGTGGATGAAAAAACCGCAGCATGGCTGGATAAGATCTCATCTGACGAAAAAATATTTAGCAGCCGCTCCCATGCTATAGAGTTTTGCGTGACGCAACTAATGAAATTAGGAATTGAAAAAATAGTACTCGTCCGATGGAGCCGAGACGAGGTTGAACCTCTATTTTTATCCAAACCTGATATTCAGACTATAGACCAACTGGCCAAAAAACTGGGTGTCTCAAGAGAAGAAGGGGCTAGGATACTTATGTATCGAGGCTTGGAATCTATGAAGAAGGATATGCCCGGATCGGAAAAGGAGAAGGGGGATTTAGAGGATAAGCCCCAGAAGGTCATTTTTGATTAACTTCAAATCAACTATAATTATTATTTTTTATGTTTAATAGATTGATCACCAAAAAATCTCAGA
Organism: Methanosarcina sediminis; assembly: GCF_052056915.1. Lineage (GTDB taxonomy): Archaea > Halobacteriota > Methanosarcinia > Methanosarcinales > Methanosarcinaceae > MTP4. The sequence continues at coordinate 1,634,040 of NZ_CP195119.1, read as the reverse complement.
TGTTCGAAAAAGTCTTCTTGCTATTATTTAATTATAACAAAATAAAACTGATGTAATCCTGTTGGGCGATGAATATTTATGGGAACCAATACACAATCTGTAAAACTAACCAGAAGAGAACTTAATGCATCTTTATCTTTCCTTGAAAATTACGGTTATTCAATTTTTTTGCCAGAGCCTTTCGAGATTCGTGCTATACGAAACAATTGGAGTCAGATAGTTCCTCTTCTAGAAAAAATAGAGTTACGTTCTTATGACCCCCAACAAGCCATTAAAATAATGGCCCCCAAAAAAAGATACACAGTCAGACCAATCCATTTGTTAAATCCAATTGATATTATTTTATTCACAGGTTTAGTTTACAGACTTGGACCAATAATAGAAACCACCAGAAGAGAAAATAATAATAGAGTCTTTTCCAAGAGATTTAAATTAAAAGATACAGATGGAAACTTTGAATTAGAAGACAAATGGGATCTATTTGTAAATAATCTAGGAATTCGAGCCTCAAAATATAAGATGGTTGCTAAAGCAGATATCGTTGATTTTTTTCCAAGGATATACTTACATCGCCTTCAGAATTCTATTTCTTCAATTTGCAGAGAAGCATCTGAAGTGGAAGGTGAGATGGAGCACGAAATAGGGTGTTTAATGAATTTTTTAGGAACATGGTCTGATGGAACATCTTATGGAATACCAATTGGCCCACTTGCAAGTAATTTGCTTGCAGAAGCTTACCTAACACAAATAGATCGTTTTCTTGATAGTTTGGGAATCGACTATGTCAGATACATTGATGATTATTATATGTTTGCTAATTCTGAATCAGAATGCATAAAAATATTATATGAACTAGGTGAAAGATTAAATGATGAGCATTTGAGCTTAAATGAAGCGAAAACTTATCCTATGCCCACCTCTGAATTAATGAGTTCTGTTTTAAAGTTAAAAGATCCAAGTAGATCTTTAAGGAAAAAAGTAATCAAAAACGTTTTTAATGGTAATCCTTATGCCTTTGTAAATTATGATGATTTAACGCCTGAACAAAAACAATTAATTGATGAAATTGATGTTGAAGAATTGATGGAAGGTGCTCTTAATTCTCCAGTAACTGATTTTGCTGAAATAGAGTTTGTATTACAGGTTCTTTCCGCTTTAAAAAGACCAGATCTTGTACATATGGTAATTGAAAACTTAGAAAGGTTATCTCCTATTTCAAACTCAGTAGCTAATTTTTTGAACGTATTTGATGAGATGACCGATAATATTCGAATTAAAACCGGTAAAGAAATAATTTCTTTTTTAAATAATTCCGCGCATGTGACTGATTTTCAATTCATCTGGTTGCTAGAGCCTTTTATTCAGTGCAAAGAATGGAATAACATTATTGAATTAAGGAAAATCATAAGAGAGCACACAAATCCTCTTGTAAAAAGGCAAGCTATATTATCAATTGGCACCTATGGGTATCGGTCTCCACTTCTTGATATTAAGCCAAAGATAAGTCAAACGTATGATTGGGAACGACGTGCCATTATGTATGCATGTAGAAATCTCCCCTTTGATGAACAAGATACATTATATAGACAGCTAGGAGTTAAAAAAGGTTGGACTATGCAGAATATATTAGACAAAGCAACATTAGTTTATGGGCAATCTACAAGAAATAGACAGTAAGAATAGTTATAATGAAACATGTTTTTTTGTGATTGCTTCATTAATAGGTAGGGGACAAGGGAGTTTTATTTTGGTCAGTTTTATTCTCAATACATAAACAGGTAAATAGGAATAATAATGAACCTAGCTATTCAGGACATCTGGAATAATAAAATTAATGATATTACCCTCATGAAGACCCTTGAGTCTGAGGGTGAAATCAAGATTGTGCTTCCATTAGAATCTGTTGGTTTCAGTAGTAGCTATTTAGACGTCGTTTATGATCACATCTTGGTTTCTTATTGCTCAGAGAAAATTGCTTCGTTTGCTAACGTTATAAAAGGAGAGATTACATTAAGAGATAATTATTACAAAGATTTTATCATAGTGTGTACTCCCCGTGATGTAAAAAATCTTGCAGATTGTTTAGTATATTTCTCCAAATTTTTCAGTGACGGTAGTGATGAGTTATCTAAAGAAGATAGAGATTCTTTTTATGATGAAATCGGGGAATATGAATTAAACTTGAACAAAAAATGTTTTGTTTTTCCAGAGTTAGTTAATAACTATTGGGCAAATCTCATCAATGGTGCTTATTTCGAGATGGCTTCAGAATATGATTCTGAGGATGAATTTTTCAAGGAAACATATAAAAAATATCCAGAACATAGATATGGTTTCTGGAAAAATGCGCCCTCAAAAGAATACAATGAAACAATATATTTTTCAATAGAAAACTGGATAGTTCCACCTGAATCAAATCTCATGCAGGCACTTAAGATTTATTCAGGACTTGAGACCGATCTAATTATTGAAAAAGCTGATGTATTAAACTATAAAGGCTCCTCCGTAATTGTAAATTCCTCTTCAGCAGTTTGGTTTAACGAAGGGTCATTGTTCAAATCCATATTGTGTACTGAAAAGACTCTTTTAAGAAAGTATAGAAAACAATTACCTGTAACTCTTACAGAAGGTTTAGATGATGTTCAACTTGGTATTTTTCCAGAACCCTTATCACAAGTAAATGCTGAAAGTTATAGTTCCAGATTCAATTTCCTTGATTCTGAAAAGTTTCAATATCATCTATCTGAATTTGGAGATTTAGCACTTGTTAAATATCTGGGTTTCAACTATGTTTTTTTTATTCGAAATACTTTAAATTTTGAAGAAATGAAGGAGTTTAATGAATATCTCAATCCGGTTTATTCTAAAATTCAAAACCTGATTGGTCAATCCTGTACCGGAAACTGCAAGTGGGGTGATCTGAACGATGACGTTTTCGAAGAACTTTGCTACGATATTATCTATTGTCATCCAAAATTTGACAGCACAACAATTCAAAAAATGGGGAAATCAAGGTCAAGGGATGGAGGAAGAGATATTGTCGTAAAGACAAGAAAGACACCAACATCAGAGTCAGAGCTATTTATTTTTCAATGTAAGTTCTATAGCAATTCAAATTCGCTTTCTGCATCAAAGTTATCAAATGCAGGAAATGTAATAATGCAATATGGTGCAAAAGGATATGGTATTTTTACTTCAACTATAATTGATTCTACCCTTTATGATATGCTTGATGGATTCGAGAGAAACATGGGAATCGATACATCAATAAGGTGGTCTAAATACGAATTGGAAAGATTCCTTAATAGAAATAAGCAACTCAAAGAAAAGTATTTTAAAAGTGAGAACTAAAAGCGACAAATAACAGAAATAGCAATTCAATTAGATTTATTCCTGAGCTGGCATAAATTCATTAAGCAGCATCTACTACAATCAGGATTTCGCGGTTTACATACAAGCGCAGTAAAATCCAGTATTGAAAACAGAAGTTCGTCTGGACACTAGATTCAAAAAAGTGCTTTGCTTTTTTCTATTATGGCTTTTTTCTTCTACATTCTATTTTTTTGAGTGGCTGCTTATGTTTCTTCATGCTCCTTTGACTAAGCTCTCAGGGGCTTTCAGGAGCCAGGCAGCAGGCAGATCGGAGGGGCTGAGCTTCTCCGGGAGCATGGGGGATTAAAGTATGAAGTGAGGGGTTAAATCCAAAAGTAAAGCTAAAAAAGAATGATGAATTATTTGTTCTAAGTGGAAACTGTGCAATCCCTTATCATTTAGGAGTTTTAATATATCAATCGCATAAACTGGATGAAAAAATGACTTCTAATGTATAATTCTATAAGGTTCTGATTTTATGACTGAAAAATATGAAGATTATAAACCGGGCCAATCAGAGATAAACTTGGCACATAAAAATGAATCTGCTGAATCATCGGGAATTGAATTAGGGGTAACAGAAGAAAAAAATGATCCTAATAAAATAATTGGCTTAATCGAGTCTTTAATGCTAAATGAGGATTATCCACTGGAAAACGAGAGCTCTCATACTATTGATGAAATGCTATCTTTTCTCAACAAAGAAATAGACAAAGATCCAAAATTTACTGAATGCTGGCTGATTAAAGGTATGGTTCTTTATAAAATTGGAAAACCCGGTAGTGCAATAGGTGTATTCGATGATGCTCTGGATCGCATGCCATTCGATACTTCTATAAATAAAGCGTATGTATGGAAAAAAAACAACTGGATGTCTCTTAAGTACGCGTTGAAATTTAAGGCTCTTTCCTTATGTAAACTTGGAAAATATGAAGAAGCGTTAGATGAACTTAAATATTCACTTTGCGAAATTTCGGATATCTTCCCAATGGATTCTGAAATGAAAATGTATAAAAACGTATTGAATAGTAAAAATGAATTGGATTCACCCGATGAAACAATTCGTATTTTCACGGGACGTGGGGCAGAGGTTCTCTCCGGAGATGTAAGTGCAAATCCAGATAAACACTATTGCAAGGATCATGGGTTTGTCCCCCTTCTGGATATAAAATGGAGTGGTAAAGAACTCCATTGTCCGAAGTGTAATGTACTCCTGGGAAAAATAGGCTTTGAACCTGGGTATATAAAAGAAAAATAAAAAAAGTAAAAAGCCCTGGGTGGGATTTGGACCCGCTACCTCAGCCTTGCCAGGGACATGCTATGATCCGGAGCCGCAAAGAAGTGGTTTTGCTGGTAAAATCACGGAACCTGGTGTTTAAGCCTTCTTTTTTCATACTCAAACCTTCCTGTAAAATTTTTGTGCAAAATCCCCGGGGATGAAAAGGAAAATTCGGGTTTGGAAAATACTGAATCAAGTGACAACAGATTAATACATCCATATTTTTAAATATCCTATTTAATATAAATTAGACCGGATCTGAAGAGGGGAAACAAAACGGAGTAAAAACGGGGAAACACTAAAACCTCTTTCGGGCTTGATACTGGATTTTATGAAAAATTCTCTGGAATAGGGGTAACATAATGAAGGGGAGCGACAAAAAGAAAGAGTTTTGCAATATATGTGGGCGGGAACTGCTGGATGACGTAATGGTCGTCGATACCAGCCAGGAAATGAAACCAGTAAAATTCAAGGACGTTCACGGGGATAAGTCCGATCTGATATGCATGGAATGTGCAGCTGATTCGATTGAGAATCCGCCCTTCTTATGTTCGAGATGTGGGCAGCCAGTCGAATTGGGAGAGCACTTCTATATATTGAAGTTCGGAACCACAAAACCAGGGGGCGTGAAGGTGGACTCTGAAGAAGAATGCCCTGAGGATAAATACATCTGTATCAGATGTTATGATGAGTTCATGAACCTTGAAGAGGAACTGGAAAGAGACTGAATGGAAAGCCGTGCCTCTAAACCCTGTTCATGCTCTGCCTTCAATCAATCCCATGGCAGAAATCAGTACAGGTAAGGCCCGGTCGTGTCCGGAGCTTCGGGCGGGTTATATCGAAAGATTTTTTATATCTTTCTTTTTTGTTGGAGCCGGTCCTATTTTATAATCAAGGTTCTTGATTCCGGGGGTCTATCCGGGTTTTGCTTTTGTGCACTTCAACTCCATCTTCGTCTTCGATCAGGGCTTCGATTTCATAGCTGGTATCCGGCTTTTTCGGGACCCTCATTATAATTGGGGTGCGGGTTGAAACTTCCTCGTAATGGATTTTCTCAGCACTTTCCAGAGTGGTCCCGTTTTCTTTGATTTCGAAGCTAAAGTAGTAATTGGAGGTTGCATTTTGGTCTTCAGGGATAAATAAGAAGGCAAAATGGTCTTCATACGCCCAGACCTCTTCCAGAAACATGTCCCCGGTCAGGTTTCTTTCCTCGAATTCAGTATATCTTTCTGATGTATAATTGGATGAATAACAGGTGATAAAGTTCCCCCCGTTAGAGGAATAAGCGGTAAAGATGGCAAGGATTCCTCCGAAAATCATCATCATTATTAAAAGAAAGGATAATACGAATTTCGAGTGTTTCATAAAAATTCCTCAGATTCTATGACCTTGATTTTGTTTTCCTTATTTTACCTTGTTTCGGCAAAATATCTTCTATTCCAAATATATAATAAACTTCCTGAAGTTCCATAATTTTTCAAACTCCGACTGCTTGAGCTATTGCGGTGGGTTCTTTAAGTCGAAGGGTTCAGGGGCTTAGAGGACGGGTTCGAGAAAAAGATAGAGGAAGAGAGGAACAAGGGGAACAAAAAGGAGAAGGGAGAAGAAAAGGTAGATGGAGAGAGGAGCAACGGGGACGAATAAGAGGAGGGGAAGAAAAGGGAAATGGGCCGGAAATGACTGTATTTTGTTGCTGATGAAGGGGAAGAAAGCTTTTGCTAAGAAATTTGCTTTTGCCAAAATAAGAATGTACAGGAATAACAGAATTTTGAAAAAAGAGTTTATTTTTTATTTGTCAAAGCCTTTCAATGAAGAAAGGCTTTGAACTGATTTAAGCCTCGGGCGGGATTTGAACCCGCGACCTCGTCCTTACCAAGGACGCGCTATACCCCTAAGCCACCAAGGCACTGTTGCTATAAGAGCATCACCAAAATATCACAGCAGAGATATAAAGGTTTCGACTGGAATTGTTTCTATGGCGCTAAAATCTCTTTACTGTTTTAAAATCTCGTCCGGTTCATAAAAAAACTTGAAAGACTGGCGGGGAAAATATGCCTGTCTTTTTGATATTTGTTCTTGAGTTCTCCGGTTTTTAGAGTTTCCAGCGCTCATCGATGGGGAAGCGTTCGTTGATCCACATGAGGACATTGTTGTCATGGACGATTTTGTAGGCGCGGGAAAGGACCGGGGTGCCGTCGAAGGTGGGTTCGCCTTCCAGGATTTCAAGTTCTGCCATGTCGCGGCGGGTCTCAAGGGCGTGGCTGCGCAGGATCCTGCCTATGGGGATGTCGGCACTCATGAGCTGCTCCCGCATTGTCCCGGGCATGCGCTCAAGAGGGGAGAGGGATCTTGCATGGACAAAGACCGTGCCGCCTGCATAGAGCCTTACCTTCCTGTCATTTACCTCGCTTCCTTCTTCTACTCCAAGGAGGGCAGCCATTTCTCTGTCAGCCCTGACTATGTGCTGGGACTCGGTCCTGACTTCCACGGGCTTGCGGGTCATTATCTCAAGGAGAAAGGTGACGGAGCCGTCTGTCCCGCAGCAGACCCGCAGGCAGGTAGGAATCTCCAGGCTCTTTAGTTTTTCCAGAAAATCGGTGTTCAAAGAAGATACCTCAGGCTAGGGGCTTTCAGGTGCCGGAAATTATAAAATAGCTTATTCGTGTCCGGCGGTTTATTTGCCACTGACTTCTTTTTTTGCCTGCTTGAGGCGTTCTTTTGCCGTGTAGCCGGTAGCCTTGTAGAGAAAGTCCCGGAAATACCTGTTCGTCTGCAGGATAGTCTCATCGTCCATCATCGAGGGGTTGGAAACAGTATCAACAACAAGTTTCTTATTCTCGATCGAGACCGTGATCTTTGCCATTGCCCCATAAGCTGTCTCAAGGACATCTCCTTCCCTTACAATTTCTACCGGGAAGCATTCCTGCATTACCGAGTATATTCTTTCGATTTCGGGCTTAAAGCCGCGTTTTAACTTGTACTGCTGCATGGCTATCCTCTTATAAGAGATTTTCATCTCAGATAAAGTTTGCTTAGAGCGAAACCCCTGAATACCGGTACAGCCGGACCTGGAAATCTACCTTATGAATAATGCTTTTTCCGGCTTTTTTCGGCTTTTTAAGGTTTTTTTCGGGTCTTACCGGCTTTTTTACCAGGTTCATTTTTCATTTTTCCGGCTCGTTTTGGCCTTTTCCGACTTTTTTAGTTGTTTACAAGGCTCTTTTCCTTTTCAAGTTTCTTCAGGCATTTATTTCCCCGCTCTATATTGTGTTGCGTAAGTTGCATAATGGATCAGAATGTATATTTTAGTGCACAGATAATGATGCACAGGTAATGATGCACAGGTAATGGGTGCACAGTATGATGCACAGATATGGTGCACAGCTAATGAGTGCAGCTTAAATAGCATCCGTTGACCTGGAAATTGAACGAAAATCAAATCAAATCGGGGAATAGGATAATGGTAAAACTTCCAGCAGATGTAAAAGAAGCACTTGTAAACCAGCAGGTTGCCTCCCTGGGGACCGCTGATAAAAACGGGGTACCGAACGTATGCCTGATGGGTTTTGTCAAAGCCCAGGACGATGAAACACTGGTTATGGCCGACGTGTTCTGGAAAAAGACCCTGGCAAACCTTCAGGAAAACCCAAAGGCAACAATCACGGCTTACCTGCCCCCCAAAGCTTATCAGATAAAGGGGAGCATTGAACTGGTTACCGAGGGACCTCTCATGAATGAAATCAACGGGTGGGTTGCCTCCAAAATGGCAAACCTGAAGCCTAAAGGGGCGGCCCTCCTCCACGTAGAAGAAATCTACAGCTTAAGTCCCCCCAATGCCGGAGAAAAGATCACGTAAAAAAGATGTTTTTACAAAGGGACTGTTTTTCTGAGTTTTTTTATCCGGTATGCCCTCTCAAAAGAGGGCTTTTTATCAGGTTCCGGGTTTTCAAATCCCGGAACAGGTTATTTCAGGTTCTTTTCTCCCGTATTTCTTGCCTTTCCAACCTTTAAATTCGGTTTTCCTTTCAGACCCGCTTTTTTCTTCTTTGTCTCTGTCGTTTATTTCCGGAAGGAAGCTTGCTAACCTTTATAAATATGTGGATTAGTGGTCATAACGAGGAATTGACAGGAATACAGGAATCAACCATAAATATGATCAAAAGCATCAATAAAACTCATACTAAAAAGAAAATTGATAATTACTGCATTAACTCATTTAATTAATGTAATTTATGCAAAAAGACTGCTGTTTATTTTGACCTGGGTAACAGGAAAAACAAATGAGAAGGTGACCCTAAGATGAGCAAAACACTGAACCTGGACGATTTAATCGCAAAGAAACAAGCGGAAAGAGAAGCAAAAGAGGGGGTAAACGTTGAACTGGAGGGTTTCTACGACCTTGTGATCCCTCCCGGCACCTTGATGTCTATCATCTACGACCTTGTGGAAGAATTCGACCTTGAACCTATCATCAGAAAAATGCATGTAAAAATTGCAAACAGTGAGGAGCGGGAAGTCCTTGTCTTGCGCGGTTCTCTGGAACAGGTCCAGGCTGCGGAGAAATTCCTCTATGAGGAAATGAATACCTGGCTTGCGGGTGATTCGGCAGGTTCGAAAAATCCCGATAAAGCCTAATAAACTTTTATTAACCCCGATCCTGATTAATGCTGGCAAATGCTGATAAACGCTGATAAACGCTGATAAATGCTGATCAGGCTTTATCGTTATTTGTAAGGTTTCATTGTCAGGCCGCAGGAGGGGAAAAAGGAAGCAGTTGAAAGCAGGCTGAAGCGTCGGCTTATCCGGTACTGATGCCTGTAATGCTGTCCTTTGAAAAGTCAAAAACCGTAACTTTGCCTGTGCTGTCGTATATATCTAGTTTTGACCCTTCTTCGATTTTTCCGACTACTGCGGCGGTAAGTCCCGCTTCTTCAAAGACTTTTACACATTCTTCTGCTTTTTCCGGCACTGCGGTGAAGACGTATCCTGTTCCGGGGTGCACTTTCAGCCACTGGGCGAAGTCCACATCCTCGGGCCTCGGGACTTTTTCCAGGTCCACGGTGGCTCCGACCCTGCTCGTCTCGCAGAGCATGCCCAGGGTACCTACGAGGCCAGGGTTGCTGATATCTTTTCCTGCACTTGCGAGTTTGAGCTCCCCAATCTTCCGGGTCACCAGGTAGCGCTCCCTGACAATTTTCGGTTCCTTATAGGAAGTGGTATCCCAGCTGTAAGGGGAATTCGGGCCGATCTTCCCATCCATGTCGTAGGCGGCAATTACCAGGTCTCCGGGCTTTGCGGTGTCGCTGCGGATCACGCAGTCCTTTTTCGCAATCCCGATGATTGCAACGGAAAGGGAGGTATAGTTTGTGTCAGGGTGCACATGCCCTCCGACGACGGGAACCCCGAACTTCCTGATCCCCTCCGCCAGGCCTTCCATCAGTTCCTTGCAGGAGGCATCGCTTTTTGAGGAAGCTATGTCCACCATGGCAAGGGGCCTTCCCCCCATGGCTGCGATGTCATTAACGTTTACGACCACGGCACCGTAGCCTGCCCACCAGGGGCTTGCGTCAAGCAGCCTTCCCCAGATCCCATCCGCTGCAAAGAGGATTACGTCGTCCCCTCCTATGTCGATTACCGCCGCATCGTCCCCGAAGTCCACAATAGCGTCCTTATATTCCGGGCGGACGGTCTCGAAGATCGAGACTATGTCTTCAATCTGCTTTTTGCGGGTGACCCCTTCAAAATTCCTTATCCCTTCTGCAAGCTCTTCAAGATCCAATCAAAAGCTTCCTGTTGTTTTTATTATTTGTAAAATTATCAAGTAAGTTTTGGCGCAAATCCGATAAGGGCTTTGCTTTGCGAAAATTTGCGCAATATTTTAACCAGTACGATACTCCGGTTATCCTTTATTTGTTTTTCTTTCTTGTGCTGATAGAGTAGAAGCGACAGCTTTTTATGAAATTATTCTGTCCTTTATGTCGGCTTTATATTACTACAAATATATATAAATACCCCACTATCTAGAGAGGAATGAAAAACATGGTAGCAAAAATCGATGCTGACTCCTGCACCGGGTGCGGAGCATGTGTAGACGAATGCCCTGCAGCTGCAATCGAACTCAAAGACGACATTGCAGTTGTAGATGAAGATGAGTGCCTTGACTGCGGTGCATGCGAAGATGCTTGCCCGAACGGCGCCATCACAGTCGAATAAACCTTTTGAGTAAAATAAATCTTTTTAAGCAGATTTATAAACTGTTTTAAAAACCCTTTAGCGGAGTTTTTCTGACTCCGCTCTTTTATTGTCCATTTTTACCTGGACTGTTTTCTCATCTCTGCCTCGGTCTGGATTTTGATGAGCTTTCTGCGTTCCTCACTCATCTGAGTCATGTCCTGGTCAATGTAGCCGTAGGCATCAGCCCTGCACTGTCTGCAGTGGCGCATCTGCCTGACATAGGGCTCACAGGCGTCCTGGACAGCCTGCCGCTCTTCCGGGGTCGGAGCCCTTATGTGGGCGAAAGCTCCCTGGGGGATCAGGGGCATGATATTCATTATATATACCTCTCTTTCCCGGATCGTTTTTGCAATTTCCACCATGTGCTGGTCGTTGATCCCCGGCACAAGTACGGTATTGACCTTGACAACAAGCCCTGCCTTTGCAGCGGCCTCGATACCTTCAAGCTGGTTTTTGATCTGGATTTTTGCCCCTTCGACTCCTTTGTAGGTCTTGCCGTGGTAATTGACGTGGTCACAGATCTGCCCCTGGATTTCGGGGTCAACGGCGTTGATGGTCACGGTCAGGGTCGCAACTCCAAGCTTTACAAGCTCCGGAAGTTTTTCCGGAAGCACGAGTCCGTTTGTGCTCATGCAAAACGTAATGTCCGGGAACTCCTCCCTTACAAGCCGGAGGGCTTCGAAAGTCTCTTCGTTTGCCAGCGGGTCGCCAGGCCCTGCAACGCCTATCACTTTGATGAATGGGTAATCGGAAAGGGCTTGCTTTACTTTTTCAAGGGCTTCGGCTGGGGTTAAGACCTCCATGGTCACTCCCGGCCTGTTTTCGTTTACGCAGGCAAAGTCCCGGACGCAGAAGTTGCACTGGATATTGCACTTCGGGGCCACGGCAAGGTGCATTCTCCCAAACCTGTGCCTGGCCTTTTCGCTGTAGCAGGGGTGCTCGGCTATGATTCTATAACGCTCTCTGTCAAAACTGATACTTTTTTTCTCAGACATCTTTTTCCTCCTGCAGATAAAGGTCCCGGCGCGAGGGATCGGATACACCCGGGAATCGCAAAGAATGCGTATTTTTTTCTCGGTTGTGCATAATTATGCATAATATATAAAGCATCCGTTTTCTGTGGCTTCAAGTTTTTTCCGGTTTCTTATGTAAAAAAGGTGAATTTAACCAAAAAGATGAATTTAAGCGATTAATGAAGTTAAAGGCCGAGCCGGCGGGAAAAACGTTCCTGAAAAAAGGTCAGATGAAGATGTAAGATGAAAAAATGTTCCTGGAAAAAAGGTGAGATGAAAATGTAAGATGAAAATGAAAATAAAGATGAAGATGTAAGCCGAAAATTTCGGTCTTCACTTTTCAGACTTCAGATTTCAGTCTGAAATCTTCAATCTTATTTTCTCAGTCTTTTTCTTCCTTGCCATTTTTGGCCAGGGTCTCTCTTGCTTTTTCCATCTCTTCTTTGGTCTGGATCTTTATGATTTCCCTGCGTTCCTCGCTCATCTGGGACATGTCCTGGGCAAGGAGCCCATAGGCGTCAGCTCTGCACTGTCTGCAGTGGCGCATCTGCATTACATAGGGTTCGCAGGAGGCCTGAGCTTCCTTTCTTTCTTCGGCGGTGGGAGGTTCCTTGTCCGCAAAGGCACCCTGGCAGATAAGGGGCATTATGTTCATGATATAAACCCCGAGTTCGTTGAGTTTTTTTGCTATATCGACAACATGCTTGTCGTTGACCCCAGGGACCAGGACAGTGTTGACCTTTAATACGATTCCTGCCTCAACGGCTGCCTTTATGCCATCCAGCTGGTTCTTGATCTGGATCTCTGCGGCTTCAACGCCCTTGTAGACTTTTCCGTGGTAGACGATGTGGTCCACGATTTGTGCCTGGATTTCAGGGTCGATGGCATTAACCGTCACCGTCAAAGTGGAGACCCCCACTCTCAGCATGTCCTGGATTTTTTCCGGGAGCATCAGCCCGTTCGTGCTCATGCAGAGAGTAATGTCCGGGAACTCTTTCCTGATAAGCTCAAAGGCCTCGAAGGTCTCATCATTGGCAAGAGGGTCTCCTGGTCCTGCGACTGCCACGACTTTGATGAAGGGATACTCTTTTAACACCAGTTTGGTCTTTTCAAGGGCTTCTTCCGGGCTCAGGACCTTGCTGGTGACTCCGGGCCGGCTCTCGTTCACACAGTCAAATTCCCGGACGCAGAAGTTACACTGGATGTTGCATTTCGGGGCTACGGCCAGGTGGATTCGCCCGTACTTGTGCTGTGCCTTCTTGTCATAACAGGGATGTTCCGCGATCTTTCTCCGGAGTTCTTCATCCATTATTGCATTGTTAGTATCAGTATCAGGATTGGTATTTTCTGGCAATATGTTCCCTCCGTTCGGAGTTTAAAGCTGAAGTAAAGCCCCCTATTGGGAAATTTCAAAATGTCTTAAGCAAACTATAATGCAGCCCCTTGATATACATTGTGGAATTGTTTTTACTTCTTATATGGTATTTTTAAGCAAAAAGCACCTGGTAATAAAATCACTCTAATTATATATAAATTCAATACGGGATTTTAATTCACTTCAACATCCTAATTCATTTCAACGTCCTAATTTACTTCAATTTCTGTGTCCAGTACACGTATCCTGCAGAACAAAAGCCTGCCCTTTCTATCGAAATACTGAAAAATAAAAAAGAAAGGTGGATCTCAATCCGAAAAGTTGTCCATCTCGCACCACTTCCCCTCTCCTTCCCAGACCCTTACCTTGAGGGGAAAACCGAACTTTTCGTGGAGACGGGTGTGGATATTCTGGCAGAGGTGTTCGGAACTCGGAAACTCGATCAGGTCGTTGAGGAGTACGTGGTCATATTCCTGCAGGGTTTCCTTTATACCTTTTTTCAGGTCGTAGAAATCAATGACCATTCCGCTTTCTCGGACTTCCCCTTCTATAACTACCTCTATTTTATAGGTGTGTCCGTGCACCCTTCCGCATTTGCCATGCCCCGGAAGGTAGTGGGCACTGTCAATGTAATCAATAATTCCTAATCTCATTTTTTTCATTATAAACACCCCCACATTCTGTGGGTCTGAGGTATGATGCGAGTATCAATTTTTTCAAGCAGCATACTTTGCAGTTCTATAAGGGACCGTACTGAAGACTGTGCATTTATCCCGACTTCCGGGCTTTCAATTCTTGTTTCCGGCTGGAGGATCACACAGGACACATACCCTGCGATTGCGTCCACCGCTGAAACTACGCTTGCAGGGTCGCTATCCCTGCTTACCACTATCTTACAGAAGCAGTCCCTGGTCTCGCTTTTTCTCAGAGTCCTGAAACATTCAACCGTATTTTCAATATGAGCCTCCCTGGTTTCCCTGGCTTCCGGGTTTTCCAGACCTAGGGCTTCAGGGAGTTTGAAATCGCCTGCCACGTATGCGACCCTGTCCTTTACCTTCCTGGCCTGCTCCGGAAGGGTCATGTTGGATTCCAGGTAAAGGGGCGCAGATAAGTCCAGCTTATCCAGCTCCTCAATGAAGTCTGTGTGCAGGAGCGGTTCCCCGCCTGTAAGGGAGACCGAGTGCAGGTTCTTGAAAGGCTGCATCATGTCTTTGAGCTGCAGGGCACTGATGGGGTTTTTGGCTTTCTCAAAGCTACCGCTGCCTTCTCCCTTCTCATAATCGCAGGTCCCGGGGTTTGAAAAGTCCGTGTCGCAGTATTTGCAGTTCAGGTTGCAGCCGGAAAATCGGACAAAAGCCTGCCTGACTCCCACGTATGGCCCCTCTCCCTGCACTGAGCAAAAGATCTCCCTGATAGGGGCTGATTCCCTGCATAGGGGCGATAGCAGCTCAGTGGCTGGCCCTGACCCTGATGCGGGGATTGTTGAGGTTGACCTTCCTGAAATGGACCTTCCTGAACTGGTTATCTCTGGAGAGGAAATTTCTGAAGCGGATATTTCTGATGTGTACACTTAAACCACTCCCAGAGGACGGGATTTCCGGAGGTCCTTTTCGATATCTTCAAACTCCCGGAAGTAGTATTCTCCTATCTCCCGCATGAGCCTGGCTATGTCTTCGGCTTTTTTGATCCCGGCTTCTTCAAGGTTGCCGTACACGTCGTGGGTAACATTGATCCCGAAATGGATCTTCTGGGACACGGGGGAGGTGCTTGCAATTGAGACGGTCAGTTTTT
Organism: Methanosarcina sediminis; assembly: GCF_052056915.1. Lineage (GTDB taxonomy): Archaea > Halobacteriota > Methanosarcinia > Methanosarcinales > Methanosarcinaceae > MTP4. The sequence continues at coordinate 1,618,976 of NZ_CP195119.1, read as the reverse complement.
TCCCTTCCAGGAAAAGGTCGTCTCCTTCCCTCGTGGTTGCAATCCCGCGCTCAGCCAGGTATTCCCTGACGATTGCGGTAAAAAGGCGCTGGCGCGCATAGATAAGTTTCAGGTCTGTCGAGTCGAAGTGTTCTATTATAAAGCTCACCATGTCTTCGGACCAGATGGACTCGTTTGCCCGCCGGTCTTCCAGGTCGATCATGTGCTCTATTTTGACGTCGCAGGAGCCCCTGAAAACTACGATGGAGTCTTCCTGCACCCCGAAGCTGTTGTAGGCCCAGAGGGAAGAGATCTGGCTCCCGTCATAATCGAACTTTTCGGATAGGATAATGGATTTCATGTAATACTCCGTGAATATTCTGCAAATTCCCCGTATTCATTTCCTTTTTTAATGCCCCAGCTTCTCCAGAAGTGGGTCTTTCACTCCGATTTCCCTGAAGGCCCGCGCCCGGCGCCTGCAGCTCTCACAGCTGCCGCAGGGTTTTTTTCCGCCGTGGTAACAGCTCCAGCTGTATTCAAGGGGGGCGTTTGTTTCCAGGGCTTTTCTGACAATTCCGGGCTTGTCAAGCTCTATGAGGGGGGCAAGTACCTTTACTCCGTTCTGGGTGGAGTAGGAGAGGCATTCATCAACGGCCCGGACGTAGTCAAGGGAGTTATCCGGGAAGGTCCCGGCTTCTTCCCCGTTGAAGCCCACGATAAGGTATTCGCAGTCCCGGCTTTCGGCAAAACTTGCCGCAATGTTGAGCATAACCCCGTTCCTGTTGGGGACCCAGACCGCCTTTGCCGAGGCTTCGGTGATTTCCGCAGGCGCGCCTCCAGAAATGTCTTCAAAGGACAGTTCCGGGACTTCCGCGTCCCTGTTCACCAGGGAGCTGGAGGTGATCCCGGCAAGCCAGTCCAGTTTTATTACCTGCTGCTCGATTCCGAAATGTTCGCAGACCTTTTGCGCGTATTCGATTTCCCGCTCTGCGGAACGCTGCCCGTAGTCAAAGGTCAATGCCATGTCAATTTCAAGGCTTTCGGCAGCAATCGAGAGGGCAGCAACCGAATCCAGGCCGCTGCTGAGGAGGGGTATCGCTTTCATCCGTGATCACTGAATCAATTGTAAAAATATGCTTCTTGAGCCGTATTTCAGTATTCTATATTTGCCCTGTATATATTCTTCAGATACTCTTCTGATATTCTACAAATATTCTCTGGATAATATGTCTGTAGTGTTGAGATCTATTATTTAAAGATAGCTGTTCCTGCAGAGGCCTCCGAGTAGCTCATTAATGGCCTTTGAATGAGGGTCATGATGGCTTCAGAATGACTTGAAAGTCCATAGATAGCTTCAGAATAGCTCATGTGAGGTTCATGGTTGGCTTCAGGATGATTCCTTTTTCGTAATTTTTAGCGGTGGTCTTTGTAATTGGGCCTGGTTTCGGTGGATTCATTTTAGGGGATTCATTTCAGGTCTGGGCAAGATATTATCCGTAAAGGAGGGCTCTATAGCCCTGAATAGCTTGTTAACGGCATGAACTCAGGGTATCTCTTAAATCCCAGTAGGTCTAATATTATGTAGGAGGTGGGAATGCTTGATCGGAATAATGTCGGATTCACATGACAACCTGAAAGCAATCCAGAAAGCGGTGGAATATTTCAATAAAAAGCAGGTAAAAGCAGTACTTCATGCAGGAGATATTGTTTCTCCTTTTACGGTGAGGGCTTTTAAAGATCTGGAACCGAAGCTCTATTTTGTCTTCGGGAACAACGACGGAGACCGGGTAACCCTCACGAAATGGCTCGAAGAAATTGATGCAGTTTCCTGCGGGGATTTCGGAGATCTGACCATTGATGGGCTTCATATCGCCCTCCTGCACGGGACAAATGAGACCCTGGTCAAAGCCATTGCCGAGTGTGAGGACTTTGATGTGGTTATACGGGGGCACACCCATGAACCCGGAGTAAAAATGATTGACGGGACCCCTGTAATTAACTCCGGGGAATGCTGTGGGGTTCTTTCCGGAAGAGCCACCGTTGCAACCGTTGAGATCACTAACCTGAATGTAGAGATCACGGAACTGGACCTGGACTGAACATTTCAGTCTCTCGTCCTGCTCTCTTTTTAAAAATATATTTCAATAACTTTTCTCGGCTTTCTCTTCCGTATTCAAGCCTGTTCCCCCAGTAGGGCCGGTTTGCAGGTCACAATTGGAACTTTCCTGCGCTGCAAAAAATAGCAAGTTATAAGTTCTTGAAGACATTCTTTTTCAAGATATTTTGAAACAGCTCTTTTTCAGAGGTTTAATATCATGGAAGCTACGGAAAAAAATAATCTGGAAGCTCAATCCGGAACTGTGAATGGGTCTGATGCACCTTCCCGGGGAAAAGGGAGAATCCTTATTTTTGCCTGTTCAGGGCTTTCGAATACGGGAAAGCTCACTATGCAGGCTGCCAGCACCCTTGCTTTCAGGAGACCTAACGTGTACAGAGCTGCGGTTGCACATAAGGGAGCTGATGCTGCCGAAGATGCGCTCTCTGAGGGTTTCAGGGTCCTTGCCCTGGACGGCTGCGAGGACCGTTGCGCAACGAAAAAGCTCGAGGAAGCAGGTTTACAGGCCGATTGTTCTCTGATGGTCACGGAACTCGGGATTGAAAAAACCAGGCCTTCGGATATAAAAAACGAATATGTTGAAAAAATTATCAGGGCAATCCGGGAACTGTGAATGCCTTTTCTCCCTTGTGGTCTTAAAAATGAGTGGGGAATAAAAAGCTTGTGAAAAGCTTGTAGACTTCTTTTCCCGCTTTTTTTCAGCTTCCTCTTCTGAGGATTGCTGTCAGTTCGTCGGCATTCGGCATCCTTTCTTCGATCTTTGCACAAACAGCTTCGATGTCATATTCGAGGCGCATGAGTTCGACTTCTCCTGTTTCGGTATCAAAGACCGCACAGCCCGCCCGGGTGTCCCCGTCTCTTGGCTGGCCCACGGAGCCCGGGTTGATTATGGTTAGGTCCCCGAGTCTTCGGTTAAGGGGGATGTGGGAGTGCCCGATTATGAGGATGTCGGCATCTACCGGCTCCATCGGTTCTGCAAGCATTGCCTGGATATCTTCGTCCGGGGTTTCGGGTTTTATGTACTCGTAAATGGAACGGGGGCTGGCATGTGTTAAAAAGAGCTTCTTCCCGTCGATCTCTTCCTTGAGGACGAGAGGGAGCTTTTGCAGGTACTCCATCTGGCTCTCGTCAAGGACTTCCCATGTGTATTCCCTGGTCGCAATGGAGAGGTGCTTGTACTTGTAGCCGCACTGACAGTCCATCTTGAAGGCAACGGCGTTGTCGTGGTTGCCCCGGATTGTGGGGATTTTTTCTTTCCGGAGGAGGTCAATGCATTTGTCAGGGTCAGGCCCGTAGTCCACGATGTCCCCGAGGCAGATTACGCGGTCGTGGGGGACTTTGAGGACGGTCTGCAGGGCTTCGTAGTTGGCATGGATGTCTGCGATTAAAAGGAGTTTCATATTTTTTATCTCCTCTCTAATGATATATTCTGTTTTCTATTTAGTTAACAGTTTAATCTTATATATTTTCATAGCCCTGCGGGTAATGGATGTGAAAGGTTTGAATAAAGAGAAATATTAGATGTTTGGTTATCGGGGGCCTGATTATTAGAGACTTCAGGTGTGGAAAAATCAGATTGGAAAGTCAGATTGGAAAGTCAGATTGGAAAGTCAGATTGGAAAGTCAGATTGGAAAGTCAGATTGGAAAATCAGATTGGAAAAAAGTAAGTGGGGGCAATGGGGTATTTTTATATGTTGATTCCCCTCACTCCCACTCCCACAACCAGCAGCTTTGTTTCCATCGGGGGATGGGTCCAGCCGTCGGGGGACATTGTCTTTTTCTCAACGGAGATTTCAACCTGTTTTCCGCTCAGGCCGCAGTCTTTCATGTAGTCCGTGACCAGTTTTTTCCCGAGTTCGGTTGCGGTATCCAGGGCTTCGACGTACCTTTCGAACTTCAGGCGGCCCGTGGGGGAGAAGACCAGAAAGTTTCTGTCAGGTTCCGTGAGGCTTTTGGGCCGGATCAGGATTTCCACTCTTTTGATGCCCTTTCCGACAAGAGCTCCTACGGCGTTTCCTACCTCGGCGTGTTTTGGGACCAGGATGTCGGCGTCCACGACCCCTTTCATTTCTTCCCGAAACGCCCGGACCGGGCCTCCGAGCAGGACTACGGGGATGTCCAGTTTGAACTGGGCGGGAAAGCCTCCGTCAAGGATCTTTTCCACGGAATTTTTCGGAACTCCTTCAAGGATATATGAGAGCAGGTGAAGTGTCATATTCCGTGCGACCCTGTGCTTTACTGCGCTGCAGAACTCGTGTGGGGTCATGCGCATGAGGCGTGCAAGGCGTTCGGCCCCTACCCGGGAAGCTTCTTCGTTCCAGTCCGTGTAGTCTCCAAGCACGTGCATGGCATCTGTAGGGGTAAAGGCGATTGCCTGGACAAGCCTCTTCTGGATGAGGGAGTCGAAGACCTGGGGCATAGGGTCTTTTTTGATCAGGAGGGCGATTTCCGGAACGGATGAGGGTTCGCTTCCTATTGCGTCCAGGATTTCGGCTTCGGCTTTACTGAGTTCGCCTGCAGGGTAGCCCGAGCGCACGAAAAACTTTGTGGGCTGGATGTTCTCGCAGAGGTCTTCTCTGGGGGGGATGGGCGTCCTTTTGAGGGTATTCAGGAATTCCGGATATTGCACCGCTGCCACACAGAGGGGCACAACCCTTCTCGGGCCAATAGAAAGTTCCCTGTTGCATGTCCAGACGTGGCTGTCCCCCCCCGTGGCTGTGGTCTCCATGCGGATTGCCCTGACCCGGGTCTTCCAGCCACCCACAACCGCTCCTTCATCGCTCAGGTCCGGGACGCCGGAGCAAATCGAGGAGATGTCCGTGCTTGTCCCGCCCACGTCCACCACGGCGCAGTTTTCAAGCCCTGAGAGGTAGGAGGCCCCGACAAGGCTTGCCGCAGGCCCGGAAAAGATGGTCTCGATGGGCTTCTGCAGGGCGTCCCTTATCCCCAGCACCGAGCCGTCACACTTGAGCATCAGGAGTCTTGCGTTAATTCCTCTGGCTTTGATGTCCGTTATAATGGACTGCACGAACTGCCGGGTTATGGGGATTAGCTGGGCGTTCAGGAAAGCAGTCACAGCTCTTTCGTAAGCCCCCAGTTCCTGGGAGAGCTCGTGCCCGCAGACCGCAGGAAGGCCTGTTAGCTCGAGGACCCGGTCCCTGGCTCTCAGTTCATGTTCGGGGTTCCGGGTGCTGAAGTAAGAAGAGATGGCAAACGCTGAGACCTTATCTTTTACCTGCAGGGCAAATTTCTCGATTGCGCTGAGGTCCAGGGGAGACACTTCTTCTCCGTTATGGTTGTGCCCGCCGCCGGCGAAAAGTACGTGCTTTGTCGGAAGTTCCTTTTCAAGGGGGTGGTCCCCGATGAGAATCAGGGCTACCGGAAAACCGGTCCCTTCGAGAATGGTGTTAGTTGAAAGGGTTGTTGAAACCGAAACCAGTTTTACGTGTTCAAGGTACTCCGGTTTCAGGCTATCAATTACGTTTTTTATGCCGGTCAGGAGGTCGGGATAGGTGGTGAGTGCCTTATTGGAATCGACAATCTCGCCGTCAGAATCCCTTATAAGCACCGCATCGGTGTAGGTGCCTCCTGCGTCAATGCCCAGGCTGTACTGCATATTAAACTCCTTTTTGACTCTGTTTTTATTTGAATACTTGCTGCATATTGGTTGTGTAAAGTTTTGTGATAATAAAGTTTTATGGTAGTTTAGGTATCTCGAAAAATAAATAAAAGTAACGGATCCGGGTTCTCACTGTGAACTATAAAATCGGCATCATGAGCCCTGTAAGGCTGATCCGGGTGTATTGCCTGGTGAATAAGCCTGGTGAATAAGCCTGGTGAATAAGCCGAATAAAAGCGGGGAATATGCCCTGTGAATTAGCCATGTGAGTAAGCCGAATGAACACGGTGAGTACTCTCTTTGAATAAGCCGGGTGAATGAGGTCAGAGATGGTCCGAACTAAGTGTGAAAAAGAGAGTTCAGAAAATAAAAGTCCGAATTCATCCCTGAAACTATCTGTATAACATGTTTTTTCATCGATTCTTCGATTTATGGGGTTTTATGCTTCAGGATGATCTCAATAAAATCTTGTGTTTCTCTTTTTACATCCTCACTGCATACTATTGCAGAAATTGCAACCAGGCTGTCAGCCCCGCTTTCGATTACATTTCCGCAGTTCTCTTTGTTTATTCCGCCGATAGCAACCACCGGGATTTTTATTGCATTTTTAACTTCCCTTATCCTATCAGGGCCAATTCCCTTTCCTGCATCTTTTTTAGTTGAAGTATCGAATATAGGGCCAAGTCCGACATAATCAGCACCTTTTTTTTCTGCTTCAATTGCCTCACCCCTGTTATGGACGGTAAGGCCAATTATCTTCTCGGCACCAAGAAGTTTTCTTGCAATATCAATTGGCATATCGTCCTGGCCTATATGCACCCCATCGGCGCCAGCCGCTAAAGCAACATCAATTCTGTCATTGACCAGAAATATCGCATTATCTCTGCATATTTTCTTGATTTCGGATGCCTCGTTGATCATTTCTTTTGTGTTTTTGTTCTTCTCCCGGTACTGGATAATCTTACAGCCTGATTCAACTGCATCCCCTACATCGGCTAAAGTGCCTTTCCTTGAGAGTTCGGAATCCGTCACAAGATAAAAGTCAATCTCGTCTAACAGGAATTTTTTCTGGTTCATAAATTTCATCTTTATCAAAGATTAAAATTCTCCGGATACTTTTAACCCGGGATTAACATTCTTCAAAATTCATCTTATTTTTTACGGTTTCATCTGAGAGGTTGAATGCCTCATCATACAAATTCACCTTGAAACTTCCCGGACCGTTTGATTTTTCGGCTGCAAGTTCTCCTGCAACTCCAAAGTAGCACAGAGCATCCCTGGACGCGTCACAATAATCAGGATTTACTGCCGCAAATGAAGCAATTATTGATGCTGCTATGCATCCGGTCCCGACAATTGACCCCATTAACTCATGCCCGTTCTTTACAATAAACGTCTTTTCCCCATTACTTATTATGTCTGCTTTTCCTGTCATCACAACGGTGCATGATTTTGATTTTGCAAGTCCTTTTGCAACCTGTCCGGGGTCAGCGTCTATTGAAGTTGCTTCAACTCCTTTTGTTGCGGCGTTTTCGCCTGCCAGTTTTGCGATTTCGGAATAGTTGCCTTTGATAACATCAATCTGAACGGAATCAAGGATTTTCGCAGCCATGTCATCCCTGAACTTCGTAGCCCCGACCCCTACGGCATCGAGTACTACCGGGATTCCCTTCTCATTTGCAGCAGTAGCGGAGAGAAGCATAGAATCTATAATTTCAACTGTCAGGGTCCCGATATTAAGCACAAGAGCGGATGAGATCTTTGTCATGTCAGCACATTCTTCGGGAGCATGAGCCATTACAGGAAGGGCACCGATCGCTCTTGTCATATTTGCGCAGTCGTAAATGGTTACCCAGTTAGTGATATGATGTATCAGGGGTTTTGTTTCCCTTATTGTTTTTAGCGGGTCTTTCATGATATTCCTCGATAAACGTTTTAAGCGCTTCTTAGTCTGTAATCCGGCCAGGGTGCCAGATCCCACAGCATGTTGTTCCTGAAAGAAAATTCTAAAAAGCATTCATCCATTGCAATTGGAATAAATGGTTCCGATTTACCATCTTCAACATCGCCGTATAATACTTATAATCTAAGCGTAAAACCCGGGTCTTTATTTCCGGGAGCTAAGCGTCACTTAACCCTGCTAACGTATGTAACTTTCTGCTGTTTCTCTACTAATGTTTTCGATGGCACATCAGAAATATCCCTTACTCTAAGTGTGTTTACTTTGATTTTTGGGTCACTTTCAACAGATGTCTTTTCAAGGGAAGTCGGAACATCTGAGGGAAGTACGTTCATAATTAACCTTCTGGGGCCTCAGGTTAAAATTAAAATTTAACTTTGAGGTCAAATAGGGGTTAAAATTAGAATTTAATTTGAGGTCAAGTAGAGGTTAAAATTAGAATTTAATTTGAGGTCAAGTAGAGGTTAAAATTAGAATTTAATTTGAGGTCAAGTAGAGGTTAAAATTAGAATTTAACTTTGAGGTCAAGTAGGGGTTAAAATTAGGGCTTAATTGGGGGGTCAAAGTGACCCCCGAAAACCCGGATTATGGGAGGTCTGGCTAAAAGAGGCCTGGCCAATGAGATGTCAGGCCAATAAGAGCTCAGGCCGGGATTTTACTTGCTTTTTTGAATTTTTGTTTCCCGGCATGTTTTCCACCATCTCTGTTTTTCCAGTTTCCTCCTTGTTTCCGGCCTTCTCCCTGTTTTCCACCATCTCTGTTTTTCCAGTTTCCTCTCGGCCTATCATTTTTCCTGTTCTTTCCCTGGGCAATGTCCACAAAGGGTTTTCTTCCCTTTTTCCTGTTTTTAAACATGCCCAGCAAGATTTCGGCCTGGGCGAATGGGACGGATACGAAGGAAAAGTGGGGGAAGATCTCGATATCTCCTATTTTCATATCTTCTTCCCCGGCTTCGGTCTTTATGAAATCGCAGAGCTTGGTCGGAGTCATGCCGTCGGCTTTGCCCATGGCTATGAAAAGCCGGGTTTTTCCTGTTTTGTCGACATAGGAATTGCCGTTGATTTCCGAATAATTGCTCTCGTCGAAGGCGTCCTTGAAAGTGTATTTCAAAAGGGAAGCCAGGACCATTTCTTCTGGATATTCTTCCAGAAGGGTTTTGCTCATCTCAAGGAAGTCCTCGTGTCCACCTTCTTTTATGATGGCTTCGAGGTCGTTTTTCACCCTTGCTTTCCTGGCTTTTATAACGTCTTCTATTTCGGGGAGCATACCTTTTTTTATCTGGGATTTCGCACTCTTTTTTATGTAAGTCAGTCTGCGGTATTCCTTAGATGTTACAAAGGTAACTGCAGTTCCCTGTTTTCCTGCCCTGCCAGTTCTTCCGATCCTGTGCACGTAGGACTCCGGGTCCTGGGGAAGAGTATAGTTAATTACATGGGTCAGGTCCATGATGTCGATTCCCCTTGCTGCAACGTCGGTTGCCACCAGGATGTTGAGCTTCTGTTTCCTGAACTGGTTCAGGATCTTTTCTCTTTCCTGCTGGCTCATGTCCCCGTTAAGGGCATCGGCGGCATAGCCTCTGTCCCCTAGTTTCTGGGCAATCTGAGTGGTGTCGTTTTTTGTCCGGCAAAAGACCAGTCCGTAGAACTCTTCTTCGATATCGATGATCCTGCAGAGAGCTTCGAACTTATCGCCTTCCCTGACTTCAAAATAGATCTGCTCGGTCAGGTCCGTGACAGTTTCCATGTTACTTACGGAAACATGCTCGTAGTTTTGCATGTACTTCCGCGCAATGCCGAGGATCGGTTTAGGCATTGTTGCGGAAAAGAAGAGCATCCTTTTTTCAGGCCCTGAAGCCTTCAGGATTTCCTTCACATCATCGATGAAACCCATGTTCAGCATCTCATCGGCTTCGTCCAGAACGAAGTATGAAATGTTGTCAAGTTTCAGGCTCTTTCGCTGGATGTGGTCAATGACCCTTCCGGGGGTTCCCACAACGATGTCCACTCCGCTCTTCAGCATCCGGAGCTGCCGGCTCATGGACTGTCCCCCGTAGATCGGTATGATCTGCAGGTCCTTTTCTCCTTTAAGGGAGTTGAGTTCTTCCGAGACCTGGATTGCCAGTTCTCGGGTAGGGGTCAGGATTATTGCCTGGACCTTTCCTGATTTTTCTGGAATTTTTTCAATAATGGGGGCCCCGAATGCTGCTGTTTTACCGGTCCCTGTCTGGGCCTGCCCGATAATGTCACATTCTCCTCCCAGGAAGAGAGGGATAATTTTTTCCTGAATAGGGGTTGGTTCTTCAAAACCTTTCTTTTGCAGGGCTTTCAATGTGCTTTTCGAAAGTCCAAGTTCCTTAAATTTTGCTAATTTTTCCATGTACTCACTCTAAGTTGACAGTATTTTTTATTCCGAATTTGATAGCGATTCCGCTTTCAAATATGCTGGTTCCGAATTTTGCCGGTTATGACATCTTTTGAAGCATACCCTGCAGTCTAACTTACGACAGGTCTTTCCCGTAACAGTTAGAACCACCTGTTCCATAGGACAGGTTCTCACAGGCTCTTTTCCGATTTCCACTTGCCCCAATCAAAACCAGGCATGAAATCCAGCTGAAGGTTCCAGGCATGAATACCTGATGAAGCAGCCGTATAAACATCTAATATCAACGGCCCGGTGAATAGTGATTAAAACCAGGAAAGTTCAGTAGCAGTATTAACAAAACTTAAACAGCAAAAATATGAGTTTTTTGGATAAGTTCCGGCTATTACTTTTGACTTTTCCCCTGGATGCAGACAGGTACGGGGGTAACCTGTATTCGAATATAAGCTATCTCCTACAGGAGTTACCTGTATATAATTGTTCTCCATCCCTGCCCGGGTACCGGTCACGGCTTTTTTGTCCGAATATCCGTGAACAGGAAATCCAGGGTCAATGGGCAGTAAATTCTCTTTCTGAAGACCCGATTTGTCCGTATAGAAGAGTCCGGTGCAAAAAATCTTAAAACCCTGCTGCGGGTCCCCCTCTGCAGAATCTGATGCGAATAATCCCCTGTCCCCGGGTACCTTCGGGATATCAGGTACCTTTGAGTGTTAGTCTGTTTTTAATTCACTTATCGAATACATGAGCAGGAACACAATTGCCGCAATAAATGCCCCTTCTAATTCCGGTATATAATTATTCGAGATCATTGCTAAGAGGGTAAAAACAAAACTGAGTATAACTAATGTATAGTTATTCATATATCAAAATAGTCTTATCAATATAAATTCTTTTTCGTATGTCTTCTGGATTCTAACTCTTAAGATCGTTTTTTTCGATATATCATTCTGGTGGAAAACCTTCTATTGTATCTGTTTTTTTTGGATTGGAATTTTGTCTTTTAATTCCTGGGGGGTTGTGAAAATATATGAATTAAATGAATTTATAAAAGTTCTATTGTGGTTTAATCGTATATCTCACTTCCCCCATATGGCTTTTCAATTTTCACAATTTCTCAAGATATTTCTCAAGATATCGTTTTTTCTGAAAACTATCCTGGTTATTCAAATGTTTGTTTTTGAAATTTTAGGCTTTGTGCCTTAATTGAAAGCTTCCGACTTCTATTTGCCGAAGTTCAGTTGAGATAATAATTGAGGATTTTCGAGCAATTATCCAAAAACGGTAGCAATAAAAATATTATTCTCTAGAGGATATCTGCGGAAATTCGGGTATATTAAAAAAAGTTCCGGCATTGCTGCCGGAAAAATATTGTTTTTATATATGGAGTGTAAAACCCCCGGACCTTTAGCTCAAGGGTAGTTCACTCGTTTACGCATACTTTCTTGTGCATTACGTGCTGGTGTAGTGCATTAAGTGCTGGGATATTCACACGCCCGGGCATTTATGCGCTTGCGTAGTCTCCCGTGCCGAGGAAGACCAGTTTTGTTTCCATGGGGGTCTGCCAGCCGGCCGGAAGTATGTCTTTTTTGTTGATGTCGATCTGGATCTTTTCCGGGTCCATGCCCGAGTCAGCCATGTAGTCCAGGATAAGCTGTTCTCCGAGCCTGTGTGCGTGGTCGAGGGCGTCGTTGTAGAGCTCGAACCTTTCCCTGCCTTTTTCGGAGAATACAAAGAATTCCATGTCAGGAGCTGCCATGGAAACCGGGCGGATCAGGATCTCAGCCCTGCGTACTCCTTTTGCGGCGAGGGCTCCGACGGCGTTTCCTACATCTGAGTATTCCGGGACCACGATTTCGGCATCAATGATTTTGTTCAGTTCGTCCAGGTAGGCGGAAACAGGGCCTCCTATCAGGACCACAGGCATTTCAACCTTGAATTTGGTTGGGGAATCGATGTCGAAGATCTTTCTGATCTCGGTTTTCTCGACGCCTTCCAGGAAGAAGGAGATCAGTTCCGAAGCCATGTTTTTGGCAAATTCTCTCTTAATGTGCAGGGCAAATTCTTCCTTGCTCATCTCGGACAGGGCTCCGAGCATTTCCGCACCGATTTCGGAAGCTTCCGTTTCCCACTGGGAATAGTCCCCGAGCACGTGCAGGGCGTCGGTGGGGGTAAAGCCTATTGCCTGGATAAGGCGTTTCTGGATCAGGGAGTCCAGGATATAGGATGCAGGGTATTTCTTGCCCAGGCGGGTGTACATCTCGGTAATTGATGTGGGGGTCTCGCTGATCACGTCCAGGAGTTGCTTTTCCCCTTTGCTGATCTCGATGGGTTTGTACCCTGTCCTGATGTAGAACTTGGTGGGCTGGACGTTGACCCCCAGGATCCCTTTAGAGGGTATCGGGTTTGTCTTAAGCTGTTGCAGGAAGCCCGGGTAAAGCACCGCAGCCCTGCAGAGAGGGATTACCCGGCGGGGACCGATTGTGATCTTTCTCTCTTTGACCCAGACGTGGCTGTCTCCACCCATTGCCGAGGTCTCCATCTTAATTGCCCTGACCCTGGTCTTCCAGCCGCCAACGGCTGCTCCTTCTTCGCTCATCTCGGGGATTCCGTTTTTGATCAGGGAGATGTCCGTACTTGTGCCTCCCACATCGATCATGGCGCAGGTCTTGTTCCCGCTAAGGAAAGCGGCTCCTACAAGGCTGCCTGCAGGGCCTGAAAAGATGGATTCGATGGGTTTTTCGAGGGCTTTTTTGATTCCGACGACGGACCCGTCACACTTGAGCATGAGGACTTTTGCGTCCATGCCGCGGTTTTCTATCTCCTTTCCCACGGTCTGCATGAATTTCTCGGAGATCGGGATCAGCTGCGCATTGAAGAAGGCGGTCACAGCTCTTTCAAAAGCCCCAAGGTCCTGGGAAAGTTCGTGGGCGCAGACCACGGGGAGGCCCGTCAGTTCGAGGATGGATTTCTTTACAGCAACTTCATGTTCGGGGTTTCGAATGCTGAAGTAGGATGAGACTGCAAAAGCTGAGACCCTGTCTTTTACATTCAGGGCAAACTCCTTTACGGCTTCCAGGTCAAGGGGCTCGGCTTCTTTCCCGTTGTACCCGTGCCCTCCTTTTACCTGGGCATAATGGGGGGTCGGAAGTTCCTGGTTGATGTCATAGTTCCCGACAAGGACCAGCCCCACGGGAAAACCGGTCCCTTCAAGGATGGTGTTGGTGGAAAGGGTTGTGGAAACAGATACCACCTTTACGTTCCTGACATACTCTTCATCCAGCCCGTCAATTGCATTTTTGATCCCTTCGAGCGGGTCCGGATAAGTCGTAAGCGCTTTACTTGCGGCGACAACGGTGTCGTCATTGTTATTCACGATAACGGCGTCGGTATAGGTACCTCCTGCATCGATGCCAAGGCTGTAGTGCATGAGTGATAGCTCCTTTTTTGTTTTTTATTGTTCTCGTGTCTTGTGTGCTGAATAGGATATGTAAAGAAAGTTAATACTCCCCTCCTTACATATACTTTTCTAATTTATTTTGTCACTGTTAACTTTCAAAAATCGCTATCAATCGCTCACTAATTTTAGTTTTGAAAGAACTTCCATTTATATATTTTTCCCTCGGGGGTCGTATGGCTTTTGCAGGTCTGTCCTGCTAACAGCTACCTCCGGTCAGGAGCTGAATTATGCTAGCAGGTATTTTATGCAGGGGTATGTCGCATCAGCAGTTTTCTCCCAGTATTTTTTTCACACCAGCAGGTATCTTGTTGCATAAACAGGCATGCTGCAATTTCGCGCAGTCTGATGTTATCCGGATAAATTGTATGAAAAAAGGCGATACTGAAAAGGGCCGCAAATTCCGGTTGCAGGATTCCGGTTTAAAATCTTGAAATGGTTGGTAGTAGCCCGGGTTTTTTCCTCAACTACCTGGTTTTTTGGATGAGATAACAACTCAATCAGGAATTAAAATTCGGTTCCGATTTTCAAACCCCGCCTGCTGCTGCGGGGATTTCTTGCTGCGACTTAAGTTAAAAAACAGGTTTTACAGACTCTTAAGTGCCGGATGTCCTCAACACCAGCCATTGCTTTCCATGCTTCTTTTCTAAGCTTCCTTTGTGTTTTTACTCTTTTTTTCTTCTGAGGACCTCTTTCCTGGCTTTCTTATAACATTCCTCAACCAGTTCCGGACTGCCCTTTATATTAATTATCTCGAACCCGTACAGGTCCGCAAATTCCCGGACTTTTGCCTCAAACTCCCGTTCATAGTAAAGTCCGGTGTCTATTTGTGCAACTTTTCTGTATCCCGAAATGTCAAAGATCATTTTTGTCATTTCCACGTTTTCGGGCTCTGGTGTGACCCTGGAAGCTATCAGCATTTCTTTCCAGTAAACCGCCCCCACAGGAGTCAGGAAATAAGTGCCTGCCCCGTTGGATGCCAGTTTTGAAAGAAAACCTTCCCTGCCTCCGAGCACTGCGCCTATGCAGTCGTCTACCATCGACCCCTCCCTGTCCTTCAGGATGAAGACCGGGCATTCCGATGCTGCGAAGTCCTTTTCAATGCTACCTAGCACGTTTCCGCAGAGCCCGTAAAAGAGCAGGATCCCGTCGGAATATTCCTGCATCTCTGCAATGGTCTCGTAGACCTTTTCCCGGAGCTTCTCAGGCACCCCATCCAGGGCAAATTCCAGCAGCATCACGATGAGTGTGAATCCACTGCTGTTTTTTCTTTCGGACAACCTGGGGATTTTTTCCAGGGGCAGGCTCTTGTGAGGAACCCCTATCTCTTCCAGTTTCCGGATTACTCCGACGTTGTTTTCATTTTCGACAACGATAACTTCTTCGAGTTCGGGCCCTTTTTCAATAAGGTGCACTACCTCATCCTCAAAAATCCGGCACCCGATTATGGTCATTACTGGCATGGAACGTCTTCCCCCGGCAGGTAACTGAGGCTACGAATCGGTGGATTCAGGAATTTCCGGATCTGTCCTCCGGATATCCGTTGCTCAGTTTTGCCTCCCCAATTTTTCCAGATCAGCTATTCCCAATATATACTCTAATTTATATATCAGTTCTTATCTCCTTCTTTCCTCTCTCCCATTTCTTTCTATCTTTCCTCTGTTTCATTCTTACTTTCCAAATGTATATATCCATCTTTTTCATAGTTGTGCAGCGTTTGCACTTTGAGTTTGCACTTTGAGTTTGAGTTACCTATAATTGGGGCAATTTTTGATGAAAACGGTGTATGAAGTAAGAAGTGCTACCTTTGCTGATCTGTACAAAATTATGGCTCTGTATCGGGAAGTAGCACTGAATTCCGGTGGGATTGCAAGGGAAGCCGATGAAATCACCGAAGGGTACGTCCGGAATTTCCTGGAAAAAAGCCTTGTTTCAGGTGTCCTCCTGGTGGCTGATAATCCCTCGGATCCCAAAGAACTCATTGCGGAAGTCCATGCCTATACTCCCGGAAGCAAGGTATTTGCCCACGTTTTCAGCGACCTGACTATTGTCGTCCGCCCTGGCTTTCAGGGCAGAGGGATTGGGAAGTTGCTCTTTGGCACCCTGATGGGGGATATCGAAAAAAAGCATCCCGAAATCCTGAGAGTTGAGCTGATTACCAGGGAGAGCAATGAAAAAGCTATCGGGTTTTACGAAAGCTTCGGTTTCAAAGTTGAAGGAAGGATGGAAAAAAGGATTCATGGGACAACAGGGCGGCTGGAAGCAGACATCCCCATGGGCTGGATCAGGCCTGGCCAGACATGGCTTTGAGCGGGCAGCAGGCTTGAGAGGGCCGGGAAAATATACCTAATTTCTTATTTTCGGAGTCTCATCTTTCTGTTTTACTCATTCAATGGCTTTCGGTTTGCAGACCATGGCCCCAGGCTTACAGACTTTGTGGCAGGCCCCGTCGCCCACGCATCTACCCTCATTGACAGGCACGGCAACTGTTTTCCCGTCAATCTCCTGAAGTTCATATACTCCCTCGGAGCACACGCGGACGCATTTCCCGCAGCCTGTACACTTTTCGGCGTCCACGTATTCAATGAATGCGGGAATCCATTCACTGCCGTCTTTCCGGATGCCTGTCAGGTATTTTTTGTTCTGGTCTATCCCGCTGCAGCAGGAACAGGTTGGGATTGAAAGCGTTTTCATGTCAGTCATCTCTGGATGAATAACCATAATACACCATTGGAAAATCATTGGAAATACTGTTTTTGCTGTGTTGCGTCCTCATTGTTGAAGAACTATCCTTATATCAATTCTTCTTCATATCAATTATTTTTGATTTCAGGCTCATAGTTTTAAGATATGATTCTCCCAATATTTATTACGGTTTTTTCGAGAAATTCAATGGTTGAAGGAGGATAAGATATGGAAGATGAAAAGGAAGCAGTGCCGGATGACGAAAATTCTGATAAAAGTGCCGAAACCGATGAAGAAGACCTTCTGTACACGCATAAGCCGGAATCTCAGGACAGCAGTATGCGCTGGAACAGCACTTTGTGCCGAAAGCCGGGGCGTTGAAATTCATGCGTGTTGCTTGAGCCTGAACGTTTTCATGATAACTCAACATCAAGAAATCAACATTCAATAATTTTGCTTCAAATTGAAACGGGTTCAATGTAAATTTTGAGTAATATATTTTGTCTAAATCGGAGGATAATATTATGTCATTTCTGAATGAAATGTTGCCTGAAACAGAGGAAGCTTTTGGACAGATGAGAGGTTCCATATTCAAAGACGGTTTCCTTGACCTCAAAACAAAAGAACTAATCGCCATTTCTTCCTCGGTGCTCATGCGCTGCCAGTTCTGCGTTGACGTGCACTCCCAGCGGGCTGTTGCTGCAGGGGCTACAAAGGGAGAGATCGCCGAAGCCATTTCAGTTGCCATGTTTGTGGCTGCCGGGTCTCAGATCGGGTGGACGAACATATATGGGGAAAACGTATATGACAAAATCTTTGAAAAGGATAAGGAAGAAGAGGACTGCTGCTGTTGCTGTGATGACTGAAACCTTTCTGTCCCCTAACTTCATTTTTCCCCTAATTTCATTTCTACTTTATTCCGGGTTATTAGCTGGTTCTATTGTCTGCCAGGTTTTTTTTCCGGTTTTTTGCCCTGCACTTGTTTCACAATCTTCAAAACGCTCTTGAATTCGGGGTTAAGCCTGTAAAACCGCCATTTTGAGCTGTTATAGGGTTCAATGAGCCCGCAGTTTTTCATGATCGTAAGGTGGTGTGAGACCAGGTTCTGCCTCTCGTTCAATTTAAAAATAAGTTCGCAGACGCAGTGGTCCCTCCGGGAAAGAAAGTAGGCAATTTTCAACCTTATCGGATGCCCAAGTGCGCTGAATACCTCGCTCCCTTTCCTTATGTCGTTTTCAAGGAAATCTATTTCTTCGAGCATTTTTTCTTCCCATTCTTTTTTCATTTCGGGGTCCGCGGGGCAGCAGTAGTTCATAAGTAAAAAAAGTTAAGCTTACTAAATAAGGATTTTTACTTCACTATGGGGAAACATGCCTCTTGAAAAATTAAAACGGGAGGTAAATTTCCCTGTTTTTAGACTTCATCGAATACGATCTCGATGCTTCCTGCTTTTTTTGCGAGGGATTTTGCCACGAACCCGCTTTCCAGCTTGCAGAGGTTGAGCACCGCACAGGGCACCAGGCAGTTTGAGGAGCACTGGGCCTCTTTTGCCTTATTCATCACGTAATTGTCCTTGATGTCCATTGTTTCCATCATGGGAATTTCCATGTGGGAAAATTTCTGTATTTTTTCGCAGGGGGTTTCGATGTCCACAATAATTTTGCTGCCTTTCATGTTTCCACGGATTTTGTGGACAAAACCGCAGAGTGTGGAATTAACGGTAATTTCTGTCAAATGGTCACCTTGGAATGTTTTTTTGTTTAGCAAACTTTTTTTGAAATCTTTTTCTTCAGTGTTTTTAGTTTCTTGCTGGTTCTATTTCTTTTTTATTATTTTTCTCCACATTTAATCATTTTTCTGACCGTTCCAACGTTCTTTTTTCTAAATCAAAACCTGAATTTTTCCCTGTTCCTGTCCATTATCTTCACCAGGGAGAGCATCACGGGCACTTCCACAAGCACCCCCACGACCGTGGCAAGCGCAGCTCCGGATTCCATCCCGAAAAGGATCAGGGCTACTGCCACTGCCAGCTCAAAAAAGTTGCTGGCGCCGATGAAAGTGGAGGGGGCAGCTTCCATATAGGGAATTTTCAGAAACTTTGCCCCTTCATAGCCAATAAAGAAAATCAGGTAGGTCTGCAGGACAAGGGGGATTGCAATCAACAGTATGTGCAGGGGGTAATTTATGATGTTTTCTCCCTGGAAGACAAAGATCAGGACGAGGGTTACCAGGAGCCCCGCCGGGGTTACCCATTCCAGCTTTCTTATCAGGTGGTTTTCAAACCAGGTAATGCCTTTTTTCCTGATTACAAATTGCCGTGTAAGCACTGCAAGCCCCAGGGGAATTGCCACGTAAAAGAGGACCGAAACAAAGATGGTCATCAGAGGCACGGGAAAGTCCGTTGTCACGCCCAGGAGGAACTTTCCCAGGGGCGCAAAGAGAACCAGGATGATCAGGTCATTTACGGAGACCTGGATCAGGGCATAGTTGATGTTTGCCCGGGCAAGATAGGTCCAAACCAGCACCATTGCCGTGCATGGGGCAAGGCCCAGCAGGATCATGCCGGCAATGTACTGGGCCTGGAGGTCGTCAGGGATCAGGTTCGAAAAGAATACACGCATAAAAAGCCAGGCAACAAAAGCCATCGTAAAAGGCTTGATTGCCCAGTTTACGACAAGGGTGAGGGCAAGAGGCTTGAGCTTTGTTTCAACGCTCAGGATTTCTTCAAAATTGATTTTCAGCATGATGGGATACATCATGATCAGGAGCACGATTGCTACCGGGATTGAAACGTTTGCAATCTCAATCCTCCCCAGGGCATCCGCAAACCCCGGAAATGCATAACCTACGGCAGTCCCGAGGATAATGCAGATTGCAACCCAGACCGAGAGGTATTTGCTGAAAAAGTCAAGCTCCCTTTCTTCCTGCTCTTCCGGCATTATACGGCCTCCGGTCCGGATCCTTTCTCGGCGGGGATCAGAAGGACAGGTTTTGTGGTTTTCCTGAGCACGTTTTCTGCAGTGCTCCCGAGCAGGAGTTCCCTTATTCCCCCTTTTCCACGAGCAGTCAGCATTATAAGGGTGACTTCTTCTATTTCGGCGAGCCTGTTGATCTCTTCCGAGGGGACTCCCTCCACTACCCGGTACCGGATATCAATACCTGTGAGATGTTCCCCTATCTTTTTCAGTTCTTCCAGGGCTCTTTCTATTTGCTCGTCCAGCAGGTCCAGGTCTTCGATATCGTCTATTACGTGTATCAGGACGGCTTCCCTGGTGATTCCGGAGAACCCGGAAAGTTGCTCTACTGCTCTCAGGGCTTCTTTTGAAAAGTCCAGGGGGACGAGCACCCGGAAAAAGGTTGCCTTGCAGGCTTTTTCATAGACTTCCTTACCTTCTTTAAGAGCATCATACTTTTCAACGAGGAGCATCCGCTTTGATTTTCGGGCAATGTATTCGGTGGTCCTGCCAAGAAGTCTCCCTTTTATAATTCCTCTCGTGGTCGCCCCCATCACTATGCAGTCAACACCCTCTTTTTCGGCAAGCTCCACAATCGTCGTTTTGATGTCCCCTACCACAACGAAGGTTTCGGCTTCAAGTTCAAGTTCCCGGACAAAGTCTGCATATTCCTCGATCTTTTCCCGGGCGTTTCGCTCGAACATCGGGGCAAGCCCCTGATCCCGCAGGATATCAACCACATGGAGCAGGATCACTTTCTTCAACCCGGCGTTTTTCAGTTCCCCTATGCAGCCCAGCAAATCTTCGGTTTCTATGGTAAAATCCGTTGGCACAAGTACTGAATTTATAATCTGCGCTCTGCAACCCCCCTTTGTCAGGTCATTTTATAGACCTTTTTTTTACAGACCTTCTTTTTCAGCACCGATTTTTCTGACCCCAATTCATAATTATGCTATGCTAATTTATGTTGTTATTGTTGATATCATGATGCAATAAAGTAATAAAAGAATAATTGTCCTAAAAGAACAGGTTTTCTAAAGGAACAAGCGCTTCAAAAAAGCGTTCTAAAAATTGCTTTATAAGTCATCGAACGTTATCTCGATGCTTCCTGCTTTTTTTGCCAGGGATTTTGCAATAAATTCGCTTTCCAGTTTGCAAACGTTAATTATCGCACAGGGTACAAGGCAGTTTGCGCCGCAGTTTGCTTCCTGGGCTTTTTCCATTACGTAATTGTCTTTTATTTTCATAATTTCCATCATCGGGACTTCCAGGTGGGAGATTTTTTTTACGTTTTTGCAGGGGGTTTCGATGTCGATGATGATTTTGTCTCCTTTGAGTTCCCCTTTTATTTTATGGACATGCCCGCATATTCTGGAATTTACCGTTGCTTCTGTCAAATGGTCACCTTCGTGTTTTTCGAAATGAAAATGGTTTAAGGGTTTTTACTTCATGATTGGTTGTACCTTATCATCGGTTCTTTTCTTTAAAGGAATTATTGCTCTCAATTTATTGCTCTCAATTAAGCTTTTAAGAATGGGAATCAAAATTGCCTGTATAAGCTATTGAAAGGGTTTTACCTTAAAATCCCGGAAAATCCAGGGTGGTATGCATATAATCAGTTCTAAAAGCAGGTCCCGTCTGAATAAAAGTTCCAGGAAAACACTGAAAGCGATAAACCAGAGTATTCCTGTCCTGCTGGGAGTAGTCTCGGCTATCAGCCTCCTGAATGCTGCGGTCCCTGAGGGCGCTTATTCGAAAATATTTTCCGGCAACATCTTCCTCGACCCTCTGCTGGGAGGTATAATCGGAAGTATTGCAGCAGGAAACCCTATCACCAGTTATGTCGTAGGGGGGGAGCTTCTCAGTGAAGGCGTTTCTCTTGTCGCGGTAACGGCATTTTTACTGAGCTGGGTTACCGTAGGGTTTATCCACCTTCCGGCCGAGATCGACCTGCTAGGGAAAAAATTTGCCCTGACAAGGAATTTGATCTGCTTTATCGTTTCAATTCCCCTGGCCATACTTGTGGTAGTAACCATGGAGATTATTGGGGCTTTATTTTGAGATGATGGTTGGGAAGATGTGATTCACCTGGAAGACTATGATTTGCCTGGAAGCCTTTGATATTTTTGGAGATCTTATGTTGAAAGAGGCTGTGGAGAAAGAAGAGCTTGTAGAGAAAGGGGTCGTAAAATGAAACAGTACTACTTTCTGGCCCTGATGGCTGCAGTCTACACTGCGGTATATTTTACGGTTCCCCAATTGTTCCGGGAAGCTCTGGAGGGGACTTACTCGATCCTTTTGCAAGTGATCCCTATTCTTATTCTGGTTTTCATTTTCCTCTTCCTTTTCGAACTTTTCGTGAAGCCCGAAAAGGTAAAAAAGAATCTGGGAGAGCATGCGGGAATAAAAGGCTGGTTTTTTTCAATCGGAACAGGAATCCTTAGCTCAGGTCCCATATATGTGTGGTACCCTCTTCTTTCGGACCTCCGGAAAAGTGGAATGAGGACGTCTTTTATCAGCACTTTTCTCTATTCCCGTGCCGTAAAACTTCCGCTTCTGCCTGTGATGGTTCACTATTTTGGCATAACCTATACCGCCGTGCTTGCTACCTATATGCTGGGGACATCGGTAGTCGTGGGATATCTCACGGAGTTGTTTGTTAACGGCAGGAAGGGATAATTTTCCCCGGCATCGGATAAATCCTGCTGTTATAAGAGCCCTAAATTTTGCTTCCTCTTGCTTCCTCTTGCTTCTCTTTGTTTTCCTTTCCTTTCTTCTTCTTCTTCTTCTTTCTTCATTTTTTTTCTTTTTTTATATGTTGTAACCTTTAATTTCCTATTTTTGTGATTAGTTGCTAATACTAGTAAAATAGATATGTGTTATAAATAATTAAAACATAATTGCAAATTATTTTGTATGAATCTTTTTATTTAATGTATGAATTATGTCCCCTGTCCCTGTACACATCATATTTTCCAGGGCAGCATATGGATGGCAGAATGTTCAGGCCAGCGGCCAAATTGTACATAGTCAGGAAGGAGAAGACAGGAATGAATATTGACGAGATTGACTGGAATGAGGTCTGGAAAAACCTCTATGAGCAGAACCTTTCCAGAAGAGGGAAAGGGGAGTGCGCATCAATATGGGAATCCCGGGAGCGTGCCCTTGAATTCCTTGAGCGTTCAAACAAAAACCCTCAAAGAGTTGCCAGGGTCTTTGCCGATCTGGGAGCAGGTCCTGCTTCCAGGATTCTTGATGTCGGAGCAGGCCCGGGAACCCTTGCAGTACCCCTTGCCGCCCGCTGTGCCCACGTGACTGCTGTGGAACCTGCTGCAGGCATGGTTGAGGTCATGAAGGAGTTCGCCTTCAAAGAAGGGGTTGAGAACCTGGAGGTCGTTGCAAAACGGTGGGAAGACGTTGATCCCTCAGAACTTTCCGGGCTTTATGACGTCGTATTTGCTTCCTACTCCCTCGGGATGCCGGACATCCGTGCCGCCGTGGAAAAGATGTGTAAGCTGGCAACAAAGCGCGTTTGTCTCTACTGGTTTTTGGGAAGTTCTCCCTGGGAACAGTGGATGATTGACCTCTGGCCAGCCCTGC
Organism: Methanosarcina sediminis; assembly: GCF_052056915.1. Lineage (GTDB taxonomy): Archaea > Halobacteriota > Methanosarcinia > Methanosarcinales > Methanosarcinaceae > MTP4. The sequence goes on along the minus strand of NZ_CP195119.1, from coordinate 1,596,229 downwards.
ACGGTCAGGAGTACCGCTCCGGTCCAAAGGCTGATGTACTTTTCCATGTCCTCTATGACATGGGTATCTACCCGAACATGGAGACCCTGCAGCTTCCGCATACCCGTGTATTCCACGACCTTGATGCGGCTGTCGAGGACTTCAAACAAGAATACCGTGTTGAGACAGCTGACCAGGAAAAAATACTCAGGGAATACCTTTCCTCCGTCCTGCAAGAAGAAGGAGGTGAAATGGTCCTTTCAGGAAATTCAAAGCGAGTGAAGCTCTGGTGGGAGGTGGACCAGGGTGCATAATTTCAGTTTTTGGCTATGAAAGAATACTTCATCAATTCCCGTGGCACATATCACGAACCATGCAGACATATTTTTTAAGCTGTAGTTAATGAATAGAAAATTGAGAAGAAAAGTTAGAGGAATGAACAGATCTATTCTTCTCTTCTTTATTACATCGGGGACGTGGAGGGTTACGAATGCCCAACATTCAGAGGCTATCTGACAATCCCATTTCTGGGCAAAAACAGGTAAAAAATAAGGAACTAAGGCCTTTAAATTAAAAAAAATTTATTCTTACCAATAGTAATTGTCGGGTCGCCTGTTTAGGGTGAGGCGGTCGCACACAATTTGATTACTTTTTTATTATTTTTTATACATACTTTTTGATTATTTAGTAATGTTTATGTAATATTAAATTTTGTATATTTAGTATTAATGCATACTTAATTTATTTTTGGTATGTATTTTTGTGAACTTAATTCATGTTTGTATGTATTACTGGATTTCATATTATTCTATGGTTCCAGGGTCATGAAGCTTCATGTTGCGGATTTGACATTTAACATTTGGAGATTTATATGAATCAATTGAAAATGCTGAATTCTATGCGCTTTGGATCACTTGCTTTATTTCCGCTGATCCTGTCTTTTTTGGCGGGGAATAATGGCTTGAAGTCCAATGTTTTTGCTGCTCCCGAAAGGGAACTGTATGGATTTTGATGAAAAGGATACATAAGAAGGGCGTATTATATGAGTGAATGTTTCCAAAGTCTGGATGTCCTGAGAAGGATGGGGTATGATGATGTCGAAGGGTTCTCAGAGGGCCGGAAGGTTATCATTCTCATCTTCCTGTTCGCTATTCTCTTTCTTGCCGCCGCCGTCGCCATGGTGATGGGTGCCTACAAAATCTCAATAGCTGATGTGTATTTGACTCTTCTTGCTCACTTTACCCCGTTCTACGAAGTCTCTGATATCAG